>CAZSBC010000034.1:0-23558 GCA_964605195.1 uncultured Spirochaetales bacterium | reverse complement strand
GTATTCTTCGTTGTCAGCCACTGCCAGCCTTCGAAGTAGAGGCCAAGAGGGATAAGTCCCTTCTCTCTGTATTTCTTCTCAAGTTCTCCCATGAACTTACCGTTGTTGTTTACCCAGTCAAGGATATCAACAAGGCCTTCCCGCGGCCACACATAATGGAGAGCAAGCACGTTTGTCTGTGGAATGTAGGCACTCAGCCAGCCGTAATCGGCAAAGACGAACTCCACGACACCATTCTGGGCAAGTTCAACGATATCATCGTTTTCTCCAAGTGTGCCGTACGGAAACACATTGACCTTCCATCTGCCGTCAGTGGCTTCTGCCATATATGCACCAAAGTTCTTGGCCCATACAGTCATGAAATCGCCTTCTGCCTCACCGGTCGGAAAGCGTACTTCATACGTTTTCGAGGAAGCTTCTCCCTCTCCCTGTGCAAAGACAGCTGCTGGTACCAGCAGTAACGCAATCATAACTATCGTTAGAAATGTTTTTTTCATGTAAATCCCCCTAAAAAGATTTTTGATCTCTCTTCTCTCTTCCTACAGAAGGGCATCTTATAGGAATCCAATTAACCATAAGACTTATATGCACACCTCCTTACATCTCTCATTCTGATATGAATGATTTTTTCTTTTACTGCCGGTAACAGTATACCATACATACTTTTACCGTTATTATCAGTATCTGCCCCCACCAAAGTACCTCAATGCATTCACAACCAGGAACTCAACGCCTGCCGGCAGGGTCGCCTCATCGATGGTGAAACGGGAGTTGTGGTGCGGATAGTTGCTGCAGGCCTGCTCATTGGCAGTCCCTATGAAGGCAAATACCGCGGGAACTCTGTCGGCAAACGAGGAAAAATCCTCACAGGCCATGGTGGCATACTCGACCACATGCTCCTGCCCCACCATCTCCACAGCCGTCTCCCGGGCAAGCCGGGTCATCTGCGGGTCATTCACTACGGCATCATTCTCATGTACCGCGGTGATGGTACAGCTGCAGCCGTAAGCGGTGCATAGCTGTTCCACCTTGCTGCGGAAGAGCTGCAGGGGGTGCTCCGGGTCATCAGCAGGCGCGCTGTACTGGTACCGGATGGTACCTTCCAGCACAACCTCGCCAGGGATGATATTGCTCTTCGTCCCCCCCGCAATCCTGCCGAACATGATCACAGTGGGTTTCATGGCCGAGACCAGCCGTGTCTGGACCTGCTGCACTCCCTGGATGACCGCTGCTGCGGCAAGGACGGGATCCACAGCACTTTCCGGATACCCCGTATGACCGCCCTTGCCGTAAATGGTGACCGTGAAAACATCCATAGATGAGGTGACTGCCCCCGGACGGACACCGATCACCCCGCTGGGCAGCGGGGACCAGATGTGTATTCCCATGGCTGCATCCGGCCTTGGGTTCTCAAGTACCCCGTCAGATACCATCTTCACAGCCCCGGCTACCTCCTCATCAGGCTGGAATACAAACTTGACCGTTCCGGCAAAGCTGCCACGAAGTTCCGAGAGCAGCCGGGCGGTGACAAGCAGCATCGCCATGTGGGCATCATGACCGCAGGCATGCATTACCCCGGCCTCTTTGGATGCGAACTCCAGCCCAGTCTCCTCATCGATCGGCAGGGCATCCATGTCGGCCCGCAGCATGAGGACCGGAGAGTCGGCCGTACCATCAGCTTCACCCTGCAGGAGGGCCACCACCCCGGTGCCGGAAACGCGTTCTGTTGCCAGTCCCAGCGCCTGCAGATAGGCTTCAACCTTCCCAGCCGTCATGAACTCCCGGAAGCCAAGCTCCGGATGGGCATGAAAATCTCTTCTCAGTTTCACCAGCTCATCCTGCAGCTGCGCTATCCGTTCTTTCAGTTTCCCGACTGTTTCCATCTTCATACCAGTTCGCGTTCCACCAGTGTCTCGGCTATCTGGACGGCGTTCAATGCGGCTCCCTTCCGGATATTGTTGGAGACGATCCACATGTTTATGCCGTTCTCCACGGTGAAATCCTTCCGGATCCTGCCGACCATCGTCAGATCCTCATCGTTGCTCATAAGCGGCGTCGGATATCGCTCCGACGCGGGATCGTCTATCACCTTTATTCCCGGCGCCTTTTCCAACAGGCTGCGCACCTCATCGGGGTCAATAGCCCTCTCAGTCTCGATGTTCACTGACTCGGAGTGGCCGTACCAGACGGGGACGCGCACGCAGGTCGCGCTCACCTTAATATCGCGGCTGAGCATCTTGGCGGTCTCATTGACCATCTTGTACTCTTCCTTGGTATAGCCGGCCTCCTGGAAGACATCGATGTGGGGGATGCAGTTGAAAGCTATCTGGTGCGAATAGGCCTGCGGCCCAGCTATGGCCCCCTTTTCCAGGTACTCGGCAGCCTCTGCCTTCAGCCCCTCGATCGCCCGCCTGCCGGATCCCGAGACGGCCTGGTAGGTCGAGACCACGACCCGGGTGATGGTGGCGGCATCATGGATCGGCTTGAGCGCTACAAGCATCTGGATCGTCGAGCAGTTCGGGTTGGCGATGATCCCCCTGTGCCAGTCCAGGTCCTGCGGGTTCACCTCCGGGATTACCAGCGGGCATTCCGGGTCCATCCGCCACTGCGAGCTGTTGTCGACGACGACGGCCCCCTCTTCTGCTGCGATGGGAGCCAGCACCCTGCTGGCCTCTCCCCCTGCAGAGAAGATAGCAATGTCAACTCCCCGGAAGGCCCCCTTCTCGGCAGCCCTTGTCTCCCACTCCCGACCGTTGAAGGTCACACGTTTCCCGGCCTGTGTCGGCACATCAAGCGGAACCAGCTCTGAAACCGGAAAAGCCCTTCTCTCCAGGGTTGCAATCATCTCTGTCCCGACAACCCCGAGGGCTCCGACGACGGCAACGCAATATGTTTTTCGCTCCATAGCCAAACCCCTTTCAGCTCAGTTTCCCTGATTCCAGATCGCGTATGACACCCTCAAGGACTTCGATTCCCCGCATCAGCAAGGCTTCGGAGATAACCAGGGGAGGAAGCAGCCGGGCAACATTGTTATGGTGACCGCCAACCTCGATCATAACGCCTCTCTGGTGAGCATACTTGCGTACCTTCCTGGCCAGCTCACTGGAGGGGGCCTTGCTGGATTTATCCTTGACCATTTCAAGCGCAATCATCAGCCCGATGCCCCGGGCTTCCCCGAGAATCGCCGACTCCTGCTCGAATGCCTTGAGACGGGCAAGGGCCTTCTCCCCAAGCATGGCAGCCCGTTCGGGCACCTTGTGCTCCAGCATCCAGTCAATCCCGGCTGCACCGGCGGCATAGGCCACCATGTTGCCACGGAAGGTCCCGATGGTCTTTCCCGGCGGCCAGGTATTAAGCTCCTCGCGGTAGGCTATGGCCGAGATGGGAAAACCCACTCCACCAAGGGCCTTGCTCATGGTGACGATGTCGGGAACGATCTCCCCATGCTCAAAGGCAAACATCTTGCCAGTCCGGCCAAGCCCGGCCTGGATTTCATCGCAGATCAGCAGAATATCTCTCTCTTCGGTGATCTGGCGTACACGCTGCAGGAACTTCTTTGAGGGGATAATAGTTCCGCCCTCCCCCTGCACCGACTCTAGTATGACGGCTGCCGGCTTTGAGTAGCCGGAGTGGCTGTCGTCCAGTACCCGTTCAAGGTTATCGGCAGCCTGTTCGTTGATCCTCTCATCCGGGCAACCGAACGGGTTACGGTAGCTGTAGGGAAAGGGAATGAACTGGCATCCGGGAACAAGCGGTCCCATGCCGTCACGATGGCTGCTATCGGTCGTGAGGGCCAGCGAGGCCCCGGTCATGCCGTGGTAGGCCCCCTCGAAGGCAATGACACCGTATCGTCCGGTATTGAACTTGGCCAGCTTGAGGGCCTGCTCGACGGCATCAGATCCGGTGGGTCCTCCAAAGAAGAGCCGTGAGAGCTCCCTGGGCAGGACGCTGCGCAGCGATTCAACCAGCTTGAGCCTGGTCTCGGTGGGAATATCGAGAGAGTGGGTTACCTTGTCAATCTGGGCATGGGCAGCTTCAAGGACGATCGGATGCCCGTGTCCGAGGGCCATGACTCCTGCCCCCCCGAAGAAGTCGATGTAGACATTTCCGTCAACATCGACCAGTGTGGCTCCCTTCCCCCGCTCAAGGGCCATGGGCATTCCTTTGGAGTAGGATACGGCCGAACTCTCATAGGCAGCCTGCTGCTCAAGGATCTCCAGGGACTTCGGTCCGGGTGGTGTCGTGACGATCTTTGGGGCTCCCTCTATTGATAAGGACTCAAATAACGATTCATTGTTCATGCTTCAATCTCCTTGGGTGTGTTTTGGATTCTTCTCGGTGAAAAAAAAGCGGTTATTGTACTGCAGCCTCTCTGAAATCTTCCTGGCCTGCTCCATCAGCGGTGCAATAAGCTCATCTATCCGTAGGGGAGTCAGCCGCATTGACGGTCCGGAGATCGAGATGGTGGCCACGATGCGGTTGCTGTTGTCATAGATCGGGGCCGCCACGCTGTTGAGATCACTGCTGAACTCCAGGATTTCAAGTGCATACCCCTGTTTCCGTACAGCAACTATCTCTTCAAGGTACAGATCGGGATCGGTAATGGTATACTCGGTACGCCTGACCATCCTGATGCTGCTCATATAGCTCCGAATCTCATCATCTGTAAAGGTAGAGAGCAGCAGCTTGCCTGAGGCGCAGGAATTTACCGGATAAGTGAAAGTGACATCGGGATTGAGTACCACATGATGGGGACTCTTGACCTCTTCAATGGCGATGATCACATCTTCCGAACGAACATTGAGATAGATGTTCTCATGGGCAATCTGCTCAAGTTCCACCATGGCCGGTTTTGCCGCGTCACGAAGATCCTTGTTCAGGGGCACCTTGCTGCCGAGCAGGGCCACCTTGGCAGTAAGCTCATACCCCTGCTTCTCCCTGATCACATACCCGGCTGCCGCAAGCGTGGCAAGAAGCCGATGCACATTGGCCCTAGTGAAATGGCACTCCCGACAGATATCCGGAACCTTTGCCGGTTGATTGCCGGCAATGAACTCCAGAATCTGCAGCGTCTTCAGCACTGTTGTAGATAATGAGTAACTTTTTGTTTCATTATGTGAACTTATGTTTATACTTTGCAACATATGGTATTTTCACCCACCATGCTCCATTTGTCAAGGGTCAGTTACGCAAAGATACAGACAGGGCACTTCCGAACAGGACTCCAGCCTATGGCCGCAGCTATCTTTCGCAAATCGATAATCTACGCTACTATGCTTCCTATGATTGCAATCGATTACCCCTATGTTTCGGACTTTCTCATCAGGACCCTCATCAGTGAGCATATCCCGGTGATTGATACCCCACAGTCCCGCTATCTTGTCAGTGAACGACAGGCAGAAGGTGCGATCACCTTCATATCACCTGGGGAAGCTGCAGATGTGCTCTCTTCCGACCCGTCGGTCATGCTCTATACCAATTCAGAGAACAGCCTCAGCATCCTTTCGGCAGCCGACTTTCCGACTGCCCTTCGGGAGCAGACCGGTCGCCTGAAGAACAAAGTACTCTTCAGGGACGCCCTGAGGAGCCGGTATCCCGGGTTTTCCTACCGTTCTGTCAGCAGCAACCTGCTCTCGACGGTCGATCCCCACTCACTGAGCTACCCCTGTGTGGTGAAACCGGCTGTGGGCTTCTTCAGTGTCGGGGTCACGCTACTCTCCTCCCCCCGCCAGTGGCAGGAGTACGTTACCGGGTATTATGGGGATGTGTCCTGGGACAACCACGTGGTGGACACTTCGTACTGCATCATCGAGGAGTGCATAGAGGGAGATGAGTATGCCATCGACTGTTACTACACACCGGAGGGCAAACCGGTCATCATGGGTATCTTCAGGCATCTCTTCGCTTCAGCCGATGATGTGAGCGACCGCGTATACATCACCTCCGCTGCCATTGTCGAGGAACAGCTGGAGCGGTTCAGGGCATTTCTTGCCACTGTCGGGGAGACCTTCGACCTGCGGAACTTCCCTGTCCATGCCGAGGTGCGTATCTCGCCCGAACACGGTATCATTCCCATCGAGATCAATCCCCTGCGCTTCGGTGGCTGGTGCACTACCGCTGATTTCAGCCAATATGCCTACGGCTACAACCAGTACGAGTACTACTTCGGGAGAAAGAAACCCGACTGGCCTGCCATAATTCAGCGCATGGGGAGGGCCACCTACAGCCTCATAGTACTGGACAACTCCACCGGCATCCCAGTCGACGCGATTGCCGGCTTTGACGCCGAAGCCCTGCTGGCAACTCTCACGGAGCCTCTGGAGTTTCGGGAGATCGATTACAGGAAGCACGGTGTCTTCGGGTTTGTCTTTGCCAGGTGTGAAGATCCCGGATTGGATGAGCTCCATTACCTGTTGCAATCTGATCTGAAAGAATTTACTCTGGTTTAATGATGCCAACGGAGGAATTCATGAAACGATACGATTTGCGCAGCGACACGTTCACTCAGCCGACTCCGGCAATGCGGGAAGCCATAGCCCGGGCTGAGGTGGGCGATGATGTCTACCGGGAAGACCCCACGGTCAATGAACTTGAACGAAGGGGAGCTGCGATTACCGGCAAGGAGGCTGCCCTCTTAGTTACCTCAGGCTCCATGGGCAACCTGCTTGCGCTCTACATAAACGGGGGTCGGGGCAATGAAGTCCTTGCCCACCGGGAGAGTCATATCATAGCCCATGAGGTGGGCTCTCCGGCGGCCATAGCCGGCGTCCTGCCCATAGGACTCGATGGCAAGCGGGGGCTGCTGTCAGCTGATACCATTGCGCCACACCTCTTTGCCCGTGACTACGCCATGGCTGATGTCGGGCTGATCGAGGTGGAGAATACCACCAATGGGACCTGCTATCCCCTGGAGACCCTTCGGGAAATTGCAGACCTCGCTGCCAGACACAGTATCCCCGTCCATATGGATGGAGCCCGTCTGATGAATGCATCAGTTGCAGGAGACCTCTCCCCCCTGGAGATAACCCGGTATGCCACCACCGTCACATTCTGTCTCTCGAAAGGACTCGGAGCTCCTGTCGGGAGTCTCCTCTGCGGCCCGAAGGGCTTCATTGACCGGGCCCGCAAGATACGGAAGGTCCTAGGAGGGGGGATGCGCCAGGCCGGGATTCTGGCAGCAGCCGGCATCTATGCCCTGGAGCACAACATTGAACGGCTGGCCGACGACCACCGCCACGCCCGGCAGATAGCCGAAGCCCTGGCAACCAGGAAGTGGGCTGCCATTGATCCCGGTGAGGTGGAGACGAATATCATCATATTCAGGACACCCGGAAATGACGCCGCGAAAATAGTGGCGGCGCTGAAACGCCTGGGCGTGCTCTGCTTCAACCTTGGAACCGATACAATCCGCATGGTTACCCATCTCGACATCTCTGATGCAGACAGCGTTGCAGTGTGCCGGGCGATTGAATCCCTGCAGGAGATTTAGCTCATGAAGAGATCGAAGATGTTTTCCAGGCCGCTGGTCGATGTCCTGTAGATCTCGGTGTACCCGCAGTTCGTGCAGGAGACGGTATTGAAACGTTTGTTCTGCACATCGAAGAGTTTGGAGAGTCCGCCTCCGGTGGCAGCAAACCTGTCTGTCTCATACCCCGTATTCTCGCATTTGGGACAAACCCACTGTTTTGCCATAACATTGCTCCTGTTATTTGTACTAGGTGAATACCATGCAAAATGGTTGCATAGCGTAATCAGCTCACAGCTCTCTATTCAGACAGCTCCGGGACCGAAACGGCCCCACTGCAGCAGATCATTGATGACGACCCTGATTGAAGCGAGTCCGACCCTGTCGGGGTCGACCTGCTCCAGCGGTACCAACAGGGGTTCGGCCTCCTCGGGGTCGTTCATCTGCAGGGTCTGCCAATCCTGCACCGTACCGGTATAGATAAAATCGTTGGTGAAGTAGGTGATGCCGCCATACTGGTACTCATTGCAGTAGGAGCGCCTCCAGGGAACAAGGTCTGTCACTGCAAGATGCACCTCTTCGAAGAGCTCTCTGCGCAGCGCATCCTCGGCCGGCTCCCCGGGATCGGCAAATCCCCCGGGCAGATCAAGCGTATCACGCTTCGGCTCCTTCAGACGTCTGGTCATAAGCAGCTCTCCTTCCGGATTCAGCAGGACGGCAGCAACTCCCACCGACGAGTTGATATAGAAGCGGAACCCGCAGCTGGAGCAGGAGAACCGGTGTTTCCCATCCGCTCCGGGAATGAAATCACCCGGTACAGCGAAGCCTTCGGCTCCGCAGGCCGGACAGAAGCGAAACACCTCATCGGGATAGGGATTACTTCTGTCCATAGTGGTTCCTGGCAAAGTCCCGCATGGCTGCAATATCTTCAGGTGAGATCAGTTTCGGCTTACCGACACTGGATGCAAGCAGATAGATATGGGCGGCCTTCTCCACCACAAAGCAGACCTTGACCGCCATGTCCCAGTCCCGGCCACAGCAGACAGTGCCGTGATTGGGTATCATAACGGCATTCCGCTCATCCCCCAGGGCAGTCACGATATGTTCGGCCAGCGCTTCGGAGCCCGGCAGGGCGTATTCGCAGTTGACGATCTTCTCTCCAACCAGCTGGACGAAATCCTCGCTTATGCCCGGCAAGTCCCAGTCGAGGGTTCCGAGGGCGGCAGAGTAGACCGGATGGGTATGGATAACCGCGTTGATATCCGCTCTGGCCTGCATGATCCGGATGTGGAACTGATACTCTATCGTCGGGGTCCGGTGCCCGTCAACAATCTCCATACGATCATTGAAGACCACCACATCATCCGGGGTGATGGTCTCGTACTTCATGGCCGAGGGCTTGACGTAGATAAGCCCCGTCTCCGGATCCCGGAGGCTGAGATTACCCCAGGTTCCTACCGTCAGGCCCTTTGCTACCATCTCCCTGCCGCCGGCGGCAATTGCCTCCCTGTACCCAGGCCGGATCAGTTTTTCATAGTTCATATTGCACCTCGGTCCCATACTACCCTACCGGCAATTATTTGTTAAGTGGGCATGCTGAGATACCAATAAGACTCTATCAAACAATGAAATACTGGTACTATGCAGTAAATAAGCAGCATCAAGGGATTAATTATGTGCTTTGGGGCACGCTATGCGAATTTTCCTGTCACCAGTTTAATGTGCTAGAAAATCATTCAGATCAATATTCAGTACCGATAGCTGATGTTGCAGCCGACTTGGATTCTGCTCTACTTCAGCTAGCGATCGATCAATCTGGGACACAGCCTCCTGATATTTCTCAAATCGGGGAAAGACCAGTGAATTTTCAATCGAGAGGGTAATCTGCTCCGGGGAAAGGAGTGGTGCGTCGGTATCCTTTCCACGGTTGAGGAATATCCTGGTTTCGTCTAGTTCAAGAATTTCTTTGAGCACCGGAACACCGTGAGAATATGTAAAGACGCTCTTCTGAATCTCATGGTCGGTTATCAAGAAGTGCAGAAAATCCCATGCTAGTTCCTTATTTCTTGAACGGGAGCTTATTGATGCCAATAGGGACTGCAGATCAGCCCCGTTACGGCCATTCGGTCCCCTTGGCAGCAGTAGGGCCTCCCAGGTGAAGTTCTTATATTTCTGTATACTGTAGGGATAATAGGCATAAGCACGGTACTCGGAGAACGGAAGCGGAGAAAACGCCACGTTCCCATCTTCAAAATCGAATGAATCATCAGGGGGACAGATTGCATTGAGTTCCCCAATAAACTGGGCTGCATCAATAAAACCGCTCTCAGTCAGATAGGCCTGATCACCAATATCAGAGAACAGCTGCTGGCCATTGGTGAAGGCTGCAAGCTTCCAGTCAAATCCCTCGACCGCCATTACCGAGCTATTGTCCTTCAGCTGATAGCAGATTGCGTAAAAGTCTTCCCAAGTCCAGTCATTTTCCGGAAGGGGAATCTGATTTTCAGAAAGAATAGTCTGATTTACAAACATCAAAGTTGGTACCACTTCCAAGGGAATTCCAAACTGCCCCATCTCAAAGCGTCCCGACTCTATGGCATTACTGTAATAGATATCATAATCGAAATCCCTATCCATATAACTGTCAAGCTGTTGAAGAATTCCAAGTTTGGCAAAGAGGGTAAAATCCTCAGGAAGGACCAGGAAGAGATCGGGTTCCCTGCCATGCAGGACTTCCTGACTCATCCACTCGGAATAGTGCTCCTTCATTGTACCGCTCTGGTAGGAGATGGATACATTTGGATGAAGCTTTGTGTACTCTTCAATCGCCTGGTCGAAGAACTTATAGTTCTGCCAATATGGAACATTCCATACACTGCCAGAAAACAGCCCCAGTTCAAGATGCTGCTTCCTGTTTGAACACCCGCTGAAAAGCAGAAGAATCGAGAGTAGTATGAGTGTGAAAGCAGTCATCAGTCGTTTCATTCACGCACCATGGTCAAACCGTTCTGCACTGCAAAAATAGCAATCTGAGTCCTGTCCCTCAGCTCTAGTTTCTGCAGGATGTTACTGATATAGTTTCTTACTGTTCCTTCGCTGAAATTGAGCTCATAGTTGATCTCCTTATTCGAATACCCCATGCCGATCAGCTTGATAATCTTCAGTTCATTCTTTGTGATGGATTCCAGCAGCTCCTCTTTGTTCAGCGGCGTGAAATTGGATTTCGCCATATCGGAAAACAGCTCCATCACCTTCTTCGTCACATCGGGATTCAGCAGCGCCTTACCCTCATATACCATCTCTATGGCATGTACCAGCTCTTCAGTTGAACAGCTTTTCAACAGATACCCTGATGCTCCTATCATAATCGATTTATAGATATACTCATCTTCATCAAATGTAGTGAGCACAATTACCTTTATCTCAGGTCTCATCTCCTTGATCTTGTCGAGAGCGCCAATCCCGTCCAGGACCGGCATCCGTACATCCATCAGGATCACATCCGGCTTCAGAGACAGAGCCTGAGCCACTGCCTCCTCACCATTTACCGCAGTGCCCACAACCTCAAGCTTTTCATAGGTGCCGAGCATGTAGGAAAGGCTGTCACGAATCAATTCCTGGTCATCGGCAATTAACACTTTAATCATACTTTTCTCCTTGCATAGGGTATGAATATTGCGAGCTGGAACACCATATCATCAGTGACGGAGTAGGAGAAATCACCGGAAAACTCCTCTACCTTGTTCCTGATATGCGTTAGGCCATAGCCAGGTTTTATGCACCTGTTCTGGACACCGTCATTGTCAATTACAAACTTCAAGCCCCCATCAAGATAGGTAAGCCGGAGCTTGATCTTCTTGGGGCTGCTGTGTCGGATGGCATTGGAGATACTCTCCTGAGCAACCCGATACATAAACTCCTCAATCTGTGTATTCAGTTCAAACGATTCCCCAGCAATGGAGAACGAGACCTGCGTCTGGGAAAAATGGGAAATCTCAGTCACCAGATTCTCAATTGCGGAGCGGAGCGAGTACCTGGTCAGGGCGTCAGGCCTCAGCTCCCTGATTGAACGTCTCACGTCAACAAGAGATTTGCTGGTTATGTCATTCACCTTCTCAAGCTGGGTCTTCAACAGTTCTGGATCGTGATAAACTGCCTTCAGGCACGATTTAACTCCCATGTTTATTGCCGTGAGGTAGTGGCCGATCGTATCATGGATCTCCCGTGCAAGCCGGTTGCGCTCCTTCAGTTTTGCCATCTCCTCATTCCGCTTTGAATACTCCTCAAGCTGGATGTTCGACAAGCGAAGTTTCTGGGTTGATTCATACAGTGCCTTGTTGAGCTCTTTAACCCGGGTTGACTCCTCGAGATAGAGCTGGACCTCGAAGATCATGAAGAGAATGAAAAAAACCAGGGTAAGTGAGTTCAATATATTCCTGATCCAGAAGAGGAGACTTCGTGTCGAGGCGTTGTAATAATCCAGATAACTCCAGAAGGAATAGAGATGGAGACGGGCTGACAGTATGTCGAAATCGATGAAGATATAGAGAAGGATGATCAGTAACAGCAGCCGGTATTTGTTCCGGCTGTTTTTCACATAGATCATGATATTGGTGATTATCAGCAGAAGAATGCCCTTGTTGCTGATATTCATGAAATAGAGCATCAGAATTCCGATGACGATGTCGAAGAAAATGAACAGCAGGTTCAGGGAGGCCGACATGGCATCGAATCTGTTCCGATAGAGAATCAGGGCAAGCTCGAGGAAGAAGAGAATCTGACTGACTGCTATCAGTTTGTAGGGCGGAATCGGTACGCTGGAAAAGCTGCTCAAGAGCTGGTAGGCCTTGAAATCGGAACAGACAATCCTTGTTGTCTCAACGATCAGGATCGTGGTGAAGAGAATGATCGCATAATTCATGAAGATCAGTGAGTAGCGGATTGTATTCAACCTGTTGTCAGTATTCGGTGCCTGAATCAGTGAGGTGATTATCGGGAGACCTCCCTCTCTTTCCTGACCTATAGCGTGTAACATCTTGCAGATACTACTGCCAGCCGTCAAGTCCGAAACTGACCACATTTTCAGCATCGATCAACTCTACAGGGACCAGTATCTCATGGGCGATTGGGTTACCGGCAAGCAGATCATAGGCACTTTCCGCTGCCGTTCTGCCTATGCTCATGGGAGACTGGGCAACAGTGGCAGTAATTTTCCCCTCCTTCACCATCTTTTTCGCATCGGGAGAGCCGTCAACACCATAGATATAGACACTTTCTTCCCTGCCGGCAGCCTGCAGGGCTGCCAGCACCCCAATGGCTGAGGGGTCATTAGTGCACATGACGACATCAAAATCGATATTCATCCTGATTATTTTTTCCATTACCGGCATGGCATACTCAAGCTGCCCGAAGGAGTTGTACCGGGCAACAATCTCAAAACCAGGATACCCGGCAGCGGTATCCACAAAGGACTGGGTCCGGTCTATGCCGGATTTGGTCTCAGGATGCTCAAAGAGGATAACCTTCACCTCGGTTCCTAC
Organism: uncultured Spirochaetales bacterium; assembly: GCA_964605195.1. Lineage (GTDB taxonomy): Bacteria > Spirochaetota > Spirochaetia > JABMQR01 > JABMQR01 > CAZSBC01. The sequence goes on along the minus strand of CAZSBC010000034.1, from coordinate 10,553 downwards.
CCGCTCATAAACATCATGAGCGACCAGCACCCCGGCATTATAGTTGTCGGAGGTAACAATGGAGTCAACCAGCGCTTCATCATACACCGGAGAATCGACGTTAATGACAGGTATGCCGGCTGCCTTGGCAGCTGTCAGAGCCGGCTTTACCATCTTCCAGTCAACCGGGTTGAGGAATATAAGGTCAACCTCCTGCTCAATGAGATCATAGACCTGTTCGAGCTGCTTTTCCTGATCCAGCGCAGGATCAAGGGTAATCATCTTATCCCCCCGTGATGCAACAACCTCCCGTATCCCATTATCAAGCACAGCAAAGAAGGGATTGTTCATCGTCATGTAGGTGGCCCCGAAAAGATAGGAGGGTTCCTCCTTATGGCCCTGACCGCTCAATGCAATAAGTGAGTTGAGAAGCAGTATAATCACCAAAACCGGCACACCTGTTTTCATAAGCATTTCACACCTTTTGTACGAATTATAGCGTTATTCAGATGATTTTCAAAGTCTTTATCTTGCACACATCCCCTCCTGCGGCTCTCTCCATCAATTGCCCAGGAACGAAAGGCCCTGACTGCCTCAGATGGAAACAGTCAGAGCACGGAAGTGTATCTCTGTATGATTAGAGATATCTGTCAACATTCTCGGAGGTAACGAGGGTAAACGGTACCATCGTGGTTTCAGCAACTTCTCTGCCGGCAATAATATCCGGAATAAGTGAGATCGCTGTGGTAACCTGTGCAGCTCCATCCTGGAGTACCGTTGACCGGAGGGTGCCGGCCTTAACCATGCTCAAGGGACCGGCATTTCCATCAACACCAATGGCTACAATGTCTTCACGGCCGATCGAATTGACATAGTTCTGGACGGCGGAAGACATATCGTCATTATCACAGATAATGGCCTTGATCTCATTGCCATATTCGGTAAGTACATCACTGGCAAAGCTTACGGCCTTGTCAGCCGACCAGTCCGCCGCAAAGTCACCTACAGATTCCCAGCTCGGATCATCCCCAAGAATATTGAGAATCCCTTTACCACGAGCAATCTGGGCAGAGTTACCCACAACTCCCATCATATGGGCATACTTGCCGCCGGCAGGAACCTGGGCTTTCACGAATTCTGCCATCATCTCCCCAGCCTCAACGTCGTTAGAACCGACAAATGCGGTAGCAAGTTCTTCAGTATTGTTGGTGGTTGAGTTGACCACGATCACGGGGATTCCCTCCTCTGCGCAGCGGGAGACGACAGGGGCACTTCCTTCGCTCTCGGCAGGGAGCAGAATTACCAGGTCAGCTCCGGAGGCAAGCGCATCCTCAAGCAGATTAACCTGAGTGATCGGATCGGTAAGGCCGTCATAGAGCTGCCAGCTGTCAATGGTACCTGCTGATTTCAGTTCGTTCAAAGCATCCTTCGCAGCGCCGTTGAGGGTTGCATGGAAAGCATCTACAGTATTCTTTGCTATATAGGCAACCTTGAAACTATCTCCGCTCTCTGCATCTGCACCGGCAAATGCAAACCCGAGAACGAAACTCAGTAAAAACAGTACTCCAACAATCTTCTTCATAAAACTCTCCTTGTTCTGCCCCGTTACGGGGAAATTGTGTATATCTCAATCCGCCGCAGCGGTGGTTGAGCAAGCTACTTTTTCCGGTTGATCAGCTTATCCATCATCACTGCAGCGATAATCAGCACACCTTTCATGATGATCTGCCAATAGGAGTTGATTCCCAGCAGGTTCATCCCGTTGAAGATCAGGCCAATGATCATCACCCCAATAAAGGTGCCGGGTATCGTTGATATCCCCCCTGAAAAGGAAGTTCCACCGATTACACAGGCAGCAATCGCATCCACTTCATACCCGACTCCGATGTTCGGCTGGGCGGCATTGATTCTTGCGGTCATGATAATTGCAGCAGTCCCGGCAGCAACCCCACTGATGACGAACGTCCCGATCCGTGTCCAGAGGACATTGACCCCGGAAGCAGTCGCTGATTTGATATTCCCACCTACCGCATACACATACCGGCCGTATTTCGACAGCTGCAGCAGCACAAAGGCTATAATTGATATGGTGAGAAAAATGAGTGCAGGAAAGGGAATCTGCCCGAACAGTTTTCCCAGACCGATCTGTGCAAACTCCGGCTTGATCAGCGCGAAAGAGTATCCTCCGGAAAGGACGTACGCCACACCCCTGATTATCAGCATGCTTGCCAGGGTTACCACAAAGGGAAACATGTCGAATTTTGCTACGAGGAATCCATTGATCAATCCAAATACGGCGCAGACCAGGATTGCCGCAAGGGCTGCCAACAGAATACTTCCGGTGGCATTGAGCACCAGACCGATTGTCACACTGCCGAGGGCAAGCATGGAGCCGATTGACAGGTCAATCCCCCCGGCAGTTATCACGAACACCATCCCCATGGCAAGCAATCCATTGAGCGAAACTGTTGTCAGGATGTTTGATATATTGGTTACTGTAAGAAATTTATTCGATGCAACCGAAAGGATAACGAACATGCCAAGCATAACAAAACCGATTCCATACCGCTTCATGAAGAGGTTGAAATCATGCTGATCCACATTCAGAAAACTGAATATCCGCAGCTTCACTCCCCGTCCAGCTGATTCTTTTCTTTGTGCCATAAGGCCTACCTCCTGCCGAATTCCTTGCGTAAGATTGTTTCCTGATCCTCTCTTCCCGAGAGAATCTCTTCCCGGGTAACTTCACCGTTTACCATCCCTTCGTGATAAATCAGAATCCGATCACTCATTCCCATCACCTCGGGCAATTCAGATGAGACCATGATGATGGCCATCCCCTCTGCTGCAAACTTCCCCATGAGCTCATGGATTTCAGCCTTTGCCCCGACATCGACTCCGCGTGTGGGCTCATCAAGGATGATCACTTTCGGTTTGTTCAGCAGCCACTTAGCTACCACCACTTTCTGCTGGTTACCCCCGCTCAGCGAGAACGCCTCGGCATTGATTCCCGCCATCTTGATTCGCAGTTTTGATGAGATATCCTTGCAGTCCTTCCTCTCCATCGCCCGTTTCACCAGCAGTCCTCTGTGCTTGGTCTTTAGTCCGGGAAGTGATATGTTCTCTTTTATGGAGCGGAACAGGCAAAGCCCATACTCTTTCCGATCCTCATTAATCATGGCTATGCCGTTATCCATTGCATCACGGGGTTTTCTGACTGTGAGCTCTTCGCCTTCAAGAGTGAGTTTCCCGCTTTCAAGCTTATCAATACCGAAAATTGCCCGCATCGTCTCGCTTCTTCCCGATCCGACGAGACCTGCAATGCCCAGGATCTCTCCGGAACGTACTTCAAAGTTAATATCCTGGAATCCCTTTCCCGTCAGATGTTCCGCTTTCAGGACCACATCGCCGATCTTGCACTCTGTCTTCGGGAAAATGCTCTCCACATTCCGTCCAACCATCATTGAGATGATCTGGTCTTTCGTGACGTCGGCAATGGAGCCTGAGTCTATGAACATCCCATCCCGGAAGACCGAATATGAATCACATATCGCGAAGATTTCATCCATCCGATGTGAAATATAGACGACTGTCACCCCTTTCGCCTGTAAATCCCTGATCGTATTGAAGAGTCTTTTCGTCTCCTCACTGTCCAGAGAGGACGTTGGCTCATCCATCAGTACAAGCCGGGCATTGGTTGATACCGCTTTGACTATCTCGATCATCTGCATCTGGGCAATGGTCAGGTGCTCCATATGAATTTTGGGATTAAGATCGATATCGAATTTCTTCAGTACTTCCTGCGCCCTGCGATTGGTTTCCTTCTTGTTCAGCAGGGAAGTGCCCCTATAGGTGTCCTCGCGGTTGAGAAAAATGCTCTCAGCTATGGAGAGATACGGTTGCGGGTTAAGCTCCTGATGGATCATGGAAATACCTGCCTGGATTGCCTCAACAGGAGACGAGACATGGTAGGGCTTTCCTTCGAACTCGATCGTACCTGAATTGGGCTGCAGGAGACCGGAGATGATATTCATCAGCGTCGATTTGCCGGCACCGTTTTCACCGATCAACGCATGCACCTGCCCAGGCTTCAGCTGGAACTGAACACCCTTGAGGGCCTTCGTTCCACCAAAAGATTTGGTTATGTTCCGACAGTCCAAAATATACCCATATTCTGATGTTTTTCCGTTAACCATATTCACCCCTTCATTAGACAGGTGGTCGGCAACTGAGCGGTTCTCACTGCGGCTGTCTCTGCGGCTATCAGTTTCCTGCTCGCTGTCATACAAAGCATAGATTGGTTCCCCAGCGTCCGATAGATATCAAATGTCACTGGCTACTTAGATAATTGTCACTTGATGAGAGTGATTATTCTCCTGCCCTGCTCACAATTGTAATTTGCATGACAAATTTCCATCCGGTGTGTTGACAAATGACATCTTGGTCGGGGAGGATGAAGTGCCTTACAATAGATCATCAATGGTATTTATATGAGGGGTGACGAGGAATGAAACTGTTAATGGGTATTGATCTGGGGACTTCAGGATTGAAATCCATTGTGCTTGATGATTCAGGCTCGATACAAGCAGTTGCCAGAAGCTCATACAATTATGACACACCGCACTATGGGTATGCAGAGCAGGATCCTGAACTCTGGTGGCAACACTGCCGCACTGCAATTACCCGGGCCTTTGCCAACTGCAGGAGCGAAGATATCGCAGGCATAAGCTTTTCGGGACAGATGCATGGACTAGTCATGCTTGATGCCGATTGCAAGCCGGTGCGCAAAGCAATTCTGCATTGCGACGCCCGGTCAGCAAGGCAGGTTGCACAGATTGAGCAATCCATAGGGGAAGATATCCGCAAAACCGTGCTGATGAATGCTCCCTTCACCGGATATCTACTGCCCTCACTGCTTTGGATCCGGGAACATGAACCGGCCAATTATGAGAAGATCCGCTTTGTCTGCCTGCCGAAAGATTACATCAAATATAAACTGACCGGGATTCTTTCCACTGATTATTCCGATGCATCCGGAACGCTGGCTTTCGATATGCAAAATCACTGCTGGGCTGAAGAGGTCCTCAACACATTAGGCATCTCAACCGACATCTTCCCTTCCTGCCATGAATCGTCTCATCCTGTCGGTATCGTGAGTAAAGCGGCTGCAGGGATAACGGGACTGCCGGCAGGGACGCTGGTGATTGCCGGCGGAGGTGACCAGGTCATGCAGAACATCGGGAACGGCATGCTCAATGCCGGCGATGCCACGATAAATATCGGAAGCAGCGGGCAGATAAGTTTTCAGACTGACACTCCGGTGATGAATCCAGATCAGAGTACCAATACATTTTGTGGACACAGGCGTAACAGATGGATTCTACTCGGGGCGACTATGTCTGCAGGGTTATCGCTCAAGTGGTGGTATAACATCCTTACGCATGTAAACTACCAGGAAATGGACAGGGATATAACCGGCATACCTACTGGAAGCGGCGGGGTACTCTACCTCCCCTATCTGAATGGTGAGAGGACTCCTCACATGGACACCACGCTAAGCGGAATGCTGCTGGGAGTAAACAGCGGTACATCACAGGCACACATAACCAGGGCAGTAATGGAGGGCGTCACCTACTCGCTCCTGCAGGCTATGGAGAAGTGCAATGAGCTGGGATATTCCACTGACCTGATCATCAGCTCCGGGGGAGGGTCCAGAAGTCTGCCCTGGCTGCAGATGCAGGCCGACATCCTGAATCTACCAGTCAAGGTAACTGCTTCCGAGGAACAGGCAGGTATCGGTGCCGCAATTACGGCAGGGGTTGGTGCGGGTATCTTCTCTGATTATCGTGAGGGCTGCCAGGCAGCCGTCCATTACAGTAATAGACCGGTCCTGCCAGACGTACGGAATCATGCTGCCTACAGTATGTACTATGAATGCTACAAGAAAGCCTATTCGGCAAACAGAGACCTGCTCAGAGAACTGTATACACTTCGTCAGCGATTTTAAGCGAAACCCTAAAAGCTTCTCCTCATTTCCAGACATACGTACCATCTGTAGAGCCTCTCATCTTCCGTAGCTGGATTTAAGGAATACTGGGAAGGAAAGAGGCTTTCGGGATGATTCCCGGGTAAGTTCATCTGTCTGCATTGGATCAGGTTGCAGATTTACGGCAATTCCAGCTGGTTCCGATATGATAACCAGCTGAAACTGCCTGAATATGATATATGGAGGGTGTTCTGGAATCTCTGCCCTGTTCCGGCATATGAGCTCCCGTTACATAACAAGAAAAGATTTGTACCCTTTCCAGCACAAATCAGACTGCAAGCCAATATGAATTCTACACTGGTCAAGCTGCTCCGGTACCTGTACCGGAACAGCCTGATCCGGGGTTACATAAAAATCCCCCTCGGCAAGGGAACATTGAGCACCACAGAAAACAGCAGGTAAATTGTACCGGTCATGACGACAGAGGTGACAATCAATTTGACCTTGCTCCTGCATCCGAGAAACCTGAATACAGCAACAAGGAACACCAGCGTGGAGAGAACAAACCCAATAACAAAAAACAGCACCTGATAGATGATTATCATGGTAATGAAGATGATAAGTCTGCGATTATTCAACGCATTCTTCTGAACATCTTTTTCTGTTTCTGGGGTCTCAGCCTCTGCAGTTTCGGTTATCACATGTTTTACAGCAATGAAAATCTCAATGATGGCTATGGTTAGGACAACAAAGCCGACTACCCGCGGATAAAACCGTGCATTGATAATATTCCCCTTCTCGATAGCTGCCGTTAATACAATCCTATTGCTTTCAATTAATATCGCCACACCGGCGAGGAGTAAGAAAATTGGAAAACCCAGTTTTTTGGCCGTTTCAATGTACCTGTTCATATGATACCTCAATTACATGACATGGCAGCCCGAAAGACTGCCATATCACGCCGAAATTACGGATTTAATTGGCTCCCATGCCCAGTGAATTGATGATCTGCTTATAGGAGTTGCTGATCGAACTCAACTGCTGCCTTGCCTGTTCACTGTCCTTATAGACAATGTTGAATTTCAGGCGCTCTGCAATTGCGACAAATTCAGGGTCCTCCGTTGCCTTCTTGAAGGCATCATGGATGATCTGCAGGCGATCTTCCGGAGTACCGGCCGGTACATAGAGATGCGTTGCAACTCCGCTGATGATCGGATAGCCCAGTTCAGTACATGTGGGAACATCGGGCATCTTGTAGTAGCGCTCTTCCGCGGTTACGCCAAAGGCCTTCACCTGTCCGGCTGTAACCAGCTCTCCCCCGACATTCACATCCAGAGCTGATATATCTGTGTGATGTCCGAGAATGGATACTTTCGCACCGCCACTGCCATCCTGGGGGATGAAATTGAATTTGATGTCATTCTCAAGCTCCAGTTGTACCAGGGCCAGGTGGTCGGTTGCGCCTACTGCCGTAATTCCAACTTTTATCTCCTGCGATGTGCTTTCGCATACTCAATCATCTCATCAAGCGTATTGTACGGTGTGTCAGGATGCGCGATTATGACTCGTGTAGTAAACCCGATCTGCATAACAGGAATATAACTCGACTCATTATACTGCAGCTTGTTCAGATGCGGCTGAGTTACAAAAGCTCCCCAGGATGTGAGCAAGAGGGTATATCCATCCGGTTTCTTGTTCCATTTCTCTCCATTAAACCATAGCTTTTTCCAAAGTGGAATTAATCATTTGCGGTTCGTTTGGGATTTTTCTTTTTCGAGGCAGGCAGGAATGCCGGCACACAGAAACCCCGTGACTGATTCGCCGCTGCAGGGTATACTTATCAGGACACTGATCGCAAGGAGGGCACTATGCCGACACCGCACAACAGAGCTTCAAAGGGCGAGATAGCCGAAACCGTACTGCTTCCGGGAGATCCCCTGCGGGCCCGCTACGTTGCGGAGACTTTCCTTGATGCTCCGGTACAGTTCAACGATGTGCGCAACATGCTCGGCTATACCGGCACCTACCGGGGCAAGCGGGTATCGGTGATGGGCAGCGGGATGGGGATCCCGTCGGTTGCCATCTACACCGAGGAGCTCTGCCGGTTCCATGATGTCAGACAGCTTATCAGGGTGGGTTCCTGCGGGGCCTTCCAACCGGAGATGGAGCTCTTCGATATCGTGATCGCCATGAGTGCCTGTACTGATTCATCTATTAATGACCGGCGCTTCGAAGGGGCTACCTATGCCCCGACCGCCGACTACCGGCTGCTGCGCTCCGCGGTGACTGCAGCCGAAGCGATGGGCACGACACCCCATGTCGGCCCGATTCTCTCGACAGACCTCTTCTACGGTATTGAGGGAGAGGATCTCAGCTGGGAACGGTGGGCTAAATACGGAGTCCTTGCCGTGGAGATGGAGAGTGCCGCCCTCTACACCATTGCCGCCCGCTGCAATGTAAGCGCCCTGACGCTGCTGACAGTCTCCGACTCACTGGTGCATCACCGGGAGACCACTCCCGAAGCGCGTGAGCGATCCTTCGAGACCATGATGCGGATTGCACTGGAAATTATCTGATTTACTGCTCTATTGTGCCCTTCAGCCCGATCTCCGCGGCAACGTTCCGCATACCCATGATGGTCCATTCGATAACCTGGCTGAGCTCCATACCGAGTATACCGGCCCCCTTCTCAATCACCGAACGGTCCACCCCGGCAGAGAATGCCTTGGCATTCCACTTCTTTTTCACCGACTTCACCTTCATGTCGAGCACACTCTTTGACGGCCGTACCAGGGCCGAGGCGGCAACAAGGCCGGTCAGCTCATCGATGGTAAACAGGGTCTTCTCAAGCTTCGTCAGCGGCTCTACATCGGAGCAGATTCCCCACCCGTGGCTCAACACAGCCCGGATGTACTCCTGCGGCCAGCCGGCATCCTGGAGGATCTCACCGGCATGGCCGAGGTGCTCGGTCGGGTAGGCTTCATAGTCGATATCATGGCAGAGCCCGATCACTCCCCACTCATCCACATCTTCCCCGAACTCCCCGGCGAAGTAGCGCATCACCGCCTCCACACTCAGGGCATGCCTGATCAGATTATCTTCATGAACATGTTCGTTCAACAATTCCCAGGCGTTTTCTCTGGTGATCTTTACCATCATCACAACTCCTATTTTCGCTGATGCAGCATCAAGGATACTCCTGGCATTGTATCAGCACCAATCCACACTTTCCATACGTAATCAGCCAACTGATTCAATCTCTCCGGCATACCAGAGTGAAGTATCTATGAGGAGACCTCCATCATCTGTGATACCATGCAGGATCCCGGAAACAGTCCCAATTTCTGTGTTTCCACCCTCTGCAGTTCCTGCCCGGAACCGGACCGGTCTGCCCCGCCCGTAGAGCCGTTGCCGGATGTGCTGCTGCCATCCGGGATCCCTGTATGCCCCGGCGAGGTGTCCCAGCAGACACATCAGCATCTTCCTGTTCACCTTAGCACGCTCCTCGTTTGCGGGGACGTTGATGCCGCAGGCCTGCAGAAGCGAAACCGGCGGAAAGCGCCGTTGTTCCAGCACAGGGTCAAAGGCACCCTGCCAGAGATTCAGTCCGATCCCAACCAGGTATCCATCCTTTGTTGATTCGCAGAGGATACCACAGATCTTCCGCTCTGACACAAGCACATCATTGGGCCACTTAATGGCACTCTCCAGTCCCAAGTCATTCTCGAGATACCGGGCCACCCCCAGCCCCGTAACCAGCGGCAGCACCTGCGGAGGCAGGCTGAACTGCTCCCGTTCCAGCGTGAAGGTGAACAGCAGGCTCTCGTCGGGTCCCGATACCCAGGATCGGCCGGAAGATCTCCCCCGCCCCAGGCGCTGGAACCCGGCAACAGCTACCACCGGGGAGCGCAGTTCGGCTATCTTCCCATGGTCCGGAAATCTGCTTCTCACCAGTGACATTGTCGAATCTGCAGTTTCGGTGTACAAGACCCGCCCACCGTTTACGGGATTGCTCTGTTCCCATTCAATCATGCCTACACTATATACACGATCTGGTACTGCCTGCAAGCATCTACAGCCCCTGTTCCAGGTTGCCTGTCACGCATAACAGCGCCTTTTTTCCTTGAATTTCTCCATCACCTATTGTATGTTTATACAGGACAAGTGAGAAATTTGTAGGCTGCTGTTTTCTCCAGTGTCTGATATCACGTTGGCCATTCACCCATTTTCATGGCCTGGAAGGCTGGTATTGCTACCACTGACAGGCAGATACAGCTGATCTTGAGGTCACAGCATTTATTTTAAGTGTATATTTATTCACCAGGAGCAGAGGATGAAAGAACGCCAGAACCGGCTGAATAAAATAAAGGAACTGATCAAGGTTCACCATATCGACAGTCAGGAAATGCTTCTGGAGTTACTGGAGAAAGAGGATTATCACGTCACCCAGGCCACCCTCTCCAGGGACCTGAAGATGCTGAAAGTCGGCAAGATATCAGATGGCTGGTCCGGCTACTACTACGCCCTTCCCGACACCGACTTGATCTCCGAATCTGAAAAGAGCTATATTCAGGATGTCAGACGCGGG
>CAZSBC010000033.1:839-23825 GCA_964605195.1 uncultured Spirochaetales bacterium | reverse complement strand
GCCATAGCCAGGATATTCTCCGGGGGAGTCCCCGGCTGGATGCAGTGCGTGGTGGTGTATACAAAGCCCCCGTCCCGGCCGAGCTGCTCAATTGTCCTCTGGACATCTTCAGTTATAGCCTCTACTGAACCGTTCTGCAACAGCGCAGTATCACATCCGGCTCCCCAGAGCACCAGGTCCTTCCCATATTCCCGTTTAATGAGGAGGGGATTCATACCCTCAGCGGTATGCTGGATAGGGTGAAGAATCTCAACACCGGCTTCCAGCAGGTCGGGAATGAGCGACTGAACTGCTCCGCAGCTATGAAAGATAACCTTCTGCCCCCGCGACCGCAGATAAGCGAGCAGGCGCCGGTGATAGGGAAGGATCATCTCACGGTACGTCTCGCGTGAAACAAGAAGACCCTGCTGGGAGGCCAGGTCATCGGTCATCAGTACCCCGATGATGTCAGCACCGATCACCGAAAAAATCCGTTCATACCCCTCCATCTGATGCTGGAGGATGCGTTCCATGAAGGCATGCACCCACCTTTTCTCAAGCAGCAACTCCACTAGGAACTGCTCCAGCCCCCGCAGGTACCAGGCCCGCTCAAACAGCCCTGCCCCAATCTGGTCCGAGAAGAGGGCCAAAGGCTCCCCCTCTCTCCTGCCGGCAGCCATCTCCTGCAGCGTATCGGCAATGCTCTCTGAAACAAGCGGTCTCCAGGGCATGGCAAGGATCCCGGACCTGTCCATACCAGCCAGCGGCGAGTGATCCAGTTCATAGTAGTGAGAGCCTGCCCGCCGTCTCCACGGGACCTCCCAGGCATCAGTGAACAGATCGTCATTCCCGTCACGCTTCCAGCTTTCGGGAGGCATCCAGCGAATGAACCCGGTATCAATGCCAAGCCGCCTGCGAACCGGCTCCTCCATCACGGCATGGGACCTGATAAAGCACCGCGTTGGGGTGTTTATCCCGAGATACGCTTTCAGCTCCTCATAGGGTTCCAGCTCAATCGCCGAGGAGCGGCTTGACTGGTCATAGGGGATCCGGTCCCCCTCCAGGTGGGCAAGGGCCCGGAGCACACGTTCCCTGCCGTTCATTTCCCGTCCCCCCGATGCTGCCGGGGATACTCTGTCGCAGCCTGCAGCATTGCCCTGATATTCTCAACCGGGGTATCGGGAGCGACCTCACAGCCGGTACCGAGGATATAGCGGCCGGGCAATCCGGCAGCAAGGGCCTCATCAGCCTCCTGCCTCACAGCTTCAGGACTCCCGAGCAGCAGCGTGCCGGAGGGATCAAGGTTGCCGATGATGCAGGTATCTTCTCCGATAATCCTTCTGGCCTCAGGGAGATCGACGGCATGGTCGATGGCGATGATATCGGCGCCGGTCCGCACATAGTCGGCAAGGACGGCTCTGTTATCGCCGCAGATATGGAGCAGGGCAGCGGCATCGTATTGCCTGCACAGCGGTCCGATCCGGGTGAAGAACTCCTTCTCATAGGGAAAGACGTACTTCCGGTACATGGCCGGTGAAATCACATTGAGGGAGGCCAGGGAGTCGGCCAGCTGTATGATCGCTGCCCCGGCTTCAAGCTGGGCGGAGGCAAATGCCAGCAGGGTCTCCAGCCCCAGGGAGAAGAGGTGGTCAAGCTCGCGGGTGCAGTCACGCTCCCCCAGCTCCGTTTCAGCCATCCAGAGCAGCAGCTGCTCGATGCCGCAGAGGTGTCCGGCCAGCACAAAGGGTCCGGTTCCGCAGCCCCTGACGGCCGCTGCCCTGCCGACCTCCCGGGACACCCTTGAGACGGCTTCGACATAGACCGGCATGCGCCCCCCGCTGCCCGGATCAACCCTTTTGAGGGCATAGACATCCTGCGGCTTCCTGATGATCTGCTCCTGCAGTACCGGCAGGGTATCCCCGGAGTAGCTTACCGGGGCGCCGAAGGCCTCGGCCATATAGTAGTTGTCAGACTGCACGACGATGACATCCTGATTCAGCATAGCCCATGTTTTCAGCTGGGCCTCTGCCATCTTCCCGGCATTGAGATAGCACTCGGGAAGTTTCATGCCGGCTGCCCTGATGGCAAAATTCCCCATATAGGGAGCTGCTGCCAAACGGTCAATGGTTTCACCTCGAACCAAACGTACTATACGGTCTCTCGCCTCCATCAGTACTACTCCTTCCCGGCCGGCGGGACCGGTACCGATCTCTGCGCTCTTGACCCGAAAAACTTTGCCTGCCTGATGAAGTGACGGACATTGGCGGTGGGAATCCCCATATGGAAAGAGTGGTCGGTTGCCAGAATCAGGCCCCCTCCGGGCCCGGCTGTCCTGATCAGGCTGACAAGGGCTTCATCAATATCCTCCCTGCGGTCCGATGCCATGACTGTGGTTGCATCCACATTACCGATCAGGGTCCAGATATCACCATAGGCACGCTTAACAGCAGCGATGTCCATGCCGGCATGGCTCTGCAGGTTATTGATACCGTCAATGTTCCCCCCCGCTGCAAGGTCGGGAAGCACGGCCATGATATTCCCGCAGGAGTGGAGTATCACCCGCCCGCCGGCCCGTTTCCAGGTTTCACACTGACGGAAGAATTCCGGCAGGAAGAACTCCCTCAGGTGCTGTGGGGAGATAAGCGTTGCCCCGTTCATCCCCATGTCATTGGCAACATAGAGGGCATCGGCTCCGGCCTCTATGAGCCGAAGGCCTGTTTCGGTCCAGTACTCAGTCGAGAGCCGTACCAGCTGATGCAGCAGGTCGGGATCTTCATAGATGAGCATGGAGAGGGCCACCAGCCCGCCGGAAATTGCCAGGTGGCTGAATCCGCTGCGTACCCCGGCAAAGAGGGCAATCTCCCCGGTGTCGCCGCTGTGGGCCGCAGCAACCCCCGCCCGGACAGGGGCAATGTCCGATTCCCTGATAACGGCCATCTGGGAGAATCGCCCGGCAAACTCAGGATCCAGCGGGATCTCATCGACTGCGATGCCGAGGGGCCAGGAGGTCCCCGATACCCGGTACCCGACCCCGAAGCGGTCACGGAAAAAGGTGTCGCTCTCCCATTCCCGCTCCCTCTTCAGCAACCCGGTATAGGAGCCGGCCGGCACCATGGCAGCATCAAGCCCAAGTCCCTTTGCACAGAACACCGCTGCAGCTCCATCAGACCACCGGTTATCATATCCCAGGGTTTCACGGAAGAGCTCAGGGTTGTTGGCCACATCGAACACGGGAATCCGTTCCCCCTCCGTGTGGGAAAAGGCCTGCCTGATCAACTCCCTGCCAGGTGCGCACTGCTGCATGCTGCCTACTCCCCGCGCTGCATCTCTTCTATCGAGAGAATGATCGTATCCGCCATGATGTCGAGCTGCTCCCTGCTCAGGCCATAGATGGGAAGATGGGTGAAGGTGTGCAGGAAGGCATGTTCGGCAACAGGGCAGGATGCCGCTGCCGCCTGCTGGTCATATCCCAGCTGCCGCACGATCTCGAACTTGTAGAGTGGTGCGAAGTGGGGAATTGTCGTGATGCTCCGCGCATCAAGCTTTTTCCGCAGCGCCCTGATATCACCTCCGGCCTTATCCGGATCGATCTGCAGGAGGTAGAGGTGATAGGTGGGATTGGTTCCGTCCCCTCCGGTGGGCTGGGTGATCACCGCTTCGCACTGCGAGAGTTTCTCATTGAGATAGCGGGTATTGCGTTCCCGCTCTGCCAGGATCTCCGGGTATCGCTCCAGCTGGCTGAGCAGCCCGATTGCCTGGATTTCGGTACTGGAGGAGTTGTGGGGGATTACCAGGCTGTCTTTACCCTGCAGCGCAGCGACATCATAGAACCAGTCATCGATGGGGGATGCCATATCCAGACCCAGGAACCTGGCCTTGGCCAGCTCCTTACTGAACGGAAGGGAGGATACCAGGATTCCGCCCTCCCCGAAGGAGGTGATGTTCTTCACCTCATGGAAACTGAAGGCCCCGAAATGGCCTATGGTTCCCAGCTGGCGTCCCCTGTAGGTGCCCCCGAACCCATGGGCCGCATCCTCAAGGACAATCAGGCCATGCTCTTCGGCCAGCTCCATCACGGGATCCATGTCCACCGGGTACCCTCCGATATGAACAGGGATTACCATCTTTGTGCGAGCGGTGATCTTGCGGGCCATATCTTCGGGATCAAGGTTCAGTGTGACCGGATCGACATCCACAAACACCACTTTCGCCCCCACGGCCAGGGGATAGATCATGGTCGCAATGAAGGTGATGGCCGGCACGAGCACCTCATCCCCCTTCCCCAACCCCGCATAGCGGCAGGCTATCTCGAACCCTGCCGTGGCATTGGTTATGAAGACGCTGTTCTTCACACCCAGAAAGGCATCAACCCGCTTTTCCAGCTCGGCTACCCTGTCACCCAGCGAGAGCTTTCCGGGAGCCTGCCCTACCCTGGCCAGTTCCCGCAGGGCTTCCGCCACTCCGGAGGCCGCTGAATCATAGGCATCCCCCTCACCCTGAAGCAGGAACCGGACAACCGCCATGATATCCTCAGCCGTGTACGATTCTCCCACCGCGGCCCATGGGACCGCCGACTCCCCGGTATTGTACCTGAAATCCGATGCTGAATCTCCCATCTTCTCCTCCTGATCAACCAGCTTTCATGTTCTCACCACATCGATATTGTCACAGTCAGGACAACATCACAGGATCATTGTACTGCAGGAACGGGCGCACGTCTCTGTAATATCTACTCATTGTTCTTTCATATTCTCAGAAGCTTCGGGAAACACCCTGCCGGAACATGCGGCAACATGCGGGTCAGGACCGAAACTTTTATATTTCTGCCGGCAGCGATCTATGATCGTAATAAACTGAAGTTGTGCCTTTTCCGCATACCGTTGGCTTAATTGCTTTTTTGCTGCATTTGGAGTCGGTTCGCTCCGGCATGTGATATGAAAAAAGCCACGAGACAATGTAACTGTGTTTTCCAGTCCCTTGGATAACTTCATGTGGTATTGCTTACCAAGGGACAAGTGAGTCTCACCATTCACGTAACAACGAACAGCTGTCTTTGGAATAAAATAACCCATTCACGACGTTTCTTATCAATCCCGATGTGAATGTATGACATCCGCAACATCATCCAGATCTATGCAGGACCTGACACCACACCGTGCACTCTGACAGTATTCTAAGGAAAATCAGAAACCTGATACTGCCGCCAAAGGATGACACTTCCGATTATATGCATACAACTAACGGCATGAATAATGTTTGCAGAGTGTACCCCCATTTCCTGTAGACTCTACCACGTCAGGCTTGTATTATTGCGGATCTTATCAACAGGGACATTTCCTACTACAGATAGACTCGCATGTAGTGTAAAAAGTCATAAAATCGAAGCTCCCCAAAATCATAATGATCGATGAGATAGACAGGAGCCTGCATTCACTCCTTACCCAGTAACTTCTGGAAGTATTCTATGCAAACTACACGAATGAATCACCAATATCATAGTTGACCGAATAAAATTAGCCGCTATATGTTGACATATCATTATATATGTATACAATTAACGGCATGAAGACCCAACGGGAAACAGTTCGGAAACTACTAGAGACCTCTCCCCTGAGAAACTCAAATGAGTTCGTTTCTGCAGGAGTGGATACAAAGACCCTTACCCGTATGGTAGAAGATGGTGAAATACAGCGTATGGCAAGAGGGCTGTATGCTGCAGCCGACTATATACCGGGACCTCATTATTCGCTGATTGAATCCTGCAAACTTATCGGTACAGGAGTTGTGTGCCTTCTATCCGCCCTTTCATTTCATGAAATAGGCATTCAGAATCCTTCCCTGGTTTGGATTGCCATTGAGAGGGGAACCCGAACACCACGGGTAGAAGATTACCCAATTCAGATATCCCTGTTCTCCGGAGAATCCTACTCCAGCGGTATCGAAGCGTACACTGTGGATGGAGTAGTTATTCGAGTGTACTGCATCGCGAAGACAATCGCCGATTGTTTCAAGTACCGTAACAAGATCGGCCTGGATGTCGCTATTGAAGCTCTGAAAGACGTTATGCAGAACAAACGAACATCAATTGAGGAGATTCTACACTTCGCAAAGATATGCAGGGTCGAGAAGGTAATAAAACCCTACATGGAGAGCCTGGTATGACAGATCCCAAAAAAGATTATGCAGCGTCCGTTTTAGCCCGTCTTCTTAACCACAGCAGACAAAACAGGGAAGATTTTCAATCACTACTTACACGTTATGTAGCGGAACGTTTTCTCTTCAGACTTGGGAAGTCATCATTCAAAGATAATTATGTATTGAAAGGCGCCTATCTTCTGACAATAATCCTTGAAGACCAAACCTACCGGACAACCAAAGATATCGACTTCCTGAAAACAGGAAAGACGGACACCGACAGCATCAGGGAATCTCTGGAAGCAATCTGTGCAGTACAATACCCCGAGGATGCGGTTGCATTCGACACATCTTCCATTTCGCTCCAGGATATCCGGGAACAGAATACCTATCATGGACAGAGAGCGAAGATCAGGGCAACTATAGGAAAAGCTCGGGTAATCCTGCAAATTGACATCGGTCATGGAGACACGGTATTCCCCGGCCCGCTCACGAAAAAAATCCCATCTTTGCTTCCGATGGATGCTCCGCACATTGAATCCTATCCGATAGAAACAGTCATCGCTGAAAAGCTGGAAGCAGCAGTGTACCTGAGCCTTCTGACAAGCAGGATGAAGGACTTCTATGATCTGTACATCATTACCTGGGCTTTCTTCCTTAACTTCCGTGATCTGCAGAATGCAGTACAGCAGACATTCCACAGGCGCAACACGGTACTCCCGACTGAGATGCCTATTGTCTTTTCAGAGCAGGTATACCGGGATGAAACTAAACAGACCCAGTGGAAAGCTTTCACAAGGAAGCTTCGCAATGAACACTCGAACCTTTCCTTGGAGGAAGTGATAAAGCAGATCTCCAGATTCTCGGCTCCATTCTGGTCTCAGACCGATTCAGGACCGATGACGTGGAACCCTGATACAGGATGGTCGGGCTGATCAGTCCATTCTCCTGTAGCCAGTTTTGTAGCCAATTCAACCGAAGAATGACCGCAAATGACCACCACCAACCAGAACACGTCCTACATGTAATTGCTAACAATATATACTGTTAATTAAGCACCTGCAAATAACCGCAACTAACAAAAAGGGCCTCTGTTAGCCAGGCATACCGTTCGAAAGAAACCGGGGAGCTTATTATGCAAGCTCTTCCAGGATGGCCGTGATATTCCTCTCCGCATGCACGGGAACATCCTCGCTGATGATGAAGCAGTAGCGCGGGTTTTCTGCCTTCCCGGTGATATCCCTGACTTTCTTCAGGATATCTTCGGGGTTGTCGGTAAACCAGCTCATTGAAGGGTGGACCCACAGGAACGTCTGACCCCAGGAGCGCTGCGCATCCGGGAAGGAGACGTCGCCTTCCGGGCCATAGCAGAACGAATCTATTCCCCCGAAGCCGATTTCGGCGATATCTTCCCTGATCATGGCCAGCTTCCCGTCATAATGGACATGCAGCCGTTTCCCGCTATCTGACAATATCCCCATGATCTTCCTGTAGAGGGGAACCTGGTATCTGCGATACACTGCCGGACCCAGTACGTCGATGCTAAGGTTCTCCCACAGCTTGATATCAGTCAGAGGGGACATCAGGGCAACTGCAATCCTGTCAAGCATCTGCGTGTTCATGAGTTCCAGGAGCTCTAGGAGGTCACGGTTTTCCGTGATGAAGTCTATGGAGAATTTTTCAAGTCCGGTGTAATCTATCTGCACCTTCTGCATTGGGGTCCTGTCAAGACTGGCTATCGAAAAGCGTGCGCTTTCATCTATCCCCTCAGCGGCGGGGTCCACAAAGAGGTGCTGCGGATCTTCGGCAAGAGAGAACGCTGCTTCTTCCAGCGCCCTGTGCATGATCCGGTAATCTGAGTCCTCCTTAATCAGGTGCTCCGTCCGCCAGGGAAGCAGGGGACTGCCCAGGTCCTGCATGAAGCACTCCCGTAATTCACCGTTATCGGTTTCCCAGATTATCTGCTTCTTCCGGAAGCCGTCTTTCTCTGAAACCTCTTCACGTATCTGCAGGTTGGGAAAGCTGCTTGCAACAGGGTCAACATGATCAATCAGCACCATCCCCCTGGAGAAACAGCTTTTCCAGTCTACTGAACCATCATTGATGAAGGCATCGTATACCGCATAACCCGGTGCCGGTACCGTTTCCCCATCAAGAGCCTGCTGCAGTCGTTCTTTGTTACCCATATACCAACACACCTCCAGTAGCTAAAACAACAGGCAGAGAACAATTCCCTGCCTGCTGTAAGACAGACTATATACGTTCTGTTATTTCAGGGGGGTACCCACTTTCAGGGTTGCCTTATCAAGGGCATCAATTACTGTATCAACATTATCCTTTGTAACCAGTACAAGGCCGGAATCGTTAATCTTGTTGAAGGCCTCCGTATTGCCGTTTACATACTCAACACAGAAACGGATCGATTCATACCCTCTCTTGTAGAAGTTCTGTGCCATTGTGCCCCAGATCTCTCCCTTGCGGATACCGTCGAGGGTCTCCTCGATGGGATCAACACCAAGCACCACAACATCCCTGTTCTGCTCCTTGGCAACTGCCGCTGCAGCCTGTGCTCCGGTTCCCTCGAGCATGAAGACACAATCTATCTCCGGATATGCCCGGTAGGCAGCGTCAAACTTCTCAAAGGCAGTCTGCAGGTTGGCATCGTCAAAATCCACCAGTACCACATTCATATCCGGATAGGCCTCTTCGATCCTTGCCTCAAAGGCATCCTTTGCCTCAACCTGGTTTGAGATATCAAGTTTTGACATCATGATCATGATGTTAGCCTTACCATCCATCTTCTCAGCAAGGATATCGGCTACGTCAATTCCATACTGGGTGTTGTCCGTCCCGATATGGGCAAAGTACAGCCCCTCGGGAGCCATGTTACTGGTTGTTGCAACCGGAATGCCGGCCTCTTTGGCCCGCTCCAGGGCCGCATACATTGACGGATCCCAGGGCTCTGCCACAATTGCATCCGGGTTCATCGCTATGGCAAGGTCGATGAACTCAATGGTCTTCTCGGCGAGTCCGTTGGTATCGGATGCCCCGATGATCTGTACGTCCACGACATCTTCTCCCAGATCCTTTACGGCAGCTAACACACCCTCATCCTGCATGTTGTATACCGGATGACCGACAAGCGCGTTGACAAACACGATACTGATGGGTTCATCCGTATCAGCCTCCTCAGCATCTCCTGCAGCAAATACCGGGATTATAGCCAAAGACAACACCAATGCAAAAAATACACTTCTTCTAAAAAGTTTCATGGAAACCCTCCTTAGTTTTACACCGCCTGAAGGCGGTGGTAATCACAATTATTGATCATCCACACAGACGGCGGACTGCAGCAGCCCCTCCTCATCCACTTCCCCACGCCTGAATTCATTGCAGATTCTTCCATCCTGAATTACAAGGTAGCGGTCGCACATCCCGACAAGCTCAGGCAGCTCCGAGGATATGAAGACAATCCCCTTCCCCTTCTCAGCCAGATCACCCATCAGTTCATATATCTGCTCTTTTGCCCCGACATCAATTCCGCGGGTCGGTTCGTCAAGCAGGAGGATGTCGGGTTCTGTCATCAGCCATTTAGCAAGCACCACCTTCTGCTGGTTTCCCCCTGAGAGTGACATGATATTCTCACTCTCTCCGGTCGTCTTTATATTGATCTTGGTTATGAACTCCCTGGCCTTTCCAATCTCCTTCTGCCGTACCAGCAGGCTTCTGTTCGACACCTGCTTAAGGCTGGCCAGGGTGCTGTTCTCTCCGACGCTCATGATGCCGATGAATCCATCCTTCTTCCTGTCCTCGGTCAGCAGGGCAATACCCCGTTGTATGGCCTGCTTGGGGGTGGATATGAAGACTTCCTTGCCTTTGACAAACACCTTGCCTTTGCTCTTCTTAATTCCGCCGAATATGGCGTTCACCGTTTCACTTCTTCCTGAACCCACCAGCCCGACCAGCCCGACAATCTCTCCTGCCCTGACACTGAAACTCAGGTTGCTGACAATATTCTTCTGTGAAGACTGCGGGTGCACTACCTCCAGGCCCTTCACCCGGAGGAGCTCCTCCCCAATCGGCAGCTCCTTCTTGGGATACATATTCGATATCTTCCGGTTGACCATCTCCTCTACCGTCTGGTTTATCGTTGTTTCACCAATATTTCTGGTACTGACATGCTTCCCGTCCCTGAGTACCGTAATCCTGTCAGCCAGATACATGACCTCTTTCATCTTGTGAGAGATGTAGATACAAGAGATTCCTTCGCTTCGCAGCATCTTCAGTTTCTCAAAGAGGATCTCGACCTCCCGTTCGGTCAATGCACTTGTCGGTTCATCAAGGACAAGGATCTTGGGCGAACGGGATAGGGAACGGGCTATTGCAACCATCTGTTGTTCACTTGTCGACAGATTGCGCAGGTGCTCCCTGGGAGAAATTCTCAGGCCAACCATATCGATGAATTTTCTGGCATCCCGATTGATATGCTTCCAGCTGACAACCCCTCTCTTTGAGGGAAGCCTTCCCAGGAAGATGTTCTCCGCTATGGACATGTCAAGATGCATGCTGATCTCCTGGTAGATCATCTCAATCCCAGATTTCTCGGCATCAATCGGGTTCATGAACCGCTGGGAACTGCCATTGACCAGGATCTCACCCTCATAGGAACTGCAGGGATAACTACCGCTCAATATGCGCATCAGTGTTGACTTGCCCGCTCCGTTCTCTCCGACAATGGCCAGAATCTCTCCCTGTTTGAGATTGATTGAAACATCATCAAGGGCGACAACGCCCCCAAAGCGTTTACCTATATGGTTCATCTCAAGTACATATTCAGACATACAGTTTTCCTTATCTTTTCAGAAAGTCCCTGAGATTATCGAGCGAACAGGCCAGCAGCAGCACAATACCAAGAACCAGCTGCTGCCAGAAAGGAGATACCCGTATCAGCGTCATTCCGTTTGATATCGTGGCCATGAACAGCGACCCGAGGAAAGTGCCTGCAATGGTGCCGGCCCCTCCTGTGAGACTGGTACCACCGATCACCACCGATGCAATTGCCTGAAGTTCATACCCTATTCCAACATTCGGCTGGGCAGATCCCAGACGGGAGGCAACCAGGATACCGGCAAAGGCGGCCAGGGAGCTTACCAGGATATAGACACTGAACGCCACCTTCTTGGTGGGGATACCGGAGAGTCTGGCTGTCTCAATATTTCCCCCGACGGCGCAGACCATTCTGCCGTAGACCGTCTTCTTCAGCACAAACATGGCAATCAGCCCCAGTCCGACAGCTATGAGCACCACAAAGGGTATTTCTACAGCCGTGCCCTTGAAGAGACTCCCCTGCCCGATGGCCTCAAAGCTGTCCGGCAGAGGATAGACGGGGATACCCTTCTGCACGCCGGTAACAATACCCCTGGCAATATTCATGGATCCCAGGGTTGCCAGCAGCGGCGGAAGCCCGATGCGCTGTACAAAGAACCCGTTGATTCCCCCAAAAAAGAGGCCTGAGGCAAGCGTGGCTATGAGGATGGAGAGCAGCACCGAAACTCCGCTTGTCATCAGGATTCCGGCAAAGACTCCGGCAAAGGCATAGACGGATCCGACCGAGAGATCAAACGCCCCCGATATGATCAGGAAGGTCATCCCGATAGCTGTTATGAACACGAAGGATGTGTTCCTGAAGACATTCATGATGTTCGCAGAAGAGAGAAACACATTGTTGTTTACCGCAAAGAAAATGATTGCGAATACCAGTGGGATGATAACACCCACCTCCCGTACCCGCATAGCAGCTGAAAACAGTGTCCTGATACGTCCTTGCCTCATATACAAGCTCCTTGTTCGCTTATTTCAAGTCCATTATTCGAATTATGCATCAAAGCGCACTCCGTCAATGAATTTACAGGCTTCCTGGACTGCCTTACGGCAGTCTCCGTACACACACGCCACATGGTGGATGTAGGGCCCCTCCATGACCTTGCGCTCAAAAGCCTTCCAGTTCTCAAATTCAACCCACACATAGGTATTCTTGGTATAGGGCCCCGGTATGGTATGGGCTTTCTCCGCAAGCACTGAGTACCTGCCGGAATCGGCATCGAACCTCACTATGGTTATCTCGCCCTCCTTCAGCTCCCAGTGACAGGTCCCGGGGTTTATGTCGGGTAGAATCCAGTGCTCCTCTACTGCTGCCCGTGTATCGGGCTTTTTGAGGGAGTAGGGAAAGGAGTCATGCCACAGCAGCATTCCGTTATCATTCTCGGGATGCCGGATGGTAAGATCCGCGAAGAAGGAGGGTTCGGTATTGAATCCGGCTGCCTCGGCAATGATCGAGCTGATCGCGCCATGGATATCAGATTCGGTGATGCAGGGGATCCCCGCATCCGATACCATGGCCTGGGCATAGCTGATCATAGCTCCCAGTTCCTCAGTGATGGTCATGAAGGACTCCACGGCAATGGATTGCAGATTGAATTTCTCTGCCATCCCAAGCATGACATCACGCAGAGCCAGCATATTGATCATGGCTGCTTCGGTCATAACCGAAGTGTTTATCTGTTCCGACAGCTTCTTGAACTCTTCCCTGTAGCTCTCAATGTTCTTTCCGGCCAGCTCCCTGGTCCGCGCAACCACCGAGATGAGATCAAAGGGCAGCACCTCTATCCCGAATTTCTGCAGCAGCTCATTCTCGTTGATGATAGTTGACCAGAAAAAGTCTATTCTGTTCCCAATCATCCCTATCCTGGCCCCGCGGACCTGCCTGACTATGTTTGCGCTTCTGAGAAACAGGTCAAACCCCTCTTCAAATACCTCTTCATCCACAGCACAATTCTCAATATAGCTGAAGGGCACCTGCATCGTGTTCAGCACCTTGGTGGAGGCGAACATGCCACAGAGAGAGTCCCGCAGCCTGGTCCCATCCGCAAGGGGATATCCATCCCGGGGTCCCCAGATCAGTACGGGTACCTGCAGCCTTTTCCCGATCAGACCAACTGCACTTTCGGTACCGAAGTTGCAATGCGGCATAAATAGGCAGTCAATTCCCTTTGCCCTGAGATGCTCGACAACCGGATTCACATCGGCTATATCACGCACCATCCCATCGGCAATCACATCATCAATGCCGACATAGTTCACTCCCATGGCCTGCATCTTCTGCTCAATGAGCTGCTTCTGCCGAAGGGCGTCTTCATGACTGAAAACAAATTTACCGATCGGGCAAAACCCCACCAGCACTCTCTTCCTACCTCTATCCATACTAATCCTTCTACAAATTTAACGAAAGCGTTTTAGTTACCTTAGCACGCATCCCTACTGTTGTCAAAATATTTTTTTATTATTTTTCTGATATTCATGCGTTTAATCAAGATTATAGGGATATTAATGGTTTCTGTTTACGAAATCGCTATCTTATAATATCAAAAATGATCTATTCTCTAAGCTATCTATACGTCACTGTTTCGTTGTCGCACGAAGCACAAGGTCCGGTTTTATTGAAATCTTATGCTTTCTGGTATCTTGAGGATTCTCGATCTTGTCCAGCAGCATCTTTACCCCGATGTTAACCATCTCTCTTACCGGCGGGGCGATGGTACTTAACGGCGAAACCAGGTACTCTGATACACGTATATTGTCATATCCGATGACGGAAATGTCATCTGGAACCCGGTATCCGGCTTCATATATGGCCCGCAGGGCTCCGATTGCCATATCATCATATGAAGCGAGAACTGCTCTGGGAAAATCTTTTTCAGCCAGCAGCTCCTTCATACGAAGGTAACCGCCAAGCTCAAACCGCTCATCACCGATTTTAATGAAACGTTTACGCACTTTGACCCGGTTGTCGGTCAGTACCTTGGTAAAGTTCGGGAGACGCACTTCTGCCGAAACCCGCTCGCTGATGAACCCGATCTCCTCATACCCCAGCGCAATGAAGTGCCGGATGGCAAGATCAAATCCGTATTCAGTATCTATCATGATGTTATCATGATCCCTGATCTCGGTATTCGACTCGAGAATTATCACGGGAATTTTATACATCTTCTGAATCTCTGCGACATAGCGTTCAATATCACTGTGAATGGTTCCGATCAGGAGGATTCCGTCAACCGAACGGGAGCAGAGGACATTCATGTACTTGATTTCATTCTGCAGGTTCCAGTTTGTAGTACTCATGATCATGGAGTACTTGGTGTCGTACAGCTCATCCTCCACGCAGTTCATGATATTGGCATAGAGATTGCTCTGGATCTCGGGAAGGATTATCCCGATGGAATTGGTGCCCTTGCCGGCAAGGGCTCGCGCGGAGAGGTTGGGAACATAGTTCATCTCCTTGGCTATGCGCTGGATCTCCCGTTTCTTTTCCTGACTGATTTCCCTGCTGTCGTTCAACGCCTTGGAGACCGATGATACATTCACCCCGGCTCTGGCAGCAATATCCTTTAACGTTACCATAGTATCTTCCAGTAGTTTCTCTTTGACGAAAGCGATTTAGTTAATAGTACGGGTAATAATACGGTATGTCAACATATATAAACTGCTACTTTGACGGTACTCATGCATAGTGCGAACTCGTCAGCAACTACCAGTGAACCGGCGATTGCCTGTATTTTACTGGCTAGTGATCACAGCCGGACCCGCTCCCGTACAGGATAGGCCTGTTCCAGGGCATAGGCAGCTGCAATCAGCCGACGCTCTTCATAGGGCCTGCCAATAAAGGTTGTTCCGATCGGCAGTCCGAAAACATACCCGGCAGGGAGGGTGATGGCCGGGTAGCCCGATACTGCTGCAGGGCTGGAACTGCCCCCGGTGTACCGGTCACCATTGACATGGTCAATCTTCCAGGCCGGACCATTCGATGGGGCTGCAAGCAGGTCAATCTGCTGTTCAAGAAAAAGCTTTTCCAAGCCCCTCTTCTCGGCCTTCTGCCTGCAGACATTCAGGGCATCTATATACTCGACTTCGTTCAGGGAGCCTTTTCCCCGAGCCCGCTCAAAGAGCTCCTGTCCGAAATAGGGCATAACGGTTGCGGCGTGCTCCCGGTTGAAAGCAATCAGTTCATCAAGGTTGTGCAGAGAGACAGTATCGCCTCTCTGCTGCAGATATCTGTTTATGCCATCCTTGAATTCATACAGCAGAACAGTAAGTTCAGCTTCGTCAAAGTCATCAATCCCGGGAACCGGACAGCTTCGAACCAACACGGCTCCCGCTCTCTCCATCTCCCGCAGATGCTTCTCAAAGAGCATGTCCACCCGTGAGTCAAAGCCGCAGAGGTTCTCGGCAACTCCGATTCGCACACCCCTCAGTCCTGAGTCATGAAGGAAGGAAACCAGTGAAGCAGTTGCTTCCATCGCAGCTGCTCTGCTGCTGTATCGCCCTCCCATATCATCTTCCGGATCATATCCCCGGATCACATCGAGGACAACGGCAGCATCGCTGACACAGGTTGCCATGGGACCGGCTGTATCCTGGGAATGGGCAATGGGAATGATACCCCTGCGGCTGACACTCCCGATGGTCGGTTTGATACCGACAACGGAGTTCATGGCGGAAGGGCAGATAATTGAGCCGTCTGTCTCCGTTCCTATTGCAGCAGCTACCATCTCAGCTGCTACCGCCACCGCTGATCCCGAACTCGACCCGCAGGGAGACCTGGTGAGATCATATGGGTTCAGGCACTGCCCACCCCTGCTGCTCCAACCGCTTGATGATTTTGTGGAACGGAAGTTTGCCCATTCACTTAAATTGGATTTTCCAACGATCACCGCTCCTGCTGAGCGCAGTTTTTCCACGATACAGGCATCCCTGGCTGCCGGCTTACCTGCAAGGGCAAAGGAACCTGCCGTTGTCTGCATGGTATCGGCTGTTTCAATATTATCCTTGATCACTATGGGTATGCCGTGAAGCAGGCTACGAGGGCCCGACAGAGCTCTCTCTCTATCCATCTTTGCGGCAATTTCCCGGGCTTCCGGATTAACCTCGATTATTGCCCGCAGCTCAGGGCCATTCTCATTGAGCCGTTCAATCCGGGCAAGTGATTCCTGACACAGCTCCTCTGACGAAAATGCACCTTTCTCCAGTAACTCCTGCAAATCAACAATTGTTAATCCGTTCATTGGGTCAAGTCCTTTACGGTGGCATAAAAAAACCGCTCCCCTGATGGAGAAGCGGTAACCCCCTTTTGCTTCCCGTGAAATACTCTCGGGGAACAAACCATCGCAGTTCCGGCCTCTGCGATAAAAAACCTGTCAAAGACAAACAGCAATTCCTGAGAATTACTGCTCTGTTATTATACATCATTTTTCCAATTTGCATAGAAAAAATTGAACAACTTTTTCTTGCTTAACAATGCAACGGGGGACCGGGATTATGATATACTGGTACAATCAACCTTTTTCTACCGGGAGGAATACTTGTGAAAAGATGTTCAGTGATTTTCCATAGCGTCTGCGGCAACAACTATATACTGGCTTCGGCATTCACCGATGCCCTGAAAGAGGCCGGATTCGATGCCAGGCTCTACACCGTGAGAGACGAGGACCTGCATATCTGGTCAAACAAACTTGAGGCAGCCAACGATTTCTATGAGGAAATAACCGAACTGCCCACTGCCAATTATGAAACACTCCTGAAAAGTGACCTCATTATCCTCGGCAGCCCCACCTATTACGGAAACGTTTCCGCTGAAATGAAGCGTTTCATGGATGAATCCTCTATATATTTCCTGGACGGCTCCCTCTCCGGAAAATACTTCGCCTGCTTTACCAGCTGTTCAAGGGCTGACGGGGGCGGAACGCTCTGCCTGCAGAACATGGTATTCTATGCCCAGCAGATGGGGATGATACACGTCCCGCTCGGCATGCAGGCCAGGAAGATTGACGAGCATCAGCCATCCATCGGCATCCTGCATCACTCGGGCAAGGAGAGCTCAATACGTCCTTCGGGGAAAACCGGTGATGCCATCACCTTCTATGCTGGTCTGCTTGCAGAAAAAATACTCTGAATCACTTTTCAGATTTCTTGAAAATGAATTTTGTAAGCCAGTCCCTGAGCCATCGCAGAGGGGAGAGCTTGTACTGCTCGGCAAAATCCCTTGATGCGTCGTCAAAGGAGACATCCCTTCCATAATCATCCTTCAAGCGGTCCCAGTGCTTTACTATCCACATATAGAGGTCCCCGGCAGATCTTCCCGGGAACCGTGACAGCAGTTTCTGTTCCGTTATTTCTGCCACAATAGGTGTATAAATATTTGTATACCAGGAAACAGCAGCCTCCTTGAACGGAATCTCCTCTCCTTTCGGTCTGTCCATGTTAATATAATATTTATGCACATCAATATGGTGCAGCATCTCAGTATACCTTCCGGGAGCCGTGAATGTGACAGCATCCATATCAATGAGGGTGTCAATAGCAGTCTGTTTCAACACACTCTTGCGCTCATAGTCAATGACTTTATCACGCACCTGTCTGTCTGTCATTCCCGGTTCCAGTTCAATTTCAGAATCCAACTCCACCACTTCAGCATCAATGAACTCCACCCCCATCGTCTTGGCAACAGATACCCGATGGTTACCGTCCCGGACAAAATAGGCATTGCCAAGCTTGTAGACGCTGATGGAGGGCAGGTCAACCATTTGGAGGTGGGCTTTGTTGATATTCATCCAGCGGTTTTTCAGCATGCTCTTTTTTGGCAGAAAGGCCTTGGTAAAATCGCGGTACCGTCCTTCGCTGCCCATAATATCCGCCACCTTTATCGGGTAGGTTCCCTTATAGTTCTGCCGTTTGGGCTTCACCAGCTTCTTGATATCATAGAAGGGAAGAAGTTCAGCCCGTTCCAGCTGCAGTTTAGAGAGCACTGTCTGAATTCTCGCTTTTTTCAAAGCCCTGACAAACTCTTCCTGGGCCTGTAGATCAAAAGTTGACATTACCTGCTCGTTACCTCCAGAATATACCTGCTGTAGACATTAATTATGTGGGTTTCATGATATACAGATTCCCGTGGTGAGTTGATGTCATGAAGATGCACATGACCGTGCAGCAGAAACTGCGGCCGGAACTTCCGCATGAACCAGAGGAAAGCCCTGAACCCGGTATGACAGCGATCCTCCTGGTCATGAATACCGAAAGGTGGGGCATGGGTCAGCAGGATATCTACCCATCTTCCGTAGAATACCCGG
Organism: uncultured Spirochaetales bacterium; assembly: GCA_964605195.1. Classification (GTDB taxonomy): domain Bacteria; phylum Spirochaetota; class Spirochaetia; order JABMQR01; family JABMQR01; genus CAZSBC01. The sequence goes on along the minus strand of CAZSBC010000033.1, from coordinate 5,532 downwards.
TAGCAGAGCATTTTTGGTATAAGGCGCAGCATCTTACGGTACATCTGGAAATCGGAATACTGGTTGACACCATTGCTGTAGCGCATTGATCCACCAAGCCCGGCAATGATCAGCCCGGTCTTCCTGTCCCGGATCACCTTGTCACCGACATAGGTTGAACCGAAGTAGTTCCGTTCAAAATCACGCTTATTGTACTCTGAGTAGGTGTCCTCGGAATCCTTTCTGAAATGGTGATAGAAGGTAAGATCGTGGTTACCGAAGACAAAGTAGATGGTCTTGTTGAGCATACTGGAGATGAAGCCGAGATACTTCATCTTCAGGTCTCCGGCCGCCAGTACGAGGCTGACATGACCGAAGCGCTCCTTGATATTCTGGGAATAGACCAGGGCATCAACGTCATCAGCAATACAGAGAATCGATATGGATGTGCCGGGGGGGTGATTACTGCGCGTTCTCTCTGCCATACTAACTCACCTGCAATCATTCCCCGGGTAGGGAATGATTCTTCGAATATACGGTAATATCATTACGTTCATCCCAGGCCTGTTGTTCCCAGAATGCACGCCCTGTCCTATTATCTGAAAATACAAATACATGGCTTTTTTCAATACCCTGGCGGCTCAGATGGGTTATCGCAGCTTCCACCAGTTTTCCCGCCATACCCAGGCGTTGATATGCAGGAACAACAAACAGGTGGTATAGATACCCTCTGCGGCCATCATGCCCGACCAGGACCCCGCCTGCTATGCTGCCGAAGGAGTCTTCGGCAATCAACCCGCCTCCGGGATTGCGCTCCAGAAAGGCTGCTATGCCCTCCCTGGAGTCGGCACTGCTTATCCCGATCCCGGGCGTCGCCCGCCAGGCAGCGCTAAGCGCGGGGTAGTCTTTCATTTGCATGGTTCTGTAACATATATTCAAACCGGAACCTCTTGCTAGAGGATGATAGTAAAGAACTCCCTGCCCGGCAAGTAGAGAAGCCTTCGTTATCCCGATTATTCCCGGTTTCCCTTGACTACAACTCCCACCTGGCAAGAATGCCCTTGATCAGGGCGGCAAATGTATCCCGGACCATCACCCCCGTCTCCAGCACCTCTTCATGATTCAATGGCTGGTCAAGAATCCCTGCTGCCATGTTCGTGATACATGATAATCCCAGGACCTTCATCCCGCAGTGATTGGCTGTAATTACCTCCGGCACAGTGGACATGCCGACGGCATCGGCCCCGAGGATCTGCAGCATCCGGATCTCTGCCGGGGTCTCGAAGCTTGGTCCCGCCATATGGGCATAGACCCCCTTGCGCATGAAAAATCCAAGGGATTCCGCCGTCTCTTCAGCAAGTTTTCCCAGTGCCCGGGAATAGGGCTCGGACATATCGTTGAATCGGGGCCCGAAAGAATCAAGATTTGGACCCCTCAGGGGACTCTCATCAAAGAACTTGATATGATCAGTAATAACCATCAAATCCCCGGGATCAAAGGAAGGATTGCAACCGCCGGCAGCATTGGTGACAATGATGTTCCTGATTCCAAGGAGACGCATCACCCGTACCGGAAAACCGACAGTTTCCATTGAATAGCCCTCATAGTAATGAAACCGTCCCTGCATAACCAGAACAGCTCGACCCTCCAGAACCCCAATTACCAGCTGTCCGGCATGTCCAATTACCGTTGATACGGGAAAGTGGGGAATATCACCATAGGGCAATATGACAGGCTTTTCCACATCGTCCCCAAGGACTCCCAGCCCGGAGCCGAGGATCAACCCCATTTCAGGCTCTACCTGGATGCGTTCCCGTATATAGGCAGCGGCTTCTTCCATCATTTCATAGGTATACTGCATTATGCTCTCCTAACCATTCTTGTGAAAATGTATTGATCCTGCAGCAGCAATCAATACTGTACAGTCTCTATGCATGCAGACTCAAAACACTTGAGTCATGTTGTTATCTCATACCTTTATCATAAGGAATTCCTGCAGCTTTCGGTGATTGCGATTTTTTTGATGATATTGCGAGAACAGCCAAAGTTGCAATGTATGGAATCATTTTATAAATATTTTTGGAAATACTCAAATCCTGTAGCAATGGAATCCCTGAGTAGGCGGCTGAAATTGTTTTCATTAATCCAAAGAAAAAAGCAGAAAGAAATATCCGTTTAGGGTTCCATTGCCCGAATATTAACACAGCCAAAGCTAAAAACCCATATCCTGATACTGTTGCATTGAAACTTGTTGATGTTGGGATAACAAAAATAAGCCCACCCAGACCCGCAAGCGCTCCGGAAAGAAGTACTCCTGCATATCGAATTTTATAGACATTAATCCCTACGGAATCTGCTGCCTGAGGATTTTCTCCACAAGAACGCAAACGCAGCCCAAATCTTGTTTTAAATAATACAAACCAAGACAGCAATAATATTATTATCCCTATGTATGTTGTGATATATGTGTTCTGAAAAAATATTGGTCCTACTAGCGGAATTTTTCCCAGCAGTGGTACTGATTCAATTCTAAAGGTATTGTTAAATCCTATTTCCTTGACACCCTGCACTGTTCTTGCGACAAATGTTGCAAAGGCAGGTGCAAACATATTCAACGCCGTGCCGCTTATGACCTGGTCTGCCCGCATATTTATAGATGCATAAGCATGTAAGAGAGAAAAAACCATACCTGATGCCAAAGCAGCCAGAATTGCTATCAATAACAGCAATTGTCCCTGCATACTATCCTGAAGCACGTTTATGACAAAAACACTTACAAAAGCACCCATAATCATTATCCCTTCAAGGGCTATGTTCACGACACCGCTTCTTTCTGAGAACATACCGCCAAGGGCGACGACTAACAGGGGGATAGAGAAAAACATTGTTTGCTGTATGAGAAAATATATACTGCTCATGTTCTACTCCTTCTTAATCGCGGTTGGTTGGCTGTCTGTTTTTTGTCGCTCCTGCAAGCTGCTTTTTGGACCGGAAAAGGCCAACAGTTTCTTTACTATAAGTGAAAATGCGCTAAAGTATATGATCGAAGCAATGATTATATCAATAATTTCTGGAACAAAATCGTACAACTGCATATAAAAACCGCCAAGAGTTATATAGCCGATAAAGATAGCGGATAATAAAATCCCTATTGGATTGGATAATCCCAACAATGCTACAGGTATACCAGTGAACCCTTCAGTAACCAGCACATCGATTACTTCAATATGTTTACCCGTATTAGCCAGAAACATCATAGCACCCGCTATGCCTGACAAGCCCCCTGCAATTGTCATTGATAGAACTATGTTCTTTTTAGCATTTATTCCAGCATACTTGCTGGCATCTGGATTGTACCCGCACGCTATCAGTTCATACCCAAAAACTGTTTTTTTGAGGATTATATAAATCACCAGCACAAAAAACACAGCTATGAAAAAACCGGCATGCATACTTGAACCCTTAAATAGCTCGTCCAAGCCCAGTGTGGGAATATATGCAGTTTTAGCAACACTTTTTGACTGATTTTTCAGACTGTCAAATACTGTTCTGACAACAAGCGAATTAACTAAATGCATGCCAATATAATTCATCATTATACTGGTAATGACTTCGTGAACATTGAGATATGCCTTCAATATACCTGTTATACTTGCCCAAAGAGCTCCCGCGACCATTCCCCCGAGAATGGCAAAAATCCACTGGAACTGTCCCAGCCCCGTGCAGAAAACACCAATAACTACGGCAACATATGCTCCAACTATAAGCTGCCCTGAAGCTCCAATATTAAATAAACCAGTTTTAAACGCAAAACCAACAGACAAACCTGTCATGATCAACGGTGTGGCAATATAAAAAACATTACCAAATCCGCGCGGTCCTCCAGAAAAGCCACCAGAAAGTATGGTTCTGAATCCTGAAAAAGCTTGCCCAGGGTTTGTGAATATCAAAATAACCAGTCCAAAGAGTAACCCTAAAACAATCGCAGACAATGATGCAATAAAACTTGAAAAGTTATTCAATGCTAATAGGTGTCTAAGCTTTTTCATCCAGAGCCTCCTTCTTTGCACCTGACATGTACAAACCCAGCTCTTTCGTAGTAACCATCTTCGGATCAAGATTTGACACAAGCTCGCCATTATGAATTACAATAATTCTATCACTGACGTTCATTACTTCATCAAGTTCCAATGACAATAAAAGAACTCCTTTCCCCTTATCACGCTGTTTTATTAATTGTTTATGAATGTATTCGATAGCCCCAACATCCAGGCCTCTTGTAGGTTGCACAGCGATCAGCAATTCGGGATCTTTACTGATTTCCCGAGCAACTATTGCTTTTTGCTGATTTCCTCCAGACATGGAGCGTGTAATTGTTTTTGCACCCTGCCCACTTCGGATATCAAATTGTTGAATCAGTAGATTCGCATATTCGGTTATTTTGGTAAATTTCAAAAACCCTTTCCTTTGAAACTCCTTAGAAAAATACTTTTGCAATACCAGGTTTTTATCGAGACTGTAATCAAGGATTAATCCATGTTTATGCCTGTCCTCAGGTATGTGCGACATACCAGCTTCACTGCGTTCCCGAATCGATGCATGACTGATATCTTTTCCATTTAAGATTATCTCACCTTTATCCAGCCTTATCAGTCCAGTTATTGCGTGAACCAGCTCTGATTGTCCGTTTCCCTCAATTCCAGCGATACAGAGG
>CAZSBC010000033.1:0-829 GCA_964605195.1 uncultured Spirochaetales bacterium | reverse complement strand
TGGACACTGTTCTTTTCGCTAAACTTCGATTTTACTGTAAGGTTTTTTACTTGCAGAACTGCCTCTGCCGGTTCAATATCATCTTTGACAACGACAAAATCAACTTTTCTGCCAACCATCAACTCGGACATTTCTTCTTTTGTTGTGGATTTGACATCAACCGTATCGATATATTTACCCTTTCGTAATATGGTGCATCTATCAGCAACCAGCTTGATTTCTTCAAGTTTGTGGGTAATAAACAGTACAGACTTGCCCTCTTTTACCAGTTCTTTCATAATCTCAATAAGTTCAACGATTTCCTGGGGAACCAGCATAGCAGTAGGCTCATCAAAAATAAGGATATTATTATCCTTGTATAGCATTTTGAGTATTTCAACCCGTTGCTGCATACCAACAGTGATATCTGAAATCACAGCATCAGGATCAACAAACAAATTATATTTTTCACTTAGAGAAATCACCTTCTTTCTGGCTTCGTCCATCCGCAGGATCCCATTCTTTGTTGTCTCCACACCAAGAATAATGTTTTCCAGTACGGTAAAGTTTTGCACAAGCTTGAAGTGCTGGTGGACCATGCCGATACCCAGAGAGTTGGCATCGTTGGGATTATTGATATGTACTACTTGCCCATTTTTCTTGATCACCCCTTCGTCAGGTCGGTATAACCCAAAAAGGATACTCATAAGAGTTGATTTCCCTGCTCCGTTTTCTCCAAGGAGGGCATGAATCTCTCCATGTTTCAGCCGCAGTGTAATATCACTATTGGCCAGGATACCAGGAAAGCTTTTTGTAATATTCAACATTTCTATCTGATAATCCAAAAGCC
>CAZSBC010000032.1:15189-24670 GCA_964605195.1 uncultured Spirochaetales bacterium | reverse complement strand
CCGATTCGCGAATAGGTGTTCTCATCCGTGATGTGCTCAGCGGAGTATATCCTGTACCGCCCAGGTCGCTTGCCCTGCTCTTTGCCGCAGACAGGGAACAACATCTCTGGATGGAGGTGACCGGAATTGTCCCAATGCTAGCAGCCGGAAAGCGGGTGGTTTCAGACAGATATTTCTTCTCCTCACTCGCCTACCAGACCATTGCGACCAGCTATGCCGAAGTGGCAGCTTTCAATGCCTACTTCCCCTATCCGCAGATCGTTATCTATATCGACACTCCCCCGGAGGTCTGCATTGAGCGCATGCAGGACCGCAAGAAGCTCGATGAATTCGAGCGACTTGATTTCCAGAAAAATGTGTATGCATCCTATGAACGGGCATTCGCGGAAATTCCGGAGGGAACCGTGTTGCTGCGTTACAACGGACAGCTTGCCATTGAGCGTCTTGCAGCAGTGATTCTCTCTGACGTGCTTCAGATAATCAGCATGGAGTCACCATAAGAGAAGAAGCGGTATTCATGGGCAACAGCTTCCCGGTAGGCTTTCATGATCAGATCATACCCGGCAAAGGCAGCTACAAGCACCAGAAGCGTCGAGCCGGGGGTGTGAAAATTGGTCATGAGATGGGTAACGCAGCGAAAGCGGAATCCCGGTGTGATGTAGAGGTTTGTACGGAAATTACCACTTTCCAGCTTTCCGGTTTTCAGCACTGACGCTTCAAGTGTTCGCACAGAGGTGGTTCCGACAGCAGTGATCGGATGCTTCGATCCCATGGCCCGGTTCAAAAGGTCTGCGGTAGCACTGTCAATTTCATACCGTTCATAGTGCATGGAGTGATCTGCAATTGATTCCGTCCTGATGGGCAGAAAGGTCCCTGTCCCGACATGCAGGGTGATTGGTGCAACGGTTACTCCCTTCTTCCTTAGGGCAGCAAGAATTTCCTCAGTAAGGTGCAGACCGGCAGTTGGAGCGGCTACAGACCCGCTCTTCTCTGCATAGATCGTCTGATAGCGCTGTTCATCCTCGAAGGTGTCCTCCCGATGTATGTAGGGAGGAAGCGGCACATGCCCGAAAGCCTGGAAGAAGGACTCTTCCAGCGTTTCAGAGAGGGTCAGTTCGCGGATACCATCTGCTTTGACTGCAGAGACCCGGGCTGAGATACCTCCCGGCAGCTGCAGGATAACTCCCGGCTTGAGCCGCTTCGACTTCTTTGCCATGACCGACCATGTGTACCGGTCTAGATCTTCAAGAAAGAGCAGTTCAATAATTCTCCCCGGCTCCAGCTCTGCATATACCCGCGCTTTGCGTACTTTGGAGTTGTTGATGACAAAGATACTTTCAGCGGGTATGTAGGCATGCAGGTTGTCAACAGTATCATGGGTTATGGTTCCGCTTGCCCGATCGATAACCATTAGCCTGCTGAGCGATCTGCGCTGAGACGGTGTCTGAGCAATCAGCTGTTCAGGCAGATCAAAAAAGAAGTTGCTGGTTTTCATCATTCACGTTTTCCTGTTTAATTCCCAGTAAGTGGTAGGCCTTATCAGTAACCATTCGCCCCCTAGGCGTACGTTTCAGATACCCCTTCTGAATCAGATAGGGTTCATAGAAATCCTCAAGGGATTCGATTGCTTCACCAATAGAAATTGCAAGCGTCTCAGCGCCAACCGGTCCTCCTCCATAGAACGAAATGATGGCTTTGAGTATATTGCGGTCCTGTTCCTCCAGTCCCTGTGCATCGATTCCAAGTTTATCCAGCCCGGTTCTGACTATGTCGGCGGTAATAACACCGTTCCCCAGTACCTCGGCAAAATCGCGCAGTCGTTTCAGCAGGCGGTTGGCTATCCGGGGAGTACCTCTGGATGCTCCAGCCATCAGCGCTATTGCATTCCTGTCGATCCGGGTCTCCAGAATGGCGGCTGATCTGACAATAATGTCTTTAAGTTCATCGATCGGGTAGAAACCGATGCGTGAAGTAATCCCGAAACGCGTGTAAAGCGGTGATGCCACCTGTCCGGCTTTTGTTGTCGCCCCCATCAGGGTGAAATGCGGGATAGGAATCCGGATGGTCCGTGCTGCCGGCCCCTGCCCGATAACCCAGTCAATCTCGAAATCCTCCATCGCAATATATAGCATCTCCTCCATTACGGGACGGAGGCGGTGGATTTCATCAATAAAGAAGACACTACCCTCCTTTATTGTTGTCAGTATCCCGGCAAGGTCTTTCGGTTTTTCCAGGGCCGGTGCTGAAGTCATCTTGATGTCCGTTCCCATCTCATTGGCGATAATCGTTGCCAGGGTCGTCTTTCCAAGCCCCGGAGGTCCGCTGATGAAGACGTGATCCAGAGTTTCGCTGCGATCCCGGGCAGCCTGAATGAATACCGAAAGATTCTCCTTCAGCGCTGCCTGACCGAGAAAGTCGTTGAGCAGTTTAGGACGCAGGATATTTTCGTGTATATCCTGTGTTTCATTATAGCTGCTGCTTACGTATGATTCATGCTCCTGTTCCATATCTAACCCATCTTGAATAGTGCTGCAGTGAAAATCTTCTTCTCAAGGTCGGCGGGAGCAAGCTTGGAAGCAGAATCCTTCAGCTCTTCGATTACTTCGTCAACAACCTTTCTGGCTGCCCGTTTGTCATATCCCATATCAGTGAGGGACTGCACGATTTCAGCAGCAAGAGTGTGACCGGTCCCCTGGGAGCCCCCACTTGCGGACAGCGCCTGATTTCCGCCATCGACATTCGTGAGCTTATCCCGTAACGTCAGCACCATCTTCTGGGCTGTCTTGGTCCCAAGGCCCGGAATTGCAGTAAGCACTGCAAGATTGCCGGAGTCGAGGGCTGCAATGAGATCACGCGATGAAATTCCAGAGAGGATCTTGACTGCCTGTCGGGGACCGATTCCCTGTACTTTGATGAGCTCAAGAAAGATACTGCGCTCCATGGCGGTACTGAACCCGTAGAGGGTCATACTGTCCTCACGATGCACTAGATGGGTATATACAGCCGTTTCTGATTCCGTGGAAGCATTGCCCCGGTTGATAAGGTCACTGGCCGTGCAGGAGGATATAAGCAGAGAGAACTCCATGAACCCTGCCCTGATGATAAGCTCATTGGCAGTCACTGAAACCACAGAACCGTGAATTGCATTAATCATGATTACCTATCCTCTGTTCGCTGTCAGCAATATTGCTGTAGCAGATTGCTGCAGCTAGTGCATCGGCTGCATGATCCGGTTTCGGGGGAGATGAGAGGCCAAGCAGAATACGGACCATCTCCTGCATCTGGTTTTTTTGCGCACGACCCATTCCCGTGAGTGCTGTCTTGATCTGCAGGGGACTGAACAGTCGCACCGGGTAGCCAGCATTTATTGCCGTGATCTGCAACGCCCCAATGACCTTGGCTACCGGGATGGCGCTGCTGACATTCTTGAAGAAGAAGATGTCCTCAACAGCAACTGCATCGGGCCTGAAGCGGGAAAGCAGCTGGGAAAATGTGTTGGTAATCATCAGCAGCCTGTTGTCGAAGGGCTCAGATGCACTGGTGGTGAGGACTCCGTAATCATGCATTCGCAATATCTGGTTGCGGGGCGGGGATCCGGTCTCCAGCACCCCCCAGCCAAGTTTGGCAAGTCCCGGATCAATCCCTAGAATCACCATCTTCAGTTACATTTCCGGTTCATAATCATCGGCTATTTCAAGGTTGGAGGAGACTGTCTGCACATCGTCAAGATCCTCAAGCCGTTCGATGAGCCTGAGGGCTTTGTGGGTCTGCTCGGTATCGAGAGCAACCATCGTATCGGCTATTTTCAGAATTTCAGCAGATTCCTCGGTATATCCGGCTGCCTGGAGATTGTCAAGGACGGTATGGAACTCATCCGGTTCAGTGATGACCTCATAGAGATCTGACTGCGTGGTGACATCGTCGGCTCCGGCTTCAAGCGCCGCTTCGAAGAGCTCCTCCTCCGAGTATTTCTCAGTCGAGAAGGTGATGACTCCCTTGCGGTGGAACATGTAGCTGACGCATCCGGATTCACCAAGATTTCCCCCGCTCTTTGTGAGAGTACTGCGAACATCGGCTGCAGTACGGTTCTTGTTATCTGTCAGGGTATCTATCAGAATAGCGACCCCTCCGGGTCCATAAGCTTCGTATACAAGTTCAGTGTAATCGACACCGTCGAGATCGCCAGTGCCTTTCTTTATAGCCCGCTCGATATTGTCCTTCGGCATATTCTCAGCCTTGGCCTTGAGAACAGCAGTTCTCAGACGCGGGTTGCCTTCAATATCACCGCCGCCGATTTTGGCAGAAACAGTTATCTCTTTGATCAGTTTCGTAAAGATCTTTCCCCGCTTGGCGTCAGCAGCGCCTTTCTTATGTTTAATGGATGCCCATTTACTGTGACCGGACATAAAAACTCCTCTATCAAATGTCTACTTCATTGTATTTTGATCGGCTCGGTTATGCAACCAAAATTCTGTTTAAACTATCACAGCATAAATTCTGCTGTCAAGTCACACACGTTTTCATCGGAAACTTCCCGATCATCCAACTCAAGGAGAAAATCAACGAGAATGGTATCAAGGATGAGCAACCCTTCAGAAGAACATGAGAGTCTCCCATCTCGATATTCGAGATTACCCATCGCCGTGTGTGCTGCCAAGGTTGCAGGAAAAAGATCTTCAAGGGAGACCCCGAACATTTTTGTGAATACTGGGCAGCTGATGCCTGAGCGCAGCCTGAGGCCCATGATAAGTTTCTCGCTTATCAGCTCTTTTGTTGAAAGAACCTCCACTGACCCGATTGCACTGGATAGCTGACAGCTGTTTTGCATGAAGGAGTCAAGGTCAGGAGGTATCTCAATCCGCACGATACGGTTGTTACGGTACAGCGTCGAAGCGGCTCCGGGACCGATTCCCAGATAGGGAAGCAGTCGCCAGTAATGGAGATTGTGACGGCAGCTGTAATCTTCAACTCCCTCCCGCCTGAAATTTGAGACTTCATACTGACGGTACCCGCTTTCGGCCATGCATCTCCAGATATCGGCAAGCGCAGGAAGCGTAGCAGGGTTATATCGTGCTGACAGAGTATCACTTTGGGCATGCAGTTCTGATCCCTCCTCAAGGGTCAGCTCATAGACCGAAAGATGTTCAGGTTCGAAATCATCAATACTGTTTTTGAGGTCTAGGGTGAAGTCGGCAAGAGTCTGGCCTGGAATGCCGGTTATCAGATCGATGCTGAGCTGCCAGCCTTTCCGGTCGCGCAGCATACCGGCAAGGTGTGATCGGGCTTTCGGGTCACAGACGTTGCTTCTGCGCCCTATTGTTGCCAAATGCCTCTCCTGCAGTGACTGAATCCCCATGCTCAGCCGGTTGGCATAGCCATTCTCAAACAGAGCGAGAAAATTGACAGTGATCTCCTCAGGATTGCATTCTATAGTTATCTCTTGCGGAAAACCCCTACCCGTTGCCGAAGCAATTACAGCCTCAAGGCGTTCAGCTGTGAAGATACCCGGATTTCCACCTCCGATGAATATAGAGGAGAAGGGGGTTTCCGAACGTTCCACGGCCGCAGTGAGAAGCGCACAGAGCCGATCGCAGTACCGGTTCATCAGCCGCTCCCTGAGGACAGGATCGGTCTGCTTCAAAGCGCAGGAGTAGAAATTGCAGTAGGCACATCTGTCGGTGCAGAAAGGTATGTGTATGTAGAGGGCTGTCTCTTCGGGATAATCCCAAAGCAGATGTACTGGCTGCTTCACCGCTCCACCACCCCCTACCCCAATTGATATCCCTATCGGGCTATACCGATACGATTCAGGGGCCAGAATTTGAAAATCGTCTTTCCGAGGATATCCTCAAAAGCCACCGGGCCAAAGTAGCGCCCGTCAAGGGAGTTGTCCCTGTTGTCGCCAAAAGGAAGCATATGGTCCTCGGGCACATAGTATCCGTTGTTGTACCGATACCAGGTGGATCGCACGGCACTGTTTGACGGATCAACCTTACGTGCCGCGGCATACTGCTGGAAGTAGTAGTAGAGACGATCAGTGAGTCGGGATGGATTCGCATAGGAGTCAGCTGCGGCCTCATAGAAACGCATCGGAAGCTCAGCTCCTACCGAGTCATAGATGCTTGCATAGGCTTCGAGCTGGAATCGCAGATAATCGGCGGCAGTGATCTGCCGCTTCATGGGAAAGTCGTACCCGGCAAGCGATCGGAATTGCGCTTCGCCGATATAGTTGGCAAATCCGGGCGGGGCTATGAGGACATCGCCCTTCTCAAACTTGATGATATCGCCGGGATAGCCAATCGCACGCTTGACATAGAGTTGTGAACGCGGATCTCCGTTCTCATCCTTATCAAGGTTTACCAGCGAGAGGGTGAGCATGTAGACAATTCTTGTGGTAATGTCAAACAGCGGTCCCCGTGATATGTAGTCCGGGTTTTCAAATACTATGATATCATTGCGCCTTGGATCATTGAACGAGAGAATTTTGGGTCCCCCGGGATATACTTCGGGGCCATAGATAAATTTGTTGACAAATACCCTGTCCCGGACCAACAGGGTATCCTCCATGGATGGAGTGGGGATTTCATAGAGCTGGAAGATGAACTGGTTGATGAGGAAGACCACGACAACTGCCCAGAGCAGGGCTTCGATCCATTCCCGTATCTGTCCCTTTTTCCTGCTCTTCTCCTTCAACCGAAGATGTCGCTTTTTTCTGTATGTGAGAAACGTTTCTGTATGATGCTGGACAGCATCGAAAAAACGGTTTGCATTCATGGCAACAAAAGTATCATATAAGTTCTGCATTGACAAGTTTTCCTCGTGAATATACTCTAGCCCATAGTCATGAAGAAGAAAAAGCGTGAAAAACCAGTTGAAGTCACTCTGAAGCCGATATTCGGGATTGCACCGGGAAAGTATCTTTCAGCCTTATATATACTTATCATTCTGCTACTGCTGTTTCTTGTATTGCTGCTTCCAGGCATTAGGAGAAACGGCACAAAGATTGCCTTTTCCGGTTCACCGGAACTGGCTGCCGTATATATTGACGGCACCTACGTCGGTTCAGGCTCCTTTACTGCATTTGTTGAACGGGGGCCACACGAACTGCTTATTTCCTATCCAGGATTCAGCACAGAAAAACGGGAAATAACGACTCGTGGACGGCTCTTCGGCTCATTGATCCTTCCCCGCAGGGAGAAGGTGTCCTATGAGCTTAAACTGCACTCATTTGATGAATTCGTCTCCTTTCATCTTAATCGGATCTATCCGTGGTCACTGGTGGAAAGCTACACGAAGCGCTATCACTACCCACCCCTGTTCCGTCAATTTGCATCTGATGCAGTCAATGCGGAGCTTGATGGGGAAGATACCATCAAGCTGCAGCACATCTATGCTGCGGCAGCTTCCATGATCGGTTCTCAGGAGATGCTTGCGGATTATCGTGAGGGTCAGCGTCTGCTATCGACCGGCACTGGTATGCAGACTACGGATGTAACCTTCCTTGACAGGCTAGAAGAGTTTCTCTCGGGAGAAGCTGTCTCGCTCTCGGGAACTCAGCCACCCTCCAACGTAACTGTATCACATGCTTCTTCACGTATAACGGTGATGGGCACCTCATATTTCCTCATCCAGGGAGGGGGATACACCTTTCCGCTGGAAAATCCCCTGCCCGCCCTGACCGCTGCCCATATCACCGGTGCACACACTCTCCCTGATTTCTTTATTGCTGCCAGGGAGGTGACCGAGGAAGAGTATGCGGCTTTTGTTGCCGAGAACCCCTTCTGGTCCCCTGATAACAGCAATGTGCTTTCAGCACTTCATCTGGCAGATGAGTTCTATCTTGGCGGTGTTTCTATTGACAATCCATCAATGCTCCCGGTGAGAAACATCTCCTGGAATGCTGCAACTGCATTTGTCGAGTGGTACAACGGGAAACTTGATGATGCTTCACTACCCTATCAGGCTCAGTTGCCGGATGCTGCTCAGTGGCAGCTGGCTGCCTTTCTGTTTAGTCAGGAGATGACTGTCTCCCTTCAGGCTGCCCGCAGCTTTCCTGAGCAGCCTCAACATCTGCTGGGCAATCTCTGGGAGTATACGGCTGACACCTTTTTCTATGGAGCCGATATTGACTCGCGTCCACTTACAAACTACCTTGATCAGGAAAAAGTGGAAAAGATCGTTGTCGGGGGAAGCTTTGTCAGCGATTATGAGAAAATCAATGCTGCCACTATCGGCAGCCTCCCGGCCTCAGCCTGCTCTGATTTTACCGGTTTCCGGCTGGTACTCATCACGGAGGAGCCGAAATGAACAGTGGTATAAAGGTGCTTCAGAAAAACAAGAAGGCCTTCTTCAATTATGAAGTTGTTGAATCACTAGAATGCGGCGTTGTTCTAGAGGGAACTGAGGTGAAATCAATCCGCAACGGTAAATTCTCCTTCACCGACGCCTATGTACGTATTCGTGACGGAGAACTGGTTCTCATAGGCCTACATATATCGCCCTACAGCCACGGGAACATAAATAACCACGAACCGCTTCGTGACCGGATCCTGCTGGCAAACAGACAGGAAATTAAGAAGCTGCAACGCAAGGTTGATGAAAAGGGCTATACGCTCATACCGCTGAAAGTGTATCTGAAGCGTAACCGCATCAAGGTCGAAATCGGTCTCGGACGCGGAAAGAAGGTGCATGACAAGCGTAACGCTATCCGGGAGCGGGATCTGAAGCGTGACGCACAGCGCGATATGAAAATCAGGCAGTAAGCAGCCTTTCACTATTGTCTTTCACGCAATGATTGAGTATATTTAGTACGCATCACTTCTTAGGGGGTGTCCTGGTTTCGACAGTTGGATCGTCAGGGCTATGGTTGCAGGCGGAGTTGCCGTACTCCTAAAACAGGCAAACACATAACTGCTAAAGAAAATAACGAAGCAGACTTTGCTTTAGCTGCATAATTAAGCGGCTACGGGCACTTGCAATGCTGTTCTGAAGTGCAATGCTGCCTGAAACAAACCAGAACTTACTATGCTGTAGAGCGATGACAGCATGGGACAACTTTTTCGCTGTAGCTTGCAGTAGAGCCCGTTTCGTGGCTTTCTGTCGGTGAATACTGATACGAAACTAAGCCTGTAGAAGCTGTAGACCGGCCCATCTGGACGCGGGTTCGATTCCCGCCACCTCCACCATCAACATTTTTACAAACCTATCCTGTTGCCGAGTCCGGCACGCAGGATCGGTTTTTTTGTTTTTATTTATTAGCGATTTACGCCGATTAGAGCGTTCTACTGAACGTTCTGCATTTACTCCCGTTTCGGGAAATTTCCTTCTACTCTCTTCTCTGTTGCCACTTTCTTCTCCGTTTTCTCAGCTTCTTTTGTAGGCTCAAGTCCAGTGGGATTGGGGTTGACTGAAGCCTGCTCCTCCTCGCTCATTTCCGCCTGATACTGCCGAAATGCCTCGGCAATTCCGTCAAACAAATCAT
>CAZSBC010000032.1:0-15179 GCA_964605195.1 uncultured Spirochaetales bacterium | reverse complement strand
AGTGTCTCCTGTGTTCTGGTTTCTCTGCACCTTACTTACCGGAGAGACAGAGAATCCGTCGGGGGCCGAAGTCATTTTTTCAGCTCTAACCAATAAACGCTCTTGCACAAGCTATAGCAGATGTTATATTCTGTGGTGATTGATAACATGACTCAGTAAAAGACATGAGGTGATACGGCATGGGAACCCAACCATTTTCAGAACAGGTAAAGGCGGTGCGAACAGCACTGAATCTCAGCCAGGAAGAACTGGCCCATGCCCTCGGCGTCAGTTTCGCTACGGTCAATCGTTGGGAGAATGGAAAGACAAATCCATCCAAACTGGCTAAACGTCAGTTTGAACAGTTTTGCGAGGAGCATAAATCGCAGGGAGAGTCCGCCGATGAATAAAAAGCAACTCTCCGAACGCGATATCTGCACCAAATTTATTACCCCAGCACTGAAACAGGCCGGGTGGAACATACAGACGCAGATACGGGAAGAAGTCTATTTTACCAATGGGCGTATTTATGTGCGTGGTTCCTCTACGGCACGGGGTAAACGCAAATTTGCTGATTACATTCTCTATTACCGACCCAATATCCCCATTGCCGTCATTGAGGCTAAGGACAATAACCATTCTGTCGGTGCTGGCATGCAACAGGGAATTGATTTCGCCGAGATTCTTGATATTCCCTGCGTGTTCAGTAGCAATGGTGACGGCTTCGTCTTTCATGACCGGAGCGCTGACAATGTTTCCGAGCAGGAATTGACCTTAGAGCAGTTCCCAGGCGATGCCCAGCGCATCGATCAGCTCGGATGGATGCTCTTTCTCAAAATCTTTTCCGACAAGGATAAAGAACTCGAACTCATGGACGACGCCTACAAGTCGTCCATCCCCGCAGAATACCACTGGGACGAATGGGCGGGCAACGACGAAGGCATTACCGGCGATGAGCTGCTGCACTTTGTCAACAACAAGCTCTTTCCGGCGCTGCGCAAAGTAAATGTCGCCTCCGGAAACAAACGCGCTCTCATCGTGCGCGAGGTCTTTCAGGGTAATAACAACTACATGCAGTCCGGCACCGCCCTGCGCAATGTGATCAACAAACTCAACCAGGTAGACTTCAACATCGCCAACGAACGCCACCTTTTCGGCGATATCTACGAAGGCATTTTGAAAGAACTGCAATCCGCCGGTAAAAGCGGCGAGTTCTATACCCCGCGCGCAGTCACCCAGTTCATGACCGACATTATCAATCCGCAGCTCGGCGAAAAACTTCTCGACCCCGCCTGCGGAACCGGCGGATTCCTCGCCTGCGCCGTGGAACACCTCAAAGCGCAGGCCACCAATGTACAGCAGCGCCAGTCCATTCAGGAAAACGTAGCAGGCTGGGAGTTCAAGCCCCTGCCATACCTGTTGGCAACCACCAACCTAATCCTGCATGACATTGAGGTGCCAAGCCTGTTGTTTGACGACTCTCTGGCCCGACCACTGACCGATCACAAAGCCAAAGACCGCGTTGATGTGATCCTCGCCAATCCACCCTTCGGCGGGGCGGTGGCCAACAACAACGAAAATAACTTTCCGCTCAACTTCCGTACCAAGGAATCGGCCGATCTCTTTCTGATCCTGATGATCCACCTGCTCAAGCCCGGCGGACGCGCCGCCATCGTCCTGCCCGACGGCAGCCTCACCGGCGATGGCGTCAAACAGCGCATTCGAGAAAAATGGCTTACCGACTGCAATGTGCACACCATCGTGCGCCTGCCCAACAGCGTCTTTGCGCCCTATGCCTCGGTCGCCACCAACCTCTGTTTCTTTGAAAAAGGCACACCCACCAAAGACATCTGGTACTACGAGCACAAACTGCCCGAAGGCCAGAAATCCTACTCCAAAACCAAGCCCATCCGTATCGAGGAATTCGATGCCGAAAAAGCATGGTGGAACAAGCGCAGCGAATCCGACATCGCCTGGAAGGTTTCCGCCGCCACCATCAAAGAGCGCAACTACGATCTCGACATCAAAAATCCGCACCGCGAAGAGGAAGAAATTCCCCACACCGCCGGCGAACTGCTCGACATGCTCGAAGCCTCCTTTGCCAAAAGCACCGGCCTGATCCAGCAACTCAGGGGGGAGTTCTGATGGCGTGGAGGGAAACAACTGTAAGCGAATTCCTCATCCCTCGGGAAGAGCGATTCAAAGCTTCAGATAAAGCAATCGCCAAACTGGAGCGTATTGAAAAAATTGATTTCTCAGGGAATGTGGTCATTTCCAAGAAGCCGTCCAAAACAGATATGATCGTAATTCATCCGGGCGATTTTGTGATATCGAGCATCAACGTTGCCAAAGGTGCAATGGCTGTTTATGAGGGGAAGAATCCTGTAAAGGCTACGATTCACTATTCGAGTTACACCGTTAACCATGGTGTTATCAACCTCGAATATTTTAAGCGGTTTCTGAAAAGTCCGGTTTTCATTGATTTACTCAAGGAGCAGATCCCTGGAGGAATCAAAACAGAGATCAAGCCTAAGCATTTGCTCCCATTAAAAATCCACCTTCCAGAGCTTGATGAACAACAAGCTATTCTGAATCGGTTCCTAAATACGGAAGAGGAGTACCAAGACCTCACCACCGAAATCGAAAAGCAAAAGAAGCTGCTGGCAAAATACCGGCAGGCGATTTTGCAGGAGGCGATTGAAGGCAAGCTTACTGCCGATTGGAGAGCCGAAAACCCCAATGTCGAACCCGCCCCGGAATTGCTCAAACGCATCGCCGTCGAAAAAGCCGAACTCGTCAAACAAAAGAAAATCCGCAAACAAAAACCGCTTCCCCCCATCAAACCCGAAGAAATCCCCTTCGATATCCCCGAAAGCTGGCAGTGGTGCCGGTTAGGGGAATATACACTGTTTGAACGAGGACGTTTTTCTGTGCGCCCAAGAAATGATCCGAGTTGTTTTGGAGGGGACTATCCGTTTATTAAAATTGGAAGCTTGGATAGTTCAGGAAGTATAGTTTCGGACTATGTTACCACACTCAATGAAAAGGGGCTGGCAGCTTCTAAAATGTTTCCAAAGGGTACCATCATGATCGCGATCGTAGGGGGGACAATCGGAAACCTTGGCGTTCTTGGAATCGATATGTGCTTCCCTGATAGCATGGTCGGCGTAAAACCTTCAGTAAGTACCTGTCATGATTACATTCTTACTTTGTTGCGTTACAACCAACCAACGATTCAAACACTGGCGTATCAAATGGCGGGTCAACCAAATATTAAATTGCCGACACTTTCCGAGCTGCCTTGTGCTTTGCCCCCACTAGCTGAACAGCAAGAAATCGTCCGACTGGTTGAAGCCAAGTTTACGCTGTGCAATCAACTCGAAGCACAAATCAACGCCTCCGCCCACACCGCCGCCATCCTCCAGGAACTCTTTGATCAGCCCTCCTCCGCCAAGGCTCCGGCGGACAAGGAAGAAGGGGAAGATTGATGAATATTGAAATTCACAACTGCAACAATATTGACACAGCAACTATTTCGATTGCTTGAAGTAAGTTGAATATCAAGTTTGCGCCGAATGGGACAGGCAAAAGCACCCTTGCAAAGGCGGTATTGCTCGGCGTGAAAGGAGAACAAAACCTGTTGAACGAAGAACTCATGCCGTTCAAACTCAGAAAAGAAAACCCGGATAAAAAGCAGCCGCAGGTCAAGGGTGCTGAAGCGCTTAAAAACATCATGTGCTTCGATGAGAAGTATGTCAGTCAATTTGTTTACAAGCCGGACGAACTCCTCAGCAATAGTTTCGATACCTTCATCAGAACCGATTCCTACAAACAGCGAGAACAGGAAATAGAGGAGCTGGTCGGCAATATCAAGCAGCTGTTTTCCGTGAATCAGGAACTGAACGCGTTGATCAACACGCTCAAGGAAATGGGGAACGCCTTTAAAACAACCAAAACCGGCTTGTCTAAATCGTCTACCGGCATGAAGGGGTTGTCAGCTGGCAACAAAATTAAGCATGTTCCTGCTGGGCTGGAATCTTATACACCGTTTATTCAGAGCCAAAACAGTGTGGGTTGGATCGAGTGGCAAACCAAGGGTTGCGATTTTGCCGACCTATCGGATAATTGCCCCTTCTGTACCTCACATGCAGCCGACAAAAAGGATCAGATCAAAAAGGTCGGTCAGGAATACGACAAGAACACCATCAAAAACCTGATTGCCCTAATTGGCATCATCGAAAAATTAGGTGACTACTTCTCTGATAATGCCAAAAATACACTGACAACAATCACAACCTTGAAGGAGGGGCTTGAAAAAGAGCATGAGTCATTTCTTGCCACGGTAAAAAAACGGATTGATGACTTTACCGAAAAGCTTGAAAAGCTCAAAACGCTTTCAGCGTTTCAGTTCAAGGACGGGGAAAAAGTCGTCGAGAAACTGCCAGCATACAAGCTGGACTTGCAGTTCTTCCCAGAGCTTGAATCAAAGAAAATGCAGGACGCCATCGCCCCGATAAATACTTCAATTGACAAAGTCATTGAACAGGCCGGTCAACTGCAAGGGAAGATTAATCAGCAGCGCCGCGAGATGAAGAAAACCATTGAGCTTCATCAGAAAGACATCAATGAATTTCTAGCCTATGCCGGATACCGCTATGCCGTTGAGATTGCCGGTGATGGCGAACAGGCCCAGTTAAAACTTCGGCATATCGATCACGATGAGCACCTCAGCGGTGGCAATCAGCACCTCAGCTTCGGGGAGCGGAACGCATTTGCGCTCGTGCTTTTTATGTACGAATGTCTCTCTAAAAAGCCGGATTTAATCATTCTGGATGATCCAATTTCCTCATTTGATAAGAACAAGAAATACGCCATTCTTGAGATGTTGTTCCGCCGAGATTCGAACTCATGCTTGAAAAATAAAACTGTGCTTATGCTTACCCATGATGTGGAGCCCATTATTGATACCGTCAAAGTGCTATATAGAAAATTTGACAACCAGAAGACCGCTTCCTCTTCATTTCTCAAGCTCAAAGTGGGTGTCGTTGAGGAACTGCCCATAGAAAAAAGCGATGTCCAAACATTTGCTGAGATTTGCAGTAATGCACTCAACTCAGATAAGGACGACGTCATCAAGTTAATCTACATGCGGCGGCGCTTCGAGATTATAGATGACAAGAGCGATGCCTATCAGGTGCTTTCTAATCTGTTTTACAAGGGAAATGATAAAGCCCGTGGAATTGATACCCGAGAGCAGAAAGATGCTGAAGGCAATTATCCAGAAATGGATCAGCAGAAATTTGATAATGGTTGTAATGAAATATCCCGTCACTTAAATGGGTTTTCGTATACGGCACTTTTAACCCGCATTTGCGATTCCGCTGAGATAAAGAACGTCTATGCTGTATGCACGAATGGGTACGAAAAGCTCCAAGTATGTCGGCTGATTGACCACGAAGAGAATGATGCGGTCATCGAAAAGTTCATCAAACAGACATACCACATCGAAAACGAATTTATCTGCCAACTATATCCCGCTCGGTTTGACACAATCCCGGAATACGTAGTGGCTGAGTGCGACAAGATTGTTGAGGAGGCATCATCATGACCACCTTCACCCCGAAATTCACCATTACCAATCGAATGACCGCTGCCATCACGCAGATTGAGCGGGCGCGTGGTTTTTTGGAGGCGGCTCGGTTGTCGGATGATTGGGTGCGGGATATGGGTGCTAAGGCATTGATCAAAGAAGCGCATCATACCACGCATATTGAGGGAACGCATCTCACACTGGATCAGGCGGAACGGCTGTGGCGAGGTGAAGCCGTACCGGAAGCCGACCCGGACGACACCCGGGAGCTGCTAAATTATCGCTCCGCTTTTGAATTCGTTTCCGATTGTCTGGATAGCGGTGACCCGATCACCGAAGGGCTGATTCGGGAGATTCATCGGAAACTGGTGGAAGGCGTGAGAGGCGGTAAAGCTGATCCTAGGAACTATCGCCGCATCCAAAACTATGTCGCCAATTCTGCTACCGGCGAAGTGATCTACACCCCACCGTCAGCGGTCGAGGTGCCAATCATGATGTCGGACATGGTCAAATGGTTGAACAGCGATTTGGACGTCCATCCCGTTCTGGTCAGTGGTATCGCCCAATTTCAACTGGTGCACATTCACCCTTTTCTCGATGGAAATGGTCGTACCTCGCGCCTGCTGTCAACGCTCTGTCTTTACAAAGCCGGATACGATTTCAAGCGCCTGTTCACCATCAGTGAATACTACGACCGTGACCGCCCGACCTTTTACAAAAAGATCCAGAGCGTCCGCGAAAACGACATGGATATGACCGGCTGGCTCGACTATTTCATCACCGGCCTCGAAACCCAGATGATCGAAGTCAAAGAGCGCGGCGAACAAGTCATCCGCCGTGATGTGCTGGTGCAAAAGCACGGCTTGAATGAGCGCCAAGGAAAAGCTCTTGCCTACCTGCTGCAAAATGGAAAACTTACCATTCAGGACTTTGAAAGCATCTGCCCCGATGTAAATCGCCGGAGTTTGCAGCGTGACCTCAAAGGGATGCTGAATAAGGAGCTGATTTTGGAGATTGGCGCAGGATCAACAGACCCAACCCGTCACTATGCCTTAGCGGAGCTATGACAAGCTGTGACACGGAGCTGTGACAAAGCTATGACAACTGCTGTGACAGAAACTTACGACAGGTTTGCGACAAAACTTGTGACATGGTAGTTTCCGGACTCGGGTTTGCGGAATGATTACAAGAGGCCTGCCTACGGTAATCGAACCCACGTCCGTTCTCGGTTTCGGGAAAATATCGAGAATTAAATTTCTCTCGGAGTCCGGCAGGTTGAAGGGCTTTGATGTGTGGTAACGTGTTGAAAACGAAGGATTTACTGATGTAAGTTGGTTTATAGGACGAATTGGGGTAAGGCTTCGTGTCCTCCATGTTTCTCAGCAGCAAAATGATCATCCGACCGTGAATCGAAGGAAACAGCAAAGCTGGGCTCAGCCATTCCTGCCAAGTACCCATAATTTACCCCGTTGTTGATGCACACATATACAGGAAGCCTTGATCATTTATTTTCATCTCTGTATCGTTGTTGAATATCAGGAAATGCAGCAGGTATATTCCTGATACCTGAGTAAATCGCATAATGCAGACAAGCTATGACACTGCATACTTACAGGGAAATTGACTTCATGGCCTCTTGCATGAAGCACACATGCCCTGTGCACTTACGATAAGGAGCGTGGATGAAAGTCCTTCACACATCTGACTGGCATTTGGGCCGTTCCCTGTATGGTAGGAGGCGGTATGAGGAGTTCTCTGCGTTTCTCGACTGGCTGGCAGGTACCATTGAAAAAGAAGGTGTGCATGCCCTGCTGGTAGCCGGCGATATCTTCGATACCGGCACCCCCAGCAACCGGGCACAGGAGCTCTACTATCGTTTTCTCTGTCGCGTAGCTGCATCCTGCTGCCGTCATGTTGTGATCATTGCCGGGAATCATGATTCACCCTCATTTCTCAATGCCCCGAAGGAGCTTCTGCGTGTTTTGAATGTGTATGTGGTTGGCACCAAGACCGATGCGCTGGAGAATGAGGTTATTGTCCTTCAAACTGATGACAAGCCAGAAATCATTGTCTGCGCCGTTCCGTATTTACGGGATAAGGACATCAGAACAGTTGAGCCGGGAGAAACCATCGACGATAAAAACGCCAAGCTTGTTGATGGATTGAAGAACCATTATGCTGAAGTGTGCGCTGTTGCCGAACAGAAACGGACACAATACAAAGATAGCGGGCATGATGGTATCCCAATCATTGCCATGGGGCATCTTTTCACGTCAGGCGGAAAGACAGTAGAGGGTGATGGCGTACGGGAACTGTATGTGGGGTCTCTGGCGCATATCAGCAAGGATGTATTCCCAACAACTATCAATTATCTGGCCCTGGGGCACCTGCATGTTCCCCAGGCAGTCGGCAGCACGGAGTACATCCGCTACTGCGGTTCCCCCCTCCCGATGGGCTATGGGGAAGCGACTCAGGAAAAGAAGGTTGTCCTCGTTAAGTTCACCGGCACTTCACCAAATATCCAGGAAATCCCTGTGCCCTGTTTTCAGAAGTTGTTCCGCATTGTAGGATCTCTTGATGAAATCCACACAAGACTTGAGGAGCTCAAACAGGAAGCAAGCTCTGCCTGGCTTGAGATTGAGTACACTGGCAGTGACCTCGTCGGCGACCTGCGAGAGATGCTTGATGATGCAATGGCAGACTCTGCAATGGAAATCCTCAGGATTAAAAATCGCCGTGTGATGGATCGGGTGATCGGTACGACAGCGGAACACGAAACTCTCGATGATCTGGATACCAATGATGTATTTACCCGCTGTCTTGATGCCTTTGAGGTACCTGATGAGGAGCGGGAAGAACTGACAGTATCCTACAACGAAATAATAAAGTCGCTCCAAGAAGCAGACGTCAACGCTGAATAGAAAGGCTGATTATGAAGATACTGCAACTCCGATTCAAGAATCTCAACTCCCTCTATGGGGAATGGGGGATAGACTTCACCGACCCAGAATATGAATCCAACGGCATCTTTGCCCTCACCGGTCCCACCGGTGCGGGCAAATCGACTATTCTCGATGCCGTCTGCCTGGCCCTCTATGGAGCAACGCCTCGCCTGGGAAGGATTACCAGGAGCGGAAACGAAATCATGTCCCGCCAGACCGGTGAGTGCTATGCCGAGGTAGTATTTGAATCCCAAGCCGGGCGATATCTTTGTCACTGGGAACAACGTCGCGCACGGAAAAGAGCAGAAGGCAACCTTCAGGAGCAGGAGCATCAGATTGCGGATGCCGATACGGGCAAGCCGATCGAAACAAAGAAGAGTCTTGTCGGAGGGGTCATTGAAGAGAAAACGGGGATGGATTTTGATCGGTTTACCCGTTCCATCCTGCTGGCACAAGGCGGGTTCGATACCTTCCTCAAGGCTGACGTTGAGCAGAAATCCAAGATACTCGAGCAGATCACCGGTACAGAAATCTATTCGGAAATATCACGTCGGGTACATGAGCGCCAGCGAGACGAGCGGGAGAAATTGAACATCCTGAACGCCGAAACTTCGGGCATAGTGATTCTGGAGCCGGAACAGGAAAAAGAGATACAGGATGATCTTGAGGAAAAGCTGAATCAGGAGAGTGAGCTTGCCAATTCGCTGGCTGGGACCGGTAAAGCCATCACATGGCTGAACACTGTTGAAGATCTGAAAAAGGAGATCCTCAGCCTTGCTGATGAAGCCTTCAGGCTGAATGCAGATTCCGAGGCGTTCAAACCTGAACGGGCCAAACTTGTACAAGCCACCAAGGCAGCATCGCTGGACGGAACTTACGTGAGGGTAATATCCCTACGCAAGCAGCAGAATGGCGATCAGGCGGCTTTAAAGGCGGATGAAACCGCACTACCTGAGCTAGCAGCATCCGTAAACAGACAAGCTGAGGCACTAATGGCTGCCGAAAAGCTCACGATTACAGCAAAAGATGAGCAGAAAGCGACTTACCCAATAATCCGGAAAGTTCGATCTCTTGATCAAAAGATTGCTGAACAGACAAAGGCTTTATCTGCTGGTACTGCTGCATGCACCAGGGAAGCCGCAAAGATTGAGAATGCCAGGCAGGCCCGGGAGCAGGAAGCGGGAAGACGGGCAACGGCAGAAAACTTACGAGAAGGCGCGAGACTGTACCTTATAGAGCATGAACAGGATGAATGGCTGATCAGTGGACTCGCGGGTATTGAAGCACAGTTCGGTAACCTGGTTACATTGCAGAAAGAGATTTTTCTGAAAGAAAACGCTCTCAGGAACGCCGAGACAGCCATGGCTGAAGCTTCAATGAGACTGGAGGCTGTCTCCAGGCAGTGTTTCCTCAACAACCGTGAGCTGGAGTCAGCTGCTGAAAAACTCACGTATGGCAAGGATGCCCTGCGTGAACTGCTTGGTGACAAACTGCTGCGTGAATATCGCGGTGAGAAGGAAACCCTGCTTCGTGAAATGGCCTACATCAGGAGAATAGAGGAGCTGGAGGATCACAGGAATAAGCTGGAAGACGGCAAGCCCTGTCCGCTCTGCGGTGCTACCAAGCACCCCTTTGCCGAGGGAAATGTTCCGGTTCCAGATGCAATAGAGCAAAAGATAGCATCGCTGACCACGCTGATCGAGAAGGCCGACGAACAGGAATCCGCCATCAAGAAACTTGAGCAGGAGGAAACCTCTGCCCGTAAAAACCTGAATGACAGCGAGAAGCTGGAGAACGATGCCCGGAATGACAGGAATACCGCTGAAAGGACGCTTGCTGAATTGCAGGAATCGCTCGCTAATCTTCATACCGGCTTTGATGAAATCAAGCTGGGAGTTTCCGGGAAACTCCAGCCACTTGGGATAACAGGAATACCGGAATCAGAGGTTGAGTCACTGGCAGGAACAGGTTACATATAAAACCGACATCGAAAAACAGATTGCCGCCATCGACAGCGAGATGAAGCGTCTGGATGCCGTGATTGATACCCAGGTCACAACTCTAGCCGATAACCAGGAAAATCTGGAGCGGCTGAGAAAGGATCTGGCAGAGACGACAGGTGAACGGAAGCAACTGTACGGTGACAAAGAGCCTGATGAAGAAGAAGAACGCCTGATCAGAGCCGTTGCAGCTGCCGAGAAGGCAGAAAGGACAGCAAGGGAGCTTGACACAGAGCTGCGGCAGGCAATGACTGCGGCAAAGACCAATATTGAGTCCATCAAAAAGCGCATAGAACAGAGAGCTCCTGAGCTGAAACTTGCGGAATCCAACTTTTCAACAGCCTTGATTCAGGCGAGCTTTGCAGATGAGAAGTCCTTCCAAGAGGCCAGATTGTCACTTGAGGATCGGGAGACCTTATCCTCCCGG
This sequence comes from uncultured Spirochaetales bacterium, assembly GCA_964605195.1. Taxonomy (GTDB): domain Bacteria; phylum Spirochaetota; class Spirochaetia; order JABMQR01; family JABMQR01; genus CAZSBC01. Next base: position 4,241 of record CAZSBC010000032.1, on the reverse strand, counting down.
GCCAAGGAACTTGATGATGCGGGAACGGAGCTCAAAGCTAAGCAGAAAGACCGGGAGACGCGTCTGGCCACTGAGATCGCCAAGAAGATCACGGCCAAGACGCTTGAGGAGCTGGAACCGCAGTTCAAAGAATATGAAGTATCCCTGAAAGAAATGGGCAAAGCCGTTGCCGGTCTCAAACACAGGCTGAGTGAGAATACGGCCTCCAGAGTTTTGATGAGCAATAAAATTTCAGCTGTCACGGCCCAGAAGCGGGAGTGTCAGCGCTGGGAGAAGCTGCATGCCCTTATTGGTTCTTCTGACGGCAAGAAGTACCGGAATTTTGCGCAGGGGCTTACCTTTGAACTGATGGTTACGCATGCCAACCGGCAGCTGAGGAACATGACTGACCGCTACCTGCTGATCCGGGATGACCGGCAGCCGCTGGAACTGAATGTCATTGATAATTTTCAGGCCGGAGAAATTCGGTCTACCAGGAACCTCTCGGGTGGTGAAAGCTTCATTGTCAGCCTGTCACTTGCTCTTGGGCTGTCACAGATGGCCAGCCGTAAAGTCCGGGTGGATTCCCTGTTTCTTGATGAGGGCTTCGGTACCCTTGATGAGGATGCGCTGGAAACAGCCCTGAATACATTATCAGGCCTGCAGCAGGACGGCAAGCTGATAGGGATCATCTCCCATGTATCGGCACTGAAAGAACGTATCAGAACCCAGATAAGTATCAATCCCGTTTCAGGCGGGCGCAGCACACTTTCCGGCCCGGGATGTACAAAGGTGGGAGGATTGCCAAATGGCTGATTCACGCAAACAAAAGCTGATTAATCTGGGGCCTGATGCTCTGGCAGATGCTTTGCTGAACCTTGCTGTCCATTCCGATGAGGCAGACGACCTGATTGAACAGATGATTGCCACGCCGAAGGAAAATGTTCAGCGTTTTAAGCAGAAGCTTTCCGGACTGAAACATTCAAGCCGATTTATTGATTGGCGGGGAGCCTCCAGTTTTGCCCGCGAGTTGGGGATGCTGCTGCAGGATTTAAAATCCGGTGTGGATGATTCGCTTACCGGCGTGGAGTTGGTGGCCTCCTTTTATGAGGCCGACAATACCATTTTTGAGATGTGCGATGACTCCAGCGGCAATATTGGCGATGTGTTCCGCTATGATGCCAAAGAGCTGTTTGTGGAGTATGCCAAGCGATGTGAAGAAAAACAAAAAGTTGCAGACATCATTCTCAAGGTGAACCAGCAGGACAACTATGGCATCCGGGACACCTTGATTGACTGTACCGGAGAGTGCCTGCCTGAGGATGTTATCCGCACCATGATTGCGACCCTTCAGAAATGGGCGGACAAAGAAAAGGATGAATACGGCAAACGTCATCATCTACGATCCATTGAATCGTTGGCCCGGCAGATCAAGGATGCGAAGCTGTTTGAAAAGACCCGCATCGCTTCATGGGGAAAGCTAAATTCTGCGGCGCTTGTCGATATTTCCCGAGTCTACCTCGAAAGCGGCGATGTCGAAACGGCTCATTCAAGGCTCAAGAAAATCCCGGAAGGCGACACTTTTCAGGCATACGAACGGGATAAATTGTTGGAGGAGATCTACCAAAAGCAGGGCGATTCAGAAAAACTGACTGAGCTTTTATTCCAGAAATTCAGATCCTATCATTCCGTTGATACCTTGCAGGCGCTTCTGGATGTTATCGGCCATGACAAAAAGGATGAAGTGGTTGCTGATGAGGTTGAGCAGATTTTGAAGTCTGACAGGCTTAGTGAATCTGATACGGAATTCCTGATTGCAGTCGGAAAGATAGATGAATCCGAACTATATCTCCTGAAACGTGCTGATCAGCTTGATGGCAACCATTACGGAAGTTTGCTCTCTTTAGCCGAGACAATGGAGGCAGAAAACCGTCACCTTGTCACCAGCCTGATGTACCGCAGTCTGCTGATCTCGATTCTGGATCGCGGTTACACCAAAGCCTATCCACACGGTATCCGGTATTTGAAGAAGCTGGACAAGCTCTCTGAGGCTGTAACCGACTGGAAAGAATTTAATTATCACGAAGCTTTCAAAGCACAGGTCATTGAGGCACATGGTCGCAAGCGAAGCTTCTGGTCAAAATATGAGGTAAAGAAATGAACGAACGATTTTATCTGCTGAAAATACAGCTGCTTGATATTGAACCTGCAATCCTGCGGCGATTTGTAGTGCCCGCCAATATTACACTGGACCGGCTGCACGACGTCATCCAGGTTGTCATGGGTTGGACCGACAGCCACCTGCATGAGTTTACCATCGGGAATAAACGCTACACCGAATACCCTGAATCGAAAGAAGTCGGGCTGGTCTGCGGACGATACCGTCTTGGAGACCTGATCAAACAGAAAGGCCGCACCTTCCGTTATCTGTATGATTTCGGGGACAGCTGGGAGCATGAACTTCTTCTGGAGGAAAGCCGTTATTTCAATCCGGAACTGAGAACGGAGCTGGCCTGCCTTGAAGGTGAACGGGCTTGCCCGCCTGAAGATGTGGGCGGCATACCCGGCTACTTTGAATTCTGCAACGCCCTGAAGGACCCGAGCCATGAAGAGCATGAAAGTTATATGGAATGGTCCGGTGGCGATTACGACAGCGAACAATTTGATTCCGAATCGATCAACTGGGAGCTGATGAAATACCTCCGCTGGTCCCGGGACAGGTATCAAAACTGGGGAGGTGTGGAATGAAAAAAGGTAAAGACAAACAGCTTCAGAAGTCAGGAAAAAAAGAGACTGCCCTAATCCGATCTTCGGCAGCCGAATACCTGACCTTTGTGGCGGCCACTGGCAGCTCGGAAACAAGTGTGGAAATGCGCTATGAGGATGAGAATATCTGGTTGACCCAGAAGATGATGGCAACCCTGTATGATGTTACGGTTCCAGCTGTCAATCAGCACCTGAAACGCATTTATTCTGATAATGAGATGACCCGAGAGGCAACTATTAAGAAATACTTAATAGTTCAAACTGAGGGCAGCAGGCAGGTCCGTCGTGAGGTTGAACACTATAGTCTACAGGCTATCATCGCTGTGGGTTTCAAGATCGAAAATGAGCGTGCCGTTCAGTTTCGCAAGTGGGCCAACCAAATCGTCAAAGACTACACCATTCAGGGCTGGACCATGGATGTGGAGCGTCTCAAACACGGTGGGAGTGTGCTGGACAATGAGTTTTTTGAGCGCCAGTTAGAAAAAATCCGGGAGATCCGGCTTTCCGAACGTAAGTTTTACCAGAAGATCACCGACATCTACGCCACTTCACTGGACTACGATCCGACCGCTACAGCAACGAAGCGTTTCTTTGCCGCTGTCCAGAACAAGATGCACTTTGCGGTCCATGGCAATACAGCGGCTGAGGTCATTGTAGATCGCGCCAACCACCAAAAAGAGAACATGGGGCTGACCAGCTGGGAAGGAGCGCCAAAAGGGAAAATCCATAAATACGATGTATCCATCGCCAAGAATTACCTCTCGGAATTTGAACTTGGACAGATGCAGCGAATCGTGTCGGCCTATCTGGATATGGCGGAAATGCAGGCCATGCGTAAAATTCCCATGACCATGGCTGACTGGGAAGAGCGCCTGGGTGGGTTTCTGAAACTATGGGACAGAGAGATCCTGCAAGACGCCGGAAAGGTAACCGCAGAGCTGGCAAATGCTCATGCTGAAAGCGAATTTGAAAAATACCGCATTGTTCAGGATCGGTTCTTTGAAAGCGACTTCGACCTATTGCTCAAACAGATTGAACACAAAGGTGAGGAATGACCTGTCAGCCTTGCGACAAACTCACGACAAAACTCGTGACACTGAAGGAATCGTAAAAGATATAGCCGGTTTATGCGGGGCTCCGTTTCGGTGAAATCTTGGAATGAAAATAGAACACCTGAACGGAGATTATCCATGATCAAGGAAACCTACAACAAATTTAAAGCCATCATCAAAGGCGTTTCTGACGACACGACCAAGGATCTTCTCCTGAACCTGCAAAAGTCGCTGGAATACTGCATGGAGGAAAATTCTGTTTTACGGGAGGTGTTCAGGGACGATTCCCACTGCAAGAAAATCAAACTCTCAAGCCAGCAGAAAAAACGTTTGTCTCAGAAGGCGATATCCTTGGACAAGCATGCCTTGGAAGACGTTTCCGGAATCTTCAAACCTGAAACAATCCTTGGCTGGCACCGTGATCTGGTCGGCTAAAAGTACGAC
>CAZSBC010000031.1:16959-24758 GCA_964605195.1 uncultured Spirochaetales bacterium | reverse complement strand
AGATAGCGAAAGCTTTGGTGCATTGTGTGAGTTTCATGGGAACAGTCTCGTCCTTTCCAGCGGAATGATCATATTTCTGTCCTCCGGGTCTGTAACTGTGAGATGATCATAAACGGATATGACCCGTTGCTCAAGGGCAGTAAGGGTATCAGCTGTGATCACGACATAACCGGCCCGCTGGGTGGCGTTCTCTCGCTTGCCTACCGTTGTACCGGGTGTTACCTGGTACCGGCCGCCGTGGACTCCGGGGAGGGCTGCGATAGAGGCGAAATCTCCTACCCGGTCAACGGTACCGCTTGCGACAAAAAAGAGCAGGACCGCTGCGCAGCCGCTGCTGCTCAGGGGGGAGAAGGATTCCAGCCCGTCCGGGCAGGGGTTCTCACCGGCTGCCTGGGCAATCAGCATGTCGGCTATATCGAACCCGGTAAGCAGGGGTATGACTTCATCCTCGTATGCACCACCGATTCTGCAGGCAATTTCGTTGATCCGAATGCCCTGTTCACCGATGAGCATCTGTATATAGATCGGACCGTTCTCTATGTTGAAGACCCTGGTGATCCGCTCCGCCAGATGCGCTATCTCGCTGAAACGACCTATGTGGCGGGAAGGATAACGGTGTGCAAAGCAGACACCGATGTGGGGAGGGTTCTCTTCGGTAACCCGGTCGGTGACCGAGAGGATGGTGAGATGGTTCTCAGTTACCCAGCCGCTTACAGTTATCTCATCTGATGGGTAGTAGGATTCAAGGAGGACCTCTCCCTTGCGTGAATACTGCCTGGCATAGGGCAGCAGTATGTCACACTCCTTAGGGGAGTCGACCCTGACAACTCCGCGCTGTCCCTGACTGTCCACCGGTTTAAGTACGGCCGGGAAAGTGATCCCCGCCGCCGCCATTGCCCTGTGCAAGTTGTGGCCGGAGTTTGAGGAGGCTGCAGCCGGAAGAGTGGTAAAGGGGTTGGTTGGTATGCCGCCGGACTGCATCAGGGGTTTCATGACTCCTTTGTCTGTCACTGCTGTGGCAGTTCTGCTGTCGATGGGATAGGGCAGATTGAGGCGTTCGGCAGCAAGGGCACAGGTGAGGACCGGCTGATCGGTGCCTGTAGTGAGGATGCCGTCAACGTTGAATCTCCGTGAAACCGCTGTTATGGCTTCTGCATCGAAGGTGCTGGCAAGGGAGGTGTAGTCGGCATAGGCCTTGGCCGGGGCATCAGCTGTGTAATCAGATACCAGCAGGGAGTACCCCCGCTCCTTGATTTTTCTTGCTGTAGTTACCTGGCTGTTTCCTCCACCGACAATATGCAGCAGCATCACTTCTCTCCCTGAATCAGAGGTGAATCTTCCGTTCAATTATATATTGTTTCCGCCTATCCTGGAAACGCCTGAAGAGGGGGGCATACTGGAAAAAGATATGGAAAAAGGTCTGGATCAGCTGTGTGAGCGTAAAGCGGGATCCACCGGTGGATACGGTTTCAATCGAAATATTTGCTGCCTTGTCGGTATGCAGGAATGTAGTTGCCGAAATATAGACCTTGGCACGCTTGTCGGCTGAGACTTTCACTGCCAATTCCCTTGTCATGATTCTGTAACTGCTCACTTCGATCCCCTGCGGCTTCATACAGACCAGCTGGAGGAGCACTCTGGTAAGAAAGGTCCCGAGATTGCGCAGTCGGGAGCCTGAGCGCTGTCTGGGGATCCCGTAGACCACTTCGTATCCCTGCTTGAGCATGGTGAGCAGCTTGGGTATGTAGCGGGGCGGGTACTGCATGTCATCGTCAATGGTGACGATGTACGTGCCTGATGCGTGCCGTATGCCGCAGAGCAGGGCATGCTGCTGGCCGCAGTTCTCCCTGAGCCGTATACCGGCAGCATGGGGATCACTCGCTGCAATACGCTCTATCACGGAGAATGAAGCGTCACGGCTGCCGTCATCCACGTAGATGATCTCATACTGCAGGGGAGCGAGGGTTCCCGCAGTTTCAGTCAGGCTGGCATGAAGTGCTTCCAGGGTATCAACTGAGTTGAATACAGGAATGACAAGGGTGAGAGATTCAGGCATTGTGTCAGCTCTCCCGGCTGCCACCAGCAGCAAATGAGAGGATGGCGGTGCAGACCCTGTCTACTGCAGCTAGCGGGAGCCCGGGGTATATGGGTAGGCGGAGGATTTCGGCTGCAGCCCGTTCTGCCTGCGATACCGGTATCGGAAAGCGGACAGCGGGGTTCCCGCTACCAAAGGGGGTACCGGAGAGCACCTGATAATGGGTTGCTGTCTCTATGCCCATACTGGCCAGATGAGCCTGGAGTGCGGCTCTCCTTTCTCGGGGGACCCTGATGTAGTAGCTGTGACCGTTATTCCGGTCCCGGCTGGTACTGCAGGGGGGGCTTGAATATCCAGGGTACCGCTCAATACCCTCCAGCGTATCCTGGTAATGTTCCCATATTCGCAGTCGCTCCTTCTGCATGGTATCGGCATAATCCAGCTGGGCTGCCAGATAGGCAGCCGACAGTTCATTCATCAGGTAGGATGAACCTGTTCCCCTCCAGGTATAGGAGCTGATCGCTTTTTCACGGAACCTGGCACGATCAGTACCCATCTCCTGAATGATTTCTGCCTGGGCAGCCATCCCGCTATCCCGTATGATCAGGGCCCCACCTTCCCCTCCGGAATGGACATTCTTTGCCGAGTGGAAACTGAGGCATCCGAATTGACCGATCCCCCCGAGGGGAGTACCGCCAAATTCAGCCCCGTAGGCCAGGGCGGCATCCTCAATGAGGGCAATTCTGCCGGACTGGATATCTGGAAGTGCCGTCAGACGATCCATGTCACAGGATATCCCGCCGTAGTGGACGGGAACGACTGCCCGGGTTCTCGGAGTGATAACCGCCCCTACAGCTTCAATATCGATGTTGAGCGTTCTTTCATCAATATCAACGCAGACAATCTGTGCTCCCCTGAGCAGGAAGGCATTTGCAGTGGAGTAGTGGGTAAAGGCGGGAATGATGACCTCGTCCCCGGGAGCAATGCCCAGCAGCAGGGCACTCATCTCAAGGGCATGGGTAGCAGATGGGGTAAGCAGTACAGCAGCTGCTCCGTACTGCTGCTGCAGTACCTTGCGGCAGTATGCCGAATAGCGTCCCCCGGTATGCAGATCCCCCGTTTCGATCAGAGCGGCTATATTGGCTACCTCTCTTCCGGAAAACGAAAATCGATAGAAGGGGATTGTGTAGTCACTCATCTCAGTCTCCTGCGGGAAGCTGCTGCTGATAGATGCGATGGGTCTTGTAGATTCTTCCACCGAGTTTTTCAATGCTGCTGATCATATCCTCGGTTGTCTCCGCAATCTGGGTCATCTCAGCAGAACGGCACTGCAGTCTGGTGAGAGTCTTCTCAATTTCACTGAACAGCAGGGCGGAACCGCCCCTGCCCTGATATTCAGGCAGGATGCCGATACCATTTACCAGGTAATCCCTGGTCAGACGTTTTGCCCGCCGGATCCTCAGGATGGTGAGGAGATTGCTTTTACCCCGGTTTCTGATCAGCTCGGTACTGATATCGGGGAAGGTGAGCAGGAACCCGACGATAGCTTTCTCAGCTGAGCTATGGTCTTCAATTACCGAGATCAGGTTCGGATCAGAGATGATCGCCAGCTCATCGACCAGTACCCTGAGCTCATCATCGGTCAGCGGGGAGAACTCCTCGTGGGTGACAAATGCGGCATTGTAGATCTCAACGATACGGCTGGCAATACAGCGCAGCTCTTTACGGCTTGTCAGCGAGCGGACAAGCAGATTGTTCTGCTCGGCCGTTACCGCGGCCAGCTGACGAACCTGCTGCGGCATGGTAAATTCATCCCTGATCAACTGGGCAGAAAAGAAGTCCTTGTACTTTGTGAATCCGCACTGCTCGACAAGTTCATGGTAGTAGGGGTAATGATAGTTCATCATAGTCATGGAAGAGCGCTCCTGAAAACCGTTTATGAGAATTCCTGCCCCGGTAAAGCTTGAGAATCCCTGGGGACCGATCAGCCGGTTCAAGCCGCGTGAGCAGGCCCAGTTTCTGGCATGGCTGAAGAGGGCTTCAGCGATGTTCAGGTCATCGTGGAAGTCTAGAAAATAGAAACGGCAGTCACGCAGTTTCTGGTATTTGTTGAATCTGACTGGCTCAATCAGGCAGATGCGACCAACCGGTCTGCCGTTCCTGTAGGCAACGAAGAACTCAGCTTCAGAATGGAGAAAGAAGGGGTGCCGGCGGGTCAGGAAGGCTGACACCGATGATGCAAACCAGGGAACATACTGGGGGCAATCACGGAATATGGTGTCGGGAAGCCTGATGAAATCACCTATGCCCTTCAGGTCATCGGTCTGTATGCCGGTTATCGTGATTTCAGCCAAGACGGGCTGCCTCGCTGAGAAGTATGGCGCGCAGCTCCGGATTTTCTGCGGCATAGCGGAGAATGGCCTGGAAGTAACCTTCCGGTGCACCGGTATCAAGCCGGGTCCCTCTTACCCGGGAGTATACCACCTTATGCTGCTCCATGAGTCTTTTCAGTGCATAGACGTGATAGTATTCACCGCCGCTGTGGGCATTCCATCCCTCCTCCAGATAGTCGAAGATGTCGGGTGTATAGAGAAAGCGGCCGATGGAGGCCTCACGGCTTGGAGCCAGTTCCATTGTCGCCGGTTTCTCAACCATGTCGGTCACATGGAGATTATCGGCTGCCAGTTCCAGAATGGCATAGCGCAGCATCTCGGGGGGATCGTGCAGGGTGGCCAGAACGGAGCACCCCGTCTCATTGTAGAGATCGATGAGCTGCTTTGCCAGCGGTACTTCGCCGAAATGGAGATCGTCGGGATACGCGGTGATAAAGGGTGAGCCTTCAAGCACTCCACGGGCCTGCAGCATGGCATGCCCGGTACCCAGCATCTCCTGCTGGCGGATGATGGTGAGATTGATGTCATAGGGCCTGATCCTGGCAGCTTTTGCCGTGGCTCCCTCCCGTTCAAAAACAGTTTCCAGCTCAATCTCCCGGTCGAAGTAGTCTTCAAGACTCTTTTTCCGGCGTGAAGAGATCAATACTATGTCGCGTATGCCGGAGGCCATGAACTCCTCTATGATGAAGGCTATGGATGGTTTGTCTATCAGGGGGAACAGCTCCTTGGGAACTGTCTTGGTTGCCGGTAGAAAGCGGGTGCCGTATCCGGCTGCTACGATTAATCCTTTCACTCTGTTCTCCTGCTTTTTGTTAGTAGAGTATCCATGTTCAACCATTTTTTCAAGGTAAGTGGGCAATGATGGGCAGCATCGCTGAAATTGGATATTTTGCACTCCGGTAACTTGGCCAAGAGAGGGGGTCCATGCTACATTGGTACCATTATGAAACTGAAGCTTGTCCTCAACGAAGATGTGATAACGACTGATCTGATCGGTTCTACCAAGAACGAAGTGATTGCCGAACTGCTTGATATCCTCGTCTCCGCCGGGAAGGTGACTGACAGGGAGACTGCCTTGAAGGATCTGCTGCTGCGTGAGGAGAAGATGTCCACCGGTATGCAGTTCGGAGTTGCCATCCCCCATGCCAAGACAACGGCCGTGAAGGAGCTGGTAGCATGTATCGGGATCAGCCGTAAGGGTGTTGCGTTCGACTCACTCGACGGGAAGCCGAGCCGGATATTCATTATGACCCTTTCATCGGTTGAGAGGACCGGCCCCCATGTACAGTTCCTTGCCGAAATCAGCAAGATCCTCAAGTCTTCTGCCAGCCGGGAAGCGATACTGGCAGCGGCTTCAGCAACCGATATCATGAAGATACTGGGGTTATAGTGCATTCTGCCGGAATAGCGGGAGTACAGATATGGCACATGAGATGATGATTCTGGTTCTGCAGCTGGGGGTTATCCTGCTTGCAGCCAAGGTGTTCGGCTGGGTATTCACTACCTATCTGAAGCAGCCCCAGGTACTCGGAGAGCTGATAGCCGGCATGGTTATCGGACCCTTCCTGCTGGGTTCGATAGAGATCTCCTTTCTTGGGGGGGCCCTCTTCCCCCTGCAGCAGGGAAGTATCCCGGTATCTCCCGAGCTGTACGGCTTTGCCGCATTCGGTTCCATCGTCCTGCTGTTCACATCGGGACTGGAGACGGATCTTCCCACCTTTATCCGCTTTTCCGGCAAGGGCTCCGTTGTGGGGCTGGGGGGCATCGTCATCTCATTCCTGCTGGGCAGCGGGATAACCGTTCTGCTCAATCCGGATGTGAACAGCATCATGGATCCGGAGGCGCTCTTCCTGGGAACAATATCAACAGCAACATCGGTGGGCATTACTGCTCGGATTCTGAGCGAGAAGAGGAAACTCTCCTCACCGGAGGGGGTCACGATCCTGGCAGCGGCAGTCCTTGACGATGTGCTGAGTATCGTGATCCTCTCCATCGTGGTGGGAATGACCGCAGCCACGGTATCAGGGGCAGGTGTCTCCTGGGGGCATATAGGAGTGGTTGCAGTGAAGGCCATCGGTTTCTGGATCATCTGCACCATAGTGGGGATCATCCTTGCCCCGCTGCTGACGAAGCGGATGAAGCAGCTCCAGTCACCCGAGCTGATTGCCGGGGTATCCCTCGGTATTGCGCTTATACTTGCCGGTGTTTCAGAGATGTTTGAACTGGCGATGATCATCGGAGCCTACATAGCTGGGCTGTCGTTTTCCCGAACCGATGTTGCCCATGAGATCAGGGAACGGATCCAGGGGGCCTATAACGTGGTTGTCCCGGTCTTTTTCTGTGTCATGGGCATGATGGTGAACTTCCAGGCCATGAAGAGTGTGGTGTGGTTTGGTCTTGCCTTCACCGTGATGGGGTTCATAGGGAAGCTCATTGGCTGCGGACTGCCTTCCCTGCTCGTCGGGTTCAATCTGCGGGGGGCGTTCAGGATTGGTTCCGGGATGCTTCCGCGGGGTGAGGTGACCCTGATTGTTGCCGGCATCGGACTCTCAAGCGGCGCGATAGGTCCCGATATGTTCGGGGTGGCAATCATGACCATGCTCTTTGCCAGTATTGCCGCTCCGCCACTGTTGATACGGAGTTTCAGGGGAAAGACGGGATACCGAAGAGCAATGGAGACCAGAGAGGAGGATGTGGTCTCGATTGAGCTGTCGTTTCCCAGTTTCCGGGCAGCCGAGTTCATGCGGAGGTCTCTTGCCGACGGGTTTAGGGACGAGGAGTTTTTTATCTATCGTCTGGACCACAACCGGCTTGATTACCAGTTGCGAAAGGATGATATTGTCTTTACACTGATCCAGGAGCATGATCGCCTCATACTCAACACTCCAAGGCAGCATGAGTCCTACATCAGGCTGATGGCGATCGAAAAGCTGCTTGAATTCAAGGATTTTCTCGCCGGTATTGAAAGCATGAAGAGTCCCGACATGATGGGGGCGGAGCTGATGAAGGGAATCTTTTCCCTTGATGCCGACTGACAGCTACTCAGTCATCGGCTCACTCTCCTCATCATTGCATGGAGAGAAGTCCGAGTGTGAGATGGTATACTTCTTGATGAAGCCAGTCGGTCTGTAGCTCATTTTAGCCTGCCGTAGTCCGGGATCTCCGAGATCCTGCTCCCGGTTGATCAGTTCAATGCAGTCCAGCATCATGGTTGCAAACGAACGGTTGATAAACTGGTAAATTCCTCTGTAGTCACCGATGGCTTTCTCGAAGTGTAGGGCAAACATGGAGCCGTGGGAGATAATCTCACCCATTGAGTAGGCACTCGGCTCTCCGTCGGTATAGGTTATGCAGCCCTGCAGATCAAGATC
>CAZSBC010000031.1:0-16949 GCA_964605195.1 uncultured Spirochaetales bacterium | reverse complement strand
TCCTCAAAGCGATCTATGGCCTCGAAGGCGGCCTCATAATCATTGCAGTCACCGGGATGCTCCCTTTGCCAGGAATCCAGGATGGCAAAGAGATCTCTCCTGTGCTTGGTAGGGTCAATACGTTTCTCTTCGTAGTTGTAATTGTTGATGAAGGCGTTTACCAGATTGCGCTTCTTATGATACTTACGGCCGTTCAATGCAATGAGCTCCTCCCGGCTGTAGATATAATCAAAATTGTTACGGTCCTGCTCAACGGAGAATCCCTTTCTCTCAAGAAGAATGCGGTGCTGTTCTGCAGCATTTTCGGGAAAGTTCTTGATATAGCAGTTTTCCTGCAGCAGGGTATCGATCAGTTTCATGCCGGGATACCCGTGGGGCAGCATGACGAATTTTTCCGTTGCGCTTTCACTATCACTGCTGCCGGGTTGTGTTCCGAAAATAATCGGTGTTGTGTAGCCTGCCTGATTGGCATGCCGGGCAATACGGTACTGGTAGTGATTCCGGAACAGATAGAGGTTGGCAAAGGTGAATTCCGATATCCCGTTATCCAGGGAGTGCAGCATGGGATGGAGAAATTCCCTGTGTGCAAAAGTTAGCGGGGCGGGTTCCTCATGCGGATATGATGGTATGTCCATGGAGATAAGATACCTAAAAAAACGCGGCAGGGCAATCGAATAGTTCCAGCACGCTCTTTGCATGGCTGCAGGACATATACTATACTGGCGGCATGAGCAGATTCTTCTGGGTCCTGCTGCTGGTTGATCTGGCGGCAATTGTGTTTTTCAGGTTTCCCATCTCCTATGCATGGCTTTACTGGGCATGTGTCATCCTGATCGTTCCCCTGACTTTTCTGGTCTATCTATCGGGCTTTCATGTCGGTGCGTACTCCGTTGCCCGGATTGCGGCGGGTAGCTCCTGCACACTCCTTCCACTGGCGGTACTGCCGGTTTCTGATGAGCGTGCCAACAGCAGCTTCGGACGTCTGGCTGTCATCGGCCAGAAGCTCTGTTTCCTGGCTAAGGATCGAGGCAGGGTGCATGTGCTGTATGAAGTCGCTGTCGAAGAGATATTGTCGTTTCAGACTGGGCGAGTAAATAACCACCGCTCAGGTGTACGTTTTCTTACGGCTACCGGCGAGTCGGAGTTTTCCGTGCTCAACAATCGCAATCTGGAGCAGAAAATCAGAAAGGCATTGCACTGGAGCTCTGACTACTCGAGGCTGTAGTCACCCTGAAGGAGATCTTCAAGCAGAATCGGGTTTTTCAGCTCAAGGGAGATGCTGTCTTGTTCCAGCAGTGCCCGCAGGTCAGGATTCAGATTGGTGACTCTGATCAGCAGTGATGTCAGCTCCTGGGGGGACTCTCCCGCTTTCGTTCCGCTGCCTGTTATTGAGAAACTCCCAATATCATTATTCAGCAGGCCGTCAATGGTGATCAGTTGATCATTTCCGGAAATTGTCAGACTGCCGCTTGATACGATGCGTTTCGCTCCCATGCCCAGAAATCCAGTCCCAAGATCGAGCGCTCTGATAAGCGCCTCCGGTGTGATACTCACTCCGCTGTTAAGTACTTTCTGCGAGAAATCTCTTGTCAGTGGAATGTCGGGAAGCAGCAGGGTGGTAATGAACGCCAGTTCGAAGCCTGTTACGGGCCGCTCCCGCTCTTCCATTGACTGCCGGAAGGAGTCGATTGCCAGTATGTCGGCGAAGTCGATGGAGAGGTTCTCCATCGTTATGTTGAGTGAGTGTCCACCATCCATCAGATCAGCCAACCCTGCCGCTTCAAGCCTGCGGGGATTCAGCTCCCCAGTGAACTCTATCAGTAAACGGTCTGCATCGGTGATAAAGGGATAGCTGTTCTCAAACTGAATTCTGGGATGCCTGATGGTAATTACGCTGTTGTTTAGCGTGGCCTCTTCTGAGAGCATGGAGAGGGCGTCGCTGCGGGAGAATGAAATGACGGCATCCTCGAAGGAGAAGAGAGCCCCTCCGGGCAGCGAGTTCTCGCTGGCGGGAATAGGCAGGGTGAGGTTGGTGATGTCGACGGTGCTTTGCAGAATATCGATTGTGAGGCTGTCAAGTGATGCCCCGGTAAACCCATATGTATCTAGCAGTTGCTCAATAGAGGCTTCTACACGCTTGGATAAGACTTCCTTGACAAGTATGTCCAAGCCAAAGACCAATATTGCCAGAACAATTATCAGGCTGAAAACAATTTTCACGATACGCATGATTACTCCCTAGCAGATGCAGAGGTGCACTTTACTGTATAACCCCATTGTTGCAGCTGTAGTTACGCTTCAACGGTGAAAATGGTCCGGACTAGGGAATTCACCTCCGTTGTCATGGTTTCCCGTAATTGCTGCCGGCCGCGGCGTAAAGTATCCTGATATCAGATTCGATCCGGGACAAAAGGAGGATTGTATGAAACGTTATTTTCTGCTGCCGGTGATACTGCTGCTGGTGGCAGGGCCTGCTGCCGCAGCAGGGACCGGAAGGGAGGGGAGTATTACTGTTGGAGCCTTTGTTGACAGCGGGGTGGCAGATGCACTGGTCTCAGAACACCTCTACCTGCATGGGGGAGTGTCGCTTGTGCTGACCGAGGGACTGGCTCTTGACCTGCCGGTGACAGTGGTGTTCAACCGGAACACGGCTACTCCGGCTGAGGACTACATTGTCCTGGATTTCGGTATGCTTCTCAAGTACTATCCCGGTGATCTGGGATTCTGGACCGGGATCACACTCTTCCAGGGAGTGAATTTCATAGGTGAGAAGCAACCGGAGCAGCAGTATCACTATATGTCGGAGATCGATATCGGATACACCTTCAGGTGGCCTTCAGGATTCTACATTGAACCGGCTGTTATCTTCAGGGATCCCCTGCATACCTTCAGGGACAGTCTGGAGTATATCAATGAGTATTCTCAGGGGTATGATGAGATCCGTATCGCACTGAATTTCGGTTGGCTGTTCTGGGAAGTGGGTTAAATTTCCTGCGGCTTCCGGAATGATGATGGTTCTGGTGATACCCGTTCTACAGTGTCCCGGGGGGTATGCACCCGAAGCAGTTCGAATCTGTTTTTATACAGTATCTTCACAATGCCCATAGGATATGACGATTGAAGGGGCAAGGCCATTCAATCCTGCAGAGAATCAGACACAGCGCTTATGTAATTCAGGGAGGAAAACATGCATAAAAGAGTAATCATGTACGGCAGGCGTCTGCTTGCACTTCTGCTGGCAGCTTCGGTGGCTGGCTGTTCGATGGTCGACGGGAGATTCCAGGAGGGCAGCAGAGATGTGGAGCTGATGGCCCGTGAAATGCACGGGGTCGTAATTGATGAGTGGGATACGATATATCCCTATCTTGAATCCGCCGGTTCCGGGAGCCGGGAAACAGTTGATTATGACCCGGAAGAGGTGATAGAGCGAATGCTTGAGGAGGAGGGGGGAGCAGAGTATCTCTCATTCTGTTTTTCAGCTGCAGTAACAGGGGATTCACGGGTTGTTCTGGACAAGGCAAAGGAGCTGCTGCCTGAAGAGGTGTACAATGAGCTGCTTGCAGAGGTGGATCAGGTTGAGTCGGAGCTGTCCAGACAGTTTGCGAGCAGTGCCAGGGAGTTGAACGATGAGAACCGGGAGGATTTCATGCGTGATATGCAGCAGCTGATATCACGGACAGTCGTGCTGCTCACTGCCTCAGTAGTCTATGCCTTCATGCCCCATTTCATGATATTCGGAAAGGTTTCGGCGGCAGCGGCGATCAGTGTCGCAGCAGGCGCGGTGGCAGTGACAGTCATGTCCATCTATCGCTACTATACCTTCGGTGGAGAGGTGATGGCCAGTTTCGAGGAGTGGCTTAAGGCAGTGGCAACAGAACCGAAGGTCAGCTATGCTCTTGCAACATCAGTGATATCCATGGCCACTGCAATGGAGATGAGTCCGGTAAGCTGCGGTATCATCTTGGGAGTGTTTGCCATCTATCAGGCTGTTGATCTGCTGCGTACCATGGTTGAGACGTATGAACTGTGAGATGGCTGAGCTCTGCCAATGTACCGAATATTGCATAATCAATGACGGTAGAGTACGATATACCAGTATCTCTCCCGGTCCGGTATGATCCGGACCGGGGTATATTGGGAGCTGGACGGTGATCTCTTCCACGGCGGTCTTTTCAACATCAGCAGAAACCCGGCACATATGCCGCACCTGCTTCAGTACCATGAACTTCGGCAGACTGGTCTGCTGCACGGGCAACAGGGATCTGCTGTTCTCGTTTACCGTTGATCCGGATACCGATATCCTGATCATCGATACCTGTTCAATGCCCTTGGACGGTGCGCGGCTGGTGAGCCGCATTATCTCCTTCAATCCCGATCTGCATATCATTGTTGTCTGTTCCCATGAGCAGATGAGTCGGGAGCGTCATCTCTGGGAGCGCGTACATATTGATCTGCATGTTCCCGACCTGGTCAATACAGCGCAGGTAAGGCACCTGTTTGAAACGATCCGTGCCCGTGCCCTTATCGCAAGCTTTGAGCTCACAGGGAGGGAGCAGGAGGTGCTGCAACTGGTCTCGATGGGCTATACTACCTGCGAGATAGGCGTTGAACTGCAATTAAGCCCCACCACGGTTCAGGTATACCGTAAGAAATTGGCACGCAAGCTCGGTACCAGCAGAGTGGCCCTGCAGACTCAGCTAGCCCTGCAGATGCACCTGATAGATCTGTGCAGCTGCTCACCCGGGGATTATTCCTGACCATCCATCATGATATTTTCAAGAGGTAATTCGCCTCCGTGAGAAAATATGGTATGCTGGTGCAGAGAGTAACTATATAAACGGGGCAGGTGAAGATATGAGCCAAGATATTGCATCGGAATTGCGGGAATCAATAGTACAGCGCTTTCTGCGCTATGTGCAGATCGATACACAGTCTGACCGGCACATCCAGGGTCATCCGACAACTGCCGGGCAGTGGGATCTGCTGCGGATGCTTGCTAAGGAACTCCGGGAGATGGGGATTGAGGATATCGATCTTGATGAGCACGGGTATCTGATTGCCCGCATACCCTCCACGCTTCCTCAGGGAAGGTGTTCTCCGGTGATAGGATTCATGGCACATGTGGATACGGCCGGTGATATGAGCGGGAAGGGGGTAAGCCCGCAGGTTATTGATGCATATGACGGCAAAGATATCCCTCTGGGCGTGGATGGGGAGTGGGAGTTGTCGGTTGCGGAAAACTGCGAGTTGTCGAAATATATCGGCGAAACTGTCATCACGACGGACGGCACTACGCTGTTGGGTGCGGACGACAAGGCCGGTGTTTCCGAGATCATGGCGGTGGCTGAGTATCTCATGTTTCATCCGGAGATTGAACATGGTGAGGTTGAATTGATCTTCACCCCGGACGAGGAGACGGGAACGGGAATGGATATGTTCCCGGTGAAGAATCTCAGGTCACGCTGCTGCTACACCATGGACGGTGGTGAACGGGGGCAGGTTGACGGTGAGTGCTTCAATGCCGCCAAGGCAGAGGTCTCCTTCTCCGGTATGATATACCATCTCGGATCAGCAAGAGGGCGTATGGTAAATGCCGTTACCATGGCGGCTTCGTTTATTGCACTGCTGCCGCAGGCAGAGAGTCCGGAGTCCACTGACGGGCGGTACGGGTACTACTGTCCCTTTGAAATTCATGGCGGTATCGAATCAGCAGCAGTGACGGTATACCTGCGGGATTTTGAGCGTGAGGGGCTGGAAAGACGAAGGGATGCACTCTATGCCGCAGTTGATGCAGTAAAGGCACTCTACTCCGGCAGTACCGTTGAGATCGACTATACGGAGCAGTACCGGAACATGCGTGAGTATATTGAACAGGATCCCCGTATCATGGATATCCTTGAAATAGCTTCAGAGAATATCGGGGTACCGGTCTCCCGGGAAATTATCCGCGGGGGAACTGACGGGGCCCGCCTGGGTGAGATGGGGATCCCCACTCCCAACATCTATACCGGAGGCCACAATTACCACAGCCGCTTTGAGTGGGCTGCCGTACCCGTCATGGTGGAAGCTGCCCTGCTGATCAGGGAGCTGATACGACTCTGGAGTCTGGAGGCCGAATGAGGAATTGTCTGGCCAGCATGCTGCTGCTGCTGCTGTTCTGCGGCGATTATCACATTGCGGCTGAGCAGCCCGGTCCTGGACACGCAGGTGCTTCCGGTATCATTGCAGTTCGTACTGTACCCGAATCGGGGATCCATGATGAACTGCTCAGTGATGCGGTGAGTGCGGCCCTCTTTGGGGCACTCCTGAGAACAGAGCGGTTTGGTTCAATCAGCTTTGGTACACCTGAGGAACTAACACCTGCTCCAGGTGAGTTTGTCTATGTACTCGACATCAGTTCCGTTGTTGTCACTGCTGGTCGAGAGGCCGGGAACACCATCTTTACAGCCGATCTGCTCTTAACCGGGTATGTCAGCGGAGACGATGGAGCTGCTGAGGATGCAGTTGCCATTGAGACTGTTCTGAAGGGGACTGGGACCACTGTTGATGCCGCAGTACGGCAGGGCGTTGTCGCCCTAGAGGGCTATCTGGGGAGTATTGTAGTAGATCTGCCGCTACCCGGCCCGGAGAGTATGGTGTTTGCCGTATATAATGACTATCCCGTTATTATCACCACTGCAGATGCCTACCGACCGGGGGATGAGGTGGTGCTGCAGGACCGGGAAGGGAAGACATTGGGGCTGCTTGAAATAACCAGAGAGATTCCTATCAGGGAAGCGGATCGAGCGGCTTGGCAGGAGGGGGATACAGCTGCCGAGGTGCGTGTGCTCTATGCAGATACAGCAGTAACGTCCGGTATGCCGGTGACTGCCCGGGGGAGTGTACCGCTTGAGCTGTCTCTTTCTGCTTCCTACTTGCCCGGAATGACCGGGTGGGAGTTAACGGGCAAATTCCCGGCTGAACGGCTGCTGGGCAGTTCTTTCAGCAGCACAAACAGTCAGTTTTCGCTTCTGCTCAGTGCCGGTGCACTCTACAGCTGGAACAATCCCTATCCGCTGGCATCTTTTTTCACTGTACCACCCCGAACGCTGATTGCCAGAACAGGGCTTGGTATCTCCTATGCAGCAGTTCCCGGTTACCGCACCGGCCGACGGGGCTGGAAGCTTTTCTTCCGCTCCCGGCTCAGTCTCTCTGCAGCCCTCACTGGTGGGTATCTCTTAGATCTTGAGGATGGGTCCGGAAACGGATGGTATTTCGGCAACCTCTTCAACGGCAGGATTTCCTGGTATATTTCACCTGCCTGGATGCTCCACACAGGGCTAGGGTATGAAAGCGGGTATGTTCCTGCTGCGGGCAACGATGCGGTGCTATCCACGCTCTATGTCACCTTCGGTGTAACTTTCAGGCCTGCGGAGTGATTATGGTATTGACGGTGCATCCTGCTCCGGACAACGGGTACGAGGTAGTGATAAGATGGTTCTGAAACAGTTTATACGATACGCTGCGGTGCTGCTCCTTTTGGTGTTCGTCAGCTGCACAACACCCCCGCCTGCTGAAAAACCGGCGGGACAGGATGGTGCTGCAGTCATCATACCTGTCAATGATGTACCGCGGGCGATGCCCCGCTACTACGGCTTTGGCACTGGTACCTCTGACAGGGATGCAGTCGGTGCTGCAACAAGGGATGCGGTGTACCGAGCCGTACTTGATGCCCTGGGTGATGATGCCTTTGTGATGCAGTACCTGGTCGGCAGAATTATTCGCGATATGGATGTGACAACTTATATCACGCCGGGTACCCTGGAGGTGGTTGAACGGGACTATATAGCGGGTTCGTTTCAGCGGATTGTCGCTGTCAGGATCAATATCAACTCAATTTCCGATTACCTGATGAAACGGGGGATTACGGGAGGTCTGCTGAATGAGCAGACATATATCAAGATGAACGATATGAAACTGCCCTTCTATCGCTCATCAGATCCCCTTGAGTCCATTCTCGGACCTGTTGCCGAAGAGTGGATTATGGGGTGGAAACCCGAATTTCTGGTGATCTATGATGAGGAGCAAGAGACTGACGCTTTCTCCTCCCGGGCTGCGGTCCTGGCTGCCGATACGGTACTCGGCTCACTTGGGTTCGGGTATGTATCCGAGGACCAGCTTGAGATGCTGAAGCAGGATCAGGAGTATGTCTTCATAGAGGAGAAAGGCTACTCCTCCTTGATCCGCTGGGCAGCTGCCCGGCTGTATGCCGATTACTATATTGATACGGCTGTTCAAGTTGATGCATACCGGGAGAACGGCTCCTGGCTGGCCGAAGTGCAGATTTCGCTTGAGTGTTACTCTGCCTCTACCGGAGAGGGGCGTGGAGCAGTTTTCTACACTAATCCGGAGCCGGTTTCAGCTGGAAGCAAAAATGCCGCTGCTGGCGAAGCCCTTGATGAGGCCATGCAGGCTGCAATGATTCAGTTGATCCGCACGACAGCTCGCTACTTCAGTGAGGATATCGCCACAGGGACCAGGTATGAGCTGACACTGATCGGTACTCCCAGTGATGACGTGATGAAGCAGTTCCTGGCTGTTCTTCAGGCGGTTGTACCGAGTGCCCGCAGAGTATCCTACAGCAGGGAGGAGACCCGGTTTGTCTTGCAGTACAGGGATTCTCCCCAGAACCTTGAGGCGGCAATCTATGAAGCTGCCTCCCGCATACAGGGGCTTGAGAATGTTTCTCTAGTCATGCAGCGGGGCAATACCTTGACTTTTTCGACGGGGAGATAGCAGATGAGAAGGTTTTTCACCGGGACAGTCGCATTGATGCTGCTTATGGCTGTACTGATCGGCCTGACCGGCTGTGCCTCATATATCAACTCATTGCGGGCGGAACTTGAGGGGAAACCGCTGTGGATCTATCAGAACCCGGCAGCTACGCTGCAGGATCTCTTCTATGTGGGTTCAGGAACCAGTACGGAGAATAATGAGGATCTTGCCAGGGAAATTGCCCTTGAAGGGGTGCTCAATGATATCTCTGCTTTCCTCAAGTTCTCAATTAACGATACCTACCGCCGGGAGTTTATTACCACCTTCGGTATTGAAGAGCTGGGAGTGAAGATCATGGAGGAGTTCCGTGATGAGGGTCCTGCCGGGGAGTTGGTAATCTATCTGCTGGCTTCGGCCGACAGGAAGATTATCAGCCAGATGGTCCGCGACAATCTGGAGACGTCGCGGGCTCAGACGCAGCTTATCGACCAGCCGATGCGTCAGGCTGAAAGCAGCTACAGCCGTAAGGATGACTTTGCGGCTCTGGAGTATTATGCCAAGGCGGCTGTCGAGGCATACACTTCACGGCTCGAGGGGGCTGCAGAGCAGTACAACTCGATTGTCAGCAGGATGATATCCATAGTGGAGGCAATCACCATTGAAGTCACCCAGAACGATCCTGCCACCGGTACGGTTACACTTGTCATAACGAGGGGAACAGGTTTCTTTGCCCCCAAACTCTCCGGTATCCCGATCAGGGCTGAGTTTCCCATCAAGAACTCGCAGGGCAGAGTCTCCTATTCTTCCACTGATCTTGTAACCGGCAGTAACGGCAGGCTTGATTTTGTCACGAATCATCCCGGTTTCAGGGGATCGGGTCATATGACCTTCTACTTTGACTTGCAGGATATAGTGAAGGATATGGAGAGAGTTATCGGTACCGAAAACACGCTGATGCTTGAGCTGCGGAGCGCTCTTGCAGAGAAATTCGTCAAGGTACCCTTTGCCCTGATTTCGCAGACTGCCGGGAAGAGTGTGGCGCTTTCTCTGCTTGAGTTCAACGAAGCCGGAGTGCTGCTGGAGAGTCATGCAGGCCTTGACCGGATGGTTGAGATGATGGGTAAAGATGGCATCCAAGCGAATCCGCTCTACTTCACGGCCCTCAGTACTGCCGCTACCTTCGACTACAGTGACCAGCAGGTACTCATGAAAGCCAAGGAGGCCTTCGGGGGGCTGCTTTCGGTCTGTATTGCCGGTTCTGTCGGGATCTCCTCACAGGTAAAGAGCGGATCGAATTACATCGTCACAGTGAGGGGCTCGGTGAGCGCATACCTGCTGGACACAAACCGGAAACTGGCTGCTACCGATCAGCTGGTGGCTAACGGAACCGGTGCCAACTGGAAAGCGGCCGAACAGGCTGCCTTCAGCCGCTTCGGTGAGCTGGCTGCCTACCAGATTGTCGGCCTCATAATCTAGCAAATTCACGGAACAGAGGAGCTAGCTTGCCGGGATCGTTGGAGATGATACCGCTGATACCCATTCTCAGGAAGGTATCCGCTGTCTCCCGGTCATCCACTGTCCAGGCAACTACGGGATACTTCCTCAGCCATTTTGGACGATGAGTGTCGATAGCAATGAGCGGAAAGTGGGGTTTGAGCACACTGCAGCCGGCAATATGGCGGCCCCACCCGTGCCGGAGTATCCTGGGTATATCCGGTGAATCGGCATAGATTACGGCAGTGGGAATCATATCCAGGGAAATTCGCCTGAATATCCTCACCTGAAAGGGGTTGAATGAGGAGACCAGGCAGTTTTCCTGCAGTGCGTGGCGCTGAATGGAGTTCCAGACCCCTGCCGCCAGGCGACCATCCCTGATACTGTCTGATTTCAACTCGATATCATATTTCATTTCAGTGCCGAACTCTTCGAAGAGCATATCCAGCTGCATGATCGCAGCATTGCGGTTCTTTTCGGAATAATGGCTTCCTGCATCCAGCGTTCTTATCCTGTCCCATGAAGTCTCTGTCACCAGAGCATCGTACCCGGTGGTTCGATGCAGGTTGAAATCGTGGGTGACGACCAGTTCCCCGGTAAGACAGCGCTGCACATCAAACTCTATGCCGTCTATGCCCTCTTCCCTGCAGAGCCTGAATGCATCCAGGGTGTTTTCCGGGGCTGTAGCTGAAGCTCCCCGATGGCCGAAAAGCAGCGGCTTGTCGAACAGAGAATGAAGGGGGCTGTGCATCAGAACTGTTTCCGGGAAAGAGTCGGAAAACCAGTACCACCGGCGGCTGGTAACCGGGTACAATCTGTATAGCACATCTGGGTATTCAACATAGAGCTGCTTTCTTGCATATCTGATTCCCTTGCCACCGCTTTCTGGACAGTATGTCCGGAAAAAGTTGCGGATTTTTTTATTGTGGTCCAGATATCTTTCGTTCTTCTCATTACATCTGCCATGACGGTTACGCCAGTATACCATACTTGGAGTGTGCACAGAATACAATTTTTGCATGCCAGAAGAAAGCGCATGCCAGAAGAAAGGCACACCGGCAGTTCTCCCCATCTGCATGCTCCTGACCTGGTGAACTGCAGCAAAAATGCAGCTGCATCCGAACAGATTGCCTGGTTACCGCTTCTTTTTCGGGATATAGAGAGACAGCAGAAACATCACAATCGAGAGCGGTATCAGCAGGTTGTCCGCAACTGCTCCCGGAGGTGTCTGGGATGTCAAGAGCCCCGGCGTTACTGTGCGAGCCAACCCACGAAGTGCATATTCAACTGCATAGGCCAGCCAGATCATTGAGACCAGTGATTTATAGCGCCACAGAACAACTGCAGCTATCAGGCCAATTACCAGCTGTTCCAGCCCCCACATGCCAAACATGGTCACCACCGAGTCAGCTCCGGCTTGAGATAGTTGCTTCAGGGCAACCGAGCCGATGCTCTGGGCTCCGCCATCGAGAGCAAACAGATGCACGGAACCTGCAAAGAGTGATTTCAAGACAAAGAGTGACAGAACCCACAAGACGACTGCCGGGCCCTTATAGCTGTTATCTGCAGCTCTGGGAAATAGGGTGTTCCACATACTGAAGCTCCTTTACATCCTTCTGGGTTTGGTCCTGCAGGCACTCGTCCTGCCGAAGAACCTGCGATTTGAGAGGGCAAGTAATAACTCAGTTTTCAGCAAAAGATCTGAGCAGCGTAATCTCATCCGCCCAGCGCTCAGAATCGGGGGTCTCCAGTATCAGGGGTATGCCATCAAAACGGGCATCCCGCATGATGAAGCGGAAGCAGTCCAGCCCGATATTCCCCTTTCCCAGGGGGGCATGGCGGTCCACGCGGCTGTCGTACCCTGACTTCGCGTCATTGATGTGCATGCCGCGCAGCATGGAGAATCCCACGATGCGGTCGAACTCATCGAAGACTTCAGCACACTGCGCTTCGCTGCGCAGGTCATATCCCCCGGCAAATGCGTGGCAGGTGTCCAGGCAGACTCCGACCCGGGACTTGTCCCTGACCTGGTCGATGATATCCCGGAGGTGCTCGAACCGGTAGCCTATCCAGCTGCCCTGTCCGGCAGTGTTTTCGATGACCGCGACGGCATTCCCGGTCTCCGAAAGGGCGCGGTTGATGCTGTCGGCAACCAGGGAGACGCACTCTGCCTCACTGGCCTGCTGCATATGCCCGCCCGGGTGGAAGTTGAGCAACGTCAGCCCGAGCTGCTCAACCCTGCGCAGCTCGTCGACGAATGCATTGTATGATTTATCTCTTTTTTCAGGATCGGGATTGCCGAGATTGATGAGGTAGCTGTCATGGGGCAGCACCTGCTCTGCCGAATACCCGTTCTCCTGCAACTCCTCGTTGAAGTTCTTGATCTCTTCTGCCGTAAGGGGCTTGGCCCGCCACTGCCGCTGGTTCTTGGTGAAGAGGGCGAATGCCGTGGCTCCTATTGCTCCAGCATTGATCGGGGCATTCTGGATGCCTCCGGAGGCACTGACATGGGCGCCGATATATTTCATGGTATCCTCCAACACTGTCTTATGGTCTACAACATACTAATAAATTGCGGTACGGGTCCACCGGTATTGCCATTTCATGCCGTGTAGTGGCGCGAGACCGCCGCGAGCAGCTTCCGGTGCACCCCGGGGTTTCCGGCAATCAGCAGGCGTGAGCTGAAGGGATCATAGGGGTTGCCGCGGCTGTCGGTGCAGAGACAGCCGGTCTCCTGCAGGAGCAGCAGGGCTGCTGCCACATCATACGGTTGCAGGTCGATCTCCCAGAAGCCCTGGAGGATGCCTGCTGCAACATAGGCAAGATCCAGGGCAGCTGATCCCATTCGCCTGATATCGAGACACTGTTTCATCACATCCCGTGCACAGCCCAGAAACGCATCCATGGAATCGGGGGATCTGTACGGGAAGGCCGTTCCTATCAAAGCCCCTTCCATCCCCGTTTCCGCGGCAATCGGCAGAGGGGTGCCGTTCCTGAAAGCGCCATGGCCTCTGAGCGCGGAGAAGGTTTCCCCGGTTGCCGGCTGATGGATAACTGCGGCAACACACCTCTCCTGATCCATCAGGGCAACAGAAATGGTCCAGATATTGATTCCCCGGATAAAGTTGGTGGTACCGTCAAGCGGATCCACAACCCAGAGATACCGGCTTCTCCCGCGCTCCCTGACCGTCTCCTCGCCGAAGAAGGCGGATTCGGGCAGCAGGTTCAGCAATCCGCTGTGCAGCATCCGCTCACTGGAGACATCGATATCAGAAACCAAGTCATACTGGGTCTTCATTGTGGCTGCCTTCTCAGGTAAGGAACCGAACGATTTGCGCTGGAATTCGGCAACCGGTCTGATTACTGCAAGGATTTGCCGGAGTAAGGCATCATTTTCAATCATGTCGTAATAGTACCGCTATTCGATGCGGTTGAGAAGATGCTGTAACCCGCCTATTGATAGAAACCTTGGCCTGAATTATACTCCAAGCGATGAACAGAGGATATTATGATACCGAAGAGCTGATTGTCGCACTGGCGACCCCCTGGGGGGAGAGTGCCCTTGCTGTAATTCGAACAGCAGGCAGCGGTGCCCTTGAGGCTTTTTCCGCCTGTTTCTCAAAGCCTGAGGTAATCAGGGGCGGCAGAAGCGGGACACTGCATTACGGGCATATCATTGACGGCTCAACCGGTATACCCGTTGACGAGGTCACAGTTGCTATATTCAGGGCTCCTTCCGGGTACACCGGGCAGGACAGTGCCGAAATATTCTGCCATGGCAGCCTCCCCGGCATCCACCGGATAATGGAGGTGCTCCACAGGGCGGGATTCAGGGATGCAGAACCCGGTGAGTTTACCCTGCGGGCCTTTGTACAGGGAAAACTGGATCTGACGAGGGCCGAAGCTGTGCAGGAGATCGTATCGGCAAAGACAATCAAAGCCCACTCCCTTGCCCTTGGCAGGCTCTCAGGGAACCTCTTCCGTGAGATTGATGCGATCAAGGGCGAGCTGGTCCGTCTGCTGGCCACGGTGGAGGTGCAGCTGGATTATGCCGAGGATGAGATTGAGGAACCGGTTGAGATCCCTGTTTCCGAGGTATCCGCACTGAAGGAGCGCATTCACCGTCTGGCAGCTACCTACAGTGCCGGTAAAATGTATGCCGAGGGGGTCCGGATCGTCCTTGCAGGAAGAACCAATTCAGGAAAATCATCGCTCTTCAACCTCTTTCTCAAGGAAGATCGCTCAATCGTCTCCGACATCCACGGGACAACGCGAGATTATATTGAGTCATGGATAGCAATCCGGGGAATCCCGGTCAAGTTATTTGACACAGCAGGCTTCCGGTCAGCAGCCGACAGCATAGAGGAGGAGGGCATCAGACGGAGCGGCCGCATCGTCGATTCAGCTGATATCATCCTCTATCTTGTCGATGGCACGATAGGGGTTACCGAAGAGGCCCGCCTGGACCTGGATGCCCTGAGGGGAGAAGCGCCGCTGATAACGGTCTGGAGCAAGGCTGATATTGCCCGTGACGTGCCGCCTGCGGAAACAGTAACTGTCAGCGCGGTCACCGGAGAGGGGTTTGAGAACCTTGAGGAGGCGATTGTTTCGGTACTGCCGGGAATGCGCCTTTCCCAGGATGCGGAAATCATGATAGATTCCCTACGTCAGAAGGAGTTGCTTGATCAGGCTGAGCACTATCTGGAGCAGGCCGTTGAGAATATCATGGGGGGAATGCCACTGGATGTAACGGCCCCGGAAATTTCAGGGGCCGTCGATTCGCTCGGAGAGTTAACCGGTGAGGTGACCTCAGCCGATATCCTCGATACCATCTTTTCCGGGTTCTGTGTAGGGAAGTAGCAGCCCTAAGATGTCAGGAAGATTATACTATGGGAAAACAAAGAGGATACGAGTACGATGCCGTGGTAGTCGGAGCCGGCCATGCGGGCATAGAGGCTGCAATGGCACTTGCCAGACTCAATATTTCAACGATACTTGTGACCCAGAGCCTTGATGCCATCGGCAGGCTATCCTGCAATCCTGCCATAGGCGGATTGTCCAAGGGTAATATGGTTCGAGAGATCGATGCCCTCGGCGGACAGATGGGACAGCTAATCGACCACACCATGATTCAGTTCCGCATCCTCAACCTGCGGCGCGGGCCGGCAGTTCAGGCTCCCCGGGCACAGGCAGACAAGTTTGCCTACTCCTTGCTGGCAAAGAAGCGGATTGAGCAGCAGGCTGACCTAGCCATATTTCAGGATACCGTAATTGATATCATCACCGACGGCAGCGGGAATGCGGCCGGTGTGGTAACCGAACGGGGACGGAGCATCTCTTCTCGGGTCGTGGTTCTCACCACAGGTACGTTCATGGAGGGCAGGATATTCATTGGAGAGTATGAATCGCCTTCCGGCAGGCTCGGTGAACCGGCCGCGCTGGGACTGGGAACTGCACTACGCGAAAAGGGCTTCACCGTCGGCAGGATGAAGACCGGTACTCCTGCAAGGGTACGGCGCTCCTCGCTGCATTTCGGCAACATGAGTGAACAGCCCGGCGAAGAGCTGCAGCAGCCGTTCTCGTTCATGACCGCTGAGGTTCAGCGACCCTCGGTCTCATGCTGGATCACGTATACCAACGATGCGACTCACAGCATCATTCGGGATAATATCAAGCGATCACCCCTGTATGGCGGCAGGATTGTCGGACTCGGTCCCCGATACTGCCCCTCGATTGAGGATAAGGTGGTGCGGTTCCCAGATCGGGAACGGCACCAGATCTTTGTGGAGCCCGAAGGACTTGATACCGAAGAGATGTATCTTAACGGTATCTCTTCCTCTCTTCCCGAGGAGGTGCAGGAGCACTTTATCCACTCCATACCGGGACTGGAAGCGGCAGAGATCATGCGACCGGGATATGCGGTCGAGTATGATTACCTTGATCCGACCCAGCTCTATCCGAGCCTGGAGACAAAACGTATACCGGGTCTCTTTATTGCCGGGCAGACTAACGGTACCTCAGGGTACGAGGAGGCTGCCGGGCAGGGGCTGCTTGCCGGCCTGAATGCCGCTCGTCGGCTGCAGGGCCGTGAACCGATCATTCTCTCCCGTGCCGAGGCCTATATCGGGGTGCTTGTGGATGATCTGGTAACCAAGGGTACGACTGAACCCTACCGCATGTTCACCTCCCGGGCTGAATACCGACTTAACCTGCGGCATGACACGGCCGATCAGCGTCTGACGCCGATCGGCTGGCAGGCCGGGCTTGCCGAAAAGGAGCGGATGGAGCGCCTGGAGGAGAAAATGCACCTGATTGAAGAGATCAGGGAGCTGCTGAAAAGGCACAGCACCGCCGGACAAAACTGGCTGCAGCATCTCAGGCGTCCCGAAGTGACTATCAGCGGAGCTTGCCGGGACATCGAAGCTCTGAAAGGGTATGCTCCGGAGTTTCTGAGGCAAGTTGAGCTGGAGATCAAGTATGAAGGGTATATCAGGAGACAGGAACGGCAGGTGAACCGCTTCAGCCGAATGGAACGGATCAGGATTCCGGCTGATTTCGACTTCAATACCGTAGAGGGAATATCGATTGAGTCCAGGGAGAAATTCAACCGGATCAGACCAGTTTCGGTGGGGCAGGCTTCCCGGATTTCGGGAGTACGGAACTCCGATATTGCCGTGCTGATGGTGGTTCTCGGGAGAAAC
>CAZSBC010000030.1:17112-25405 GCA_964605195.1 uncultured Spirochaetales bacterium | reverse complement strand
ACTCACCACAATGGGCCTTATGGATTGTAATAACCATTGCTTCATGGAAGGGCTGTTCCTTTTGGATGATTTTTATTCTTGCAGGTATTAAAAATATTCCAGAGGATTTATATGAGGCTAGCAGGGTTGAGGGAGCAGGCCCGATTACAACATTCTTCAGAATTACCCTACCGCTATTAGCCAAGACAATTCTCTTTGTTCTTGTAACTGATACTGCAGCCAATTTCATGCTGTTTATACCAGTATTTATGCTTACTCGAGGAGGTCCGGATAATTCAACCAATGTTTTAATGTATGAAGCATATAAGACAACTTTTGTACAAGGTGATATGGGTCATGGTATGGCGATGGTAGTATTTCTTTTAGCAATGCTGATATGCGTACTGCTGTTTCAATTCTCATTTTTACGGGATGAAGAGTGATATGAGCACACACTATAAGATGCATACAGGAAAAATCGTTTTTCACATTATCTCAATTCTACTCGGTCTGTTGTTTGTTATTCCTATATTCTGGTCACTTATGGCTTCGTTGCGACCAGAAATATCGGTTATGCAGGGTTTGTCTCCGATTTCGATAAAAGCTCTGTTGCCATTCCCTTTTACACTTGATAACTATCAGGGCGTATTTGATAACACCTATTTCACCAAAGCCCTGATAAACACTTTTTTTGTTGCAGCTGTATCTGTTATTCTCGGAGTTATCATTAATGCTTTAGCGGGTTATGCCTTTGCGGCATTCAAATTCTATGGGAAGAGAATACTGTTTGCTATCGTAATATCATCTTTTTTGATTCCGGGTGATATTTTAACCATACCTGCCTATAACCTTGTTGAATCCATGGGTCTGATAGACACCAAAGCAGCACTTATCCTCCCGATTATCGGGAATGGGATGGTTGTTTTCATGTTTGTTCAGTTTTTCAGACAGATTCCGAAGGCGCTCAGTGAAGCAGCTGTCATAGATGGGGCTACAAGTCTGCAGATATTAACAAAGATCTATATTCCTTTGACAATACCTACTATGATCGGAGGATCTTTGATGCTCTTTATTGGACAATGGGAAGCTTTTCTTTGGCCGCTAGTTGTCTCAAGATCGGTTGGGAATCAGATGATTCAAGTTGCATTATCAACCTTTAATCAACAGTATCAAACAGCATGGGGGCAGGTTTTAGGAGCAGCCTCCCTATTGTGTTTTATTCCGCTGATTATATTGATGCCATTACAGAAGTATTATGTATCCAGTGTAACAAGCGGTGCATTAAAAGGATGATTCAGTGAAAAAGATAATTCTTGATACAGATATTGGAAATGATGTAGATGATCTGCTTGCTTTAATCATGCTTGCTAAAATGGATGAAATTCGCTTGCTTGGAGTTACGACTGTGTATGGTGATACGAAGCAGGAAGCTCAGATGTGCAGGTATGTACTTGATCTGCTGGGAAGAATTGATGTCCCGGTATTTAGCGGTGAATCTTTTCCTTTTAATGGCGGAGGAATTCTTAGAGGAACCCATGTTGGTGGAAGCTTCCCGCCCGACTTGCATAATGTACAGGTTAACCCACATCTTGATGCTGTGGAATTCTTGATTGAACAATCAAAACTGTATCAGGAAGAACTCGAGATCCTGTCTATTGGACCGTTGACTAATATTGCAAAAGCGGTAATTTCAGATCCTGATTTCCCGAAAAGAGTCAAGCAGATCACAATGATGGGAGGCATGGTGTATCCGGAATCATGCCCGGAGTGGCTGGAAATTATTTCCAAGCATAACGGTGAGTATAATATCAGTTGTGATCTTGAAGCGTCCAGAATTGTTTTCGATGCTGGGTTTACAATCACATTGATACCTTTGGATGTGACTACTAGGGTGTTTTTTACCACGAAGCATCGGGAGTATTTTTCTCGGCTGCCTTTTGGATTGGGAGAGTTGGTTTCTCGTGAAATGGGTACATGGTGGATGGTAACATCCAGAATGAATGATGAAGACGATTATAGAAATAATCCTCATGATCCTATGGCTGTAGTGGCACTATATGATGATAGTTTTTTCAAATTCAAGAGAGGATCACTCTCGATCGGGTCAAGTTTCGGATTAGGGGGAATGACGCTATTTGATGAATTGACTGCCGGCTCAGATAATGTTGCTATTGAAGTTGATCCTTCAATTATTGATGAGATAACCAAGAAAATAATCTGGTGAAGGGTATCTTTCCCATGAAGAAATTCGCTCAACTGTTACTGGTAAGTCTAATATGGGTACTATTCCTAACAAACGGGTGTATTGTCGATGCATTACAGAAGAGTGCTCCCGTAGAATCCAAGAAAATAATTTTTGAGACAGATTTCACGTTTGATGTAGATGATGTTGGCGCCCTCGCTGTTCTTCATGCATTAGCTGATATGGGAGAGGCTGATATCTTGGCAGTCTGTTATAATGAAGTACAACCAAATGCTGAAAAGGCTATTGATGCTGTGAATACTTGGTATGGGCGTGGTTCTATTCCTATTGGTTTGTATAGTAAAGATTTGAAAGATCCTGATTACGCACATTCATTTTACATTGATAAGCTTGCAGAGTTGAATCATGATGTATCAGATAATATTGTGGACACTGCTTTGAATGTCTATAGAGAGATCCTCTCTTCTCAGGAAGATGGCTCAGTTACAATCGTCAGTGTTGGTTTTTTGAATAATCTTTATGATTTGCTTGTTGCAGAACCTGATTTAGTCAAGCAAAAGGTATCTCAACTCGTTCTCATGGGAGGGAATGCAAACGATGATTTCAACTTTGTAAGGCATGATACTGTTGCACAAGCACAGTATGTACTAGAACACTGGCCTGGTCCTATTGTAATAAGCCAGGAAGGCGCCTCAATTTATACCGGATCAGGACTTAAAGAGTTACCTGAGGCTAATCCAATCCGTACTGCATATTACTGGTGGACACTTAGATCATGGGGGAACTCTGGAATATTCGAAGGACGCAGCAGCTGGGATCAAATGGCAGTTCTCTATGCTGTACGGGGAAGTAAGTATTTTTCGATAATGGACAATCGGGCAGGCATGCTTAAAAACGGATATATGTGGCAAATGATCCCAGATTATCGAATGTTATTGATAAATAAACTTTCCAATGAGCAGTATGCAGCAATTATTGAGGACTTGATGACAAAAGATGAGAAGTATAAAAACTAATTGCTACCAGTTTGCAGCATTCTATTTGCATTTCTAATATCATAAATTGATTGATATTCATCATCGTACCCTGATAATCTCCCCTTGGGTTGGCTGCCCGGAGAGCTGCGCCAGCAGCTCCTCGGCCGCCCGGATTCCCATGGCGTAGGTTGGCTGCCGGATAGTCCTGACAGGGGAGCGTTCCCATGGCTGCCGTTCACCGAACTTCGTCACGATGATATCATCCCCGACATCTATGCCCTGCTGCTGCAGCAGCCAGATGAGTTTGTCGGCAAGCCCGCTGGTGGTCACCAGGAAGGCCTGTGGGAGCGTGCCTGATCGTATCCGGTTTTCGATATATGAGCTGATATCATGGGCATCTGGGTCCTGCCGGTCGAGCAGCAGCAGCTCCGGCTGCTTCCCGGCTTCATCCATTGCATTGCGATAGCCGGTTACGCGGTCCTGCAGAGAAGTGATCTCCAGGTTGAAGCCGATGCAGGTGATGGAATCAATACCGTCGGCAAGCATCTGCCGGGTCGTTTCAAAGGCCAGCTCCTCATCGGCCTGGATGACACTGGTTGCCGTTAACCCGGGGATATAGCGGTCCACCAGCACTAGGGGCAGCTTCCGGGAAATCAGCTGCCCGATATGGGAGTAGTCGAAGCGTGTGCCCGGGAACGGGGCGGCCGGGGCCATGATGATCCCGTCAACATCTCTGTGGGTCATCTGCGCCACGATCTCCTGCTCCCTGTCGTTGTCGAACCGGCTCGTCGAGAGGAAGATCGTGAGATCCTCATGGTAGAGCACATCCTCTATGCCCCTGATCATGCTGCCCATGAATCCCTCGAAGATATCGGGGAGGATCAGTCCCACCGTGCCGGTCCTGCCGTTGCTCAGGGCGGTTGCGAGGTAGTTGGGCACGAAGTTAAGCTCTTCTGCCTTCTCCATGATCCGCTGCTGCGTCTCTTGGCTGATGCGCATCTGCGTTCCCTTGCCCTGCAGGACCAGCGAGACAGTCGTACGGGAAAGGCCAAGCTGCTCGGCCAGCTGTTTCATGGTTGTTTTCATTGACATATTATACGATACCGTTCATAATTATGCAATGCTAACACGAGTTAGCATATGGGAGGGGAGGAGAGGATGAAACGCAGCGAGATAAACAGCATCATCAAGGCTGCCGAGCAGTTTCTCGGTGACCAGCGCTTTTACCTGCCAGTATGGGGACAATGGGGAGTATCAGAGTGGCAGGAGCACCGGGATATAGTGGATGAGATTGCAGCGTGCGGTCTTGGCTGGGATATCACCGATTTCGGCTCCGGAACCTTCGAAAGCAGGGGACTGGTCCTCTTCACCCTGCGTAACGGGCGTCCGGGAGGAGCAGTCAAGCCCTATGCCGAGAAGATCATGGTTGTCAACGAGAACCAGGAGACACCGCTCCATTTCCATTTCGACAAGCAGGAGGACATCATCAACCGGGGCGGGGGCGTGCTGCTCTTTGAGCTCTTCAACTCAACAGCTTCAGAAGAGCTTGCCGATACGCCCGTGGAGGTGAAGGTCGATGCAATTACGAGGTCCCTCAAGGCAGGGGAGACCCTTGCCCTCCAGCCGGGAGAGAGCCTTACCCTTCCTCCGGGGCTCTATCACCGTTTCTATGCCGCTGAGGGTAGCGGCAGGGTCCTTACCGGCGAGGTGAGTGCCGTCAATGACGACCACAGCGACAACCGCTTCCATGAAACGCTTGGGAGGTTCCCTGAAATAATTGAGGATGAGGAGCCCTACCGGCTCCTGGTCTCTGATTATGAAACTTTCCTGGGGGTAACGCCATGAAGATCCATGCCGCCGGCTGCTGCCTGCTTGACTATCTCTACCGTAACTGCAGCTTCAGTGCACCGCAGTTCGCTGCCCTGCAGTCCCGCGAATATGGTGACGGCGGTATAGTTGTCGGGGGGCTGGTCTTCTCCGAAGACCTGGAGCAGTTTGCCGGGAAACCCTACAGCCGGCTGCTGCAGCAGCTCTCCGGTGGCCGCGAACCTGATGCCGTGAATCTCGGGGGACCTGCTATCGTGGCCGCCATAGGGGCTGCCCAGATACTCGGCAGTGAACACGAAGTGGAGTTCTTCGGGATCACCACCCCTGATGATACCTGCAGCCGGGCCATGGAGGTCATTGCCGCTACCCCGGTGCAGTTCACCACAGTCAGGGAGATACAGGCGGGAGTACGCTATCCGACGACTGATGTCTTCTCCGACCCCCGGTACCACGATGGGGCGGGCGAGCGCAGCTTTGTCAACACCATCGGGGCTGCCGGATATATCGGGATGGGTGACCTGCCCGGGAGATTCTTCGATGCCGACCTGCTGCTGCTCGGGGGGACAGCCCTGCTGCCGAGGTTGCATGCCGAGCTGCCGGAGATCCTGGGCAGGGCAAAGGCTGCCGGCTGCCTGACAGTGGTCGGGACGGTGTATGACTTCTTCAATGAGAAGAAGCGGCCCGGGCAGCCCTGGCCCCTGACCGAACGGCTTTCTGATATCGACTTGCTCGTCATGGACGAGGAGGAGGCGCTGAAGATCAGCGGGACAGATTCGGTAACGGATGCACAGGAGTACTTCAGCCGCAGCGGAACGGGGGCCTGCGTGATATCGCGGGGGGCGAAGGGCTCGCTGGTATACTCATCGGGGGCACGCTTTCATCCGGTTGCCTGGAAAGCGGTACCGGTCTGCCGGGCGGTAGACGAGGAGCTGGAGGCGCATCCTGAGCGACGGGGCGATACCACCGGCTGCGGGGACAACTTCCTCGGCGGCATCACGGCATCGCTGTGCCGGCAGCTTGCTGAAGGGACAGTACCTGATCTGCTGGAGGCGGTTGCCTGGGGAACGGTGGCAGGCGGCTTTGCCTGCTACTATCTAGGCGGAACCTACAGTGAGGCCTATGAAGGGCAAAAGCGCAAAGAGCTGACGAAGCTCTTTGCGCAGTTCAGCACTCAACTGTAATGAAGCTCAGCCCCCTGATGGTAAATTTCTCCTAAATTCTGAGGGAGGGACGCCCCTGCGCTGCTTGAATATCCGGGTGAAATGGATCCGGTTGTTGTAGCCGCAGATCGACGCGATTTCATCAATACTTAGATCCCGGGTCTCTTCCAGGAGATATACGGCAAATGAGATCCTCTTTTCGGCAACATACTGCGTGAAAGGTACTCCGAAAAGCTTTGTGAAACTTTTTGAGAGATAGGCAGCAGTGGTATTGAACCGTTGGGCTACATCCTCGAGGGAGAGATCCCTGGAAAAATTGTCTTCCAGGTAACTTTCCAGTGTCTCTTTCTCCAGTTTTGAGCCTTTGAGGGGAATGACCCTGTCAATGAAGCTGTGTATGAGAGCTGCTACATAGGTGAATATCTTCTCGCTGCCGAGATTGCCAAACTGCAGGGAGATATTCTGGTAGTGTTGCCCCATAAGCTCTTCCTCAAGCACTTTATGCTCCTGCAGCACCTGCAGTACCAGCTGATAGATCCTGAACGCCAGTTTCTTCAAAACCAGGTCACCTGAGCCGCTGCCTCTGTTGGCGGCCTTGATTTCCTCAAGCTGCTGAATGGCAAGCTCTCTCTTGCCCTGCATCAGCAGGTTAGTCAATCTGTTTGCATCCTGTTCCGGAAGATAACTCTCGGTTCTGATACTCTCATTGCTGTAGCGGAGGAAGCTGTTAGGCGCTTCTGCACGGGCTGTTGCCATTGCCGATGACGCTTCATTGTAGGAGTCGTGGATTGTCTCCACACCGCGTTTCAGCGTACCGGCCCCAACGGTTACGCTGCGAATGTTGGGATCGGTCTTGAAGGTCCTGATGAAGGCCTTCATTGCCTCGGTAACGGCGGATTCATGCTGTTCCCCGTCAGTATTGAGGAGCATCCTGATGGAGTGCTCCTCATACCCGATATGCCACATTGCCACATCCGGGGGCAGATACTGACGCAGGAGCTTCTCAGTCCCGGTATAGAGCAGGGAGATATCATCTTCCGTAAAATTCGCAAACAGTTTGTCCGAAGGCGATATATAAACCAGGATCACCTGGAAGTATGCATAGGGGAAGGAGAAGCCGATAGCCTTCAGCTGCTTTTCGGTTACCCAGGGATTGGTGATGTCACGATCGAAGATCAACCGCTCCATATAGTTCTCGAGGACATGGGGTGTCATATCAGTAAGGTTCTTATGCAGCCGGTCTGACTGGGTGATCAGCTGTTCCACACCATGCTGCAGCAGCTGGATGCCGTTTGCGGAGCTAGTGTCCGAGTCATTTCTCGTGCGCATCGCCTCTATAAGGGTCTCCACTGGGCGTGAGATTCTCCGGGATAGCAGAAATGATATAATGCCGCTCAGCAGGGCTACAAGCAGCGTGGATACGATGATGATAAGCCTGATGTTATGGGTAAGGGCAATGATATCGGAGCGGGGGAAGGAGGTATGCAGCGTCAGCTGCTGGTCTCCAAGGAGGAAATCAGTTTGCTGCTGCTGAAGGTTGGGAAGCGCCGCACTCTCCGGTATGCCTTTCTGGGGTTCTTCCGCTGACGTTGCTAGGAGCGCTCCGTCAGTATCTCTCAGGGTGAATACGGTATTGGGGGTGATAAGGTGGTTCTGCAGCAGGTACTGCAGGAACGCAACCCGTATAAGCACTACAATGTAGTTCTGTGAGCTGTTCTTCGTAATTATGAGCGGTACTACCGAACGCTGCTGCGGGGTTCCCGATTTCTTGGCAGTTGGCAGCAGGATCTGGAAACGGCTGCCAGCCGGTGTGAACTTCTGCCAGAACTGATGTGGGTATTGCTCAAGGGTGTTTGTGCTGCCGAAAAAGAGCTCATCCGACTCAGTCCCTGTTGAATGTAGCACGATGCCGGCATCAGGTATATAGAAGAAGAGGGAATCAATGATGTCATTGACAATGGCCGTGTCGGAGAAGAGGTTCCGCATCTCAATCAGCTCTTTCATGTTTTTATTGAAAATATTCTCGGAGGTATCGGAACGTTCAAGCTCTTCGAAGGAAGGACTGCTTATCAGTACAAACCCGGCATTGGCTACGCCATTGAATACGAGTTCAAGCTCGGCAATTACCGATGTACTCATCTGCCTGT
>CAZSBC010000030.1:2879-17102 GCA_964605195.1 uncultured Spirochaetales bacterium | reverse complement strand
TTCATGCTCATAATTATTCAGGATAAATCTGTATATTCCCAGAGAACTGATAAGTATCAGGATCCAGGGAATCAGGGAGAATAAAAAAATTCTTGTCAAAAAATGGTGTTTCAGCCGTGTCAGCATGAAGTATTGTATCACAGCATGAGTAGGTAAAGAAGCGTTTCCAAGGATAAATATTGTTTCTTGCGGTTTGCTTCATCCCGGTTGATACTAAGTTGGGAGGTGTGAAAGCATGGCTGGAGAACCAAGGGGACGCAGCGGTATTGTGCGTAACAATACCAGATACTACTATATGATGCTGGCTATACCGCTGCTTTATTTTTTTGTTTTCCGCTACATTCCGCTCTTTGGGAACATACTGGCTTTCAGGCGTTTTATTCCAGGCGGATCGATTTTCGGAACCAGATGGGTGGGGCTGAAGTACTTCAAACTCTTCCTGAATGATTCATTATTCTGGCGCGCCTTCAGTAATACCCTGGTTCTCAGCTTTCTCAATATCCTCTTCACCTTTCCCCTAGTCATTGTCTTCGTGCTCTTCGTCAATGAGGTTCACAACCGGAGATTGCGCCAGCTCTTTCAGACAATAACCTTCCTGCCCTACTTTCTCTCAATCGTGGTCATTGTGGGGCTGATAAAGGAGCTGCTCTCTCCCTCCACCGGCATTGTGAATGAGCTGGTCTCACGATTTGGCGGTAACGCTGTCTTCTTTGTCAATGAACCCGAGTGGTTCAGGCCGATTTACGTGATTTCCGGGCTCTGGCAGTTTCTGGGTTTCAATGCAATTATCTATCTTGCGGCGCTGGCTAACATCGACGAAGGCCTCTACGAGGCTGCGATGATAGATGGCTGCAGCCGCTTCAGGCAGACAGTGCATATCACCCTGCCGGGACTGGCCCCCATGATCATCATCACCCTAGTACTGCGGATAGGTACCATTCTCATAGTCGGGTTTGAGAAAGCGCTGCTGCTATATACCCCGAACAATTCCACCACCAGTGATCTGATCAGCCTGCTGGTCTACAGGCAGGGAATCATCAACTCGGATTTCAGTTATGCCACAGCAGTTGGATTGTTCAATGCCGTCATAGGAATCATCCTTATCAGTTCCAGCAACTATATTGCCCGCAGGTTTTCAAGTACCAGCCTGTTTTAGGAGACGCATGTGCCATCGATATCAATATACCGGAAAAGCAGGGGCTACCGACTCTTTGAGCGGGGTAATATCATAGGGCTGGGATTGCTGATGCTGATCATCCTCTTCCCGCTGCTGAATGTTGTATCTGTAAGTCTCTCATCGCCCGCTGCAGTTCTGGCGGGAAGGGTGGGAATATTGCCCATAGGGATCAATTTCGGGGCCTATGAACGGGCTGTGCAACAACCCTACTTCCTGCGCAGCTTTCTCAACTCAATTATCTATACCCTGGTAGGCGGTACGATAAGCCTTGGCATGACCCTGCTCTGTGCCTACCCGCTCTCCAAGAAGATCAGGGGACGCACCTTCATCATTGTCTATATCATGATCACCATGTTCTTCAACGGGGGAATGATTCCCAACTACCTGGTAATCACCCGGTGGCTGGCTCTGCGCGATACCATGTGGGCCATAGTGCTGCCGTTTGCCATCAACCAGTTCACCATGATCATTCTGATGACCTACTTCAGGGGTATCCCCGAAGCCCTGGAGGAGGCGGCGGCAATAGACGGATATAATCCGTTCCAGATTCTGCTGCATATCATCATTCCGCTCTCGATACCAGGGCTGGTTACCGTCATGCTTTTTAACAGTCTGTTCCTCTGGAACAACTGGTTTCATGCGCTGCTCTATCTCGATACTGCCGCGAAGTTCCCGGTGATGCTGATTCTCAGGAACCTGGTTCAGGGTGGTGATATGGCCATCAAGGGGGGGGGTGTCTCTGGGGATGCCATCCAGTTTGTTTCGGCCAGCCTGAAAAGTGCCGCCATAGTGATTTCCGCCGTGCCCATGACGGTACTCTATCTGATTGGTCAGAAGTTTTTTGTGAAAGGGGTAATGCTGGGTTCGCTGAAGGAGTGAGCCGGCAGGCTGCCTTTCTGTCAATATGATACCTGCTCTGCAGTTGCAGAGCTACAAAATGGAGGTTTTATGATGAGGATGAAGTCGTTGTTTCTTTTGCTGTCAGTGCTGTTACTGGCGGCAGGCATGGGGAATTTGTGTGCCCAGGGGGATGGGGAGAAGGAGGGGGCCCCAGCCGGTCCCACACCGATCTCGATGCTCTACTCGGACAATGCCGGGTTTCCCTTCAATCCCGATTGGCCGATTATTGCGGCAATAGAGGAGAGAGGGAATGTGGATCTCGATATCCAGGTTGTCCCGTTGACTGACTATGCAACCAAGGCCCAGCTGATGATCAATGCCGGGGAAGCCCCGGATATTATCACCTTCGGCAGTACCCTTGCCAAGAATGTGGTCAATTCAGGGGCCCTGATAGATGTCTGGGAACTGCTAGAGGAGGGCAGACTGCCCCATATGAAGGCACTGTTCGATACATGGGATGTCTGGGATGAGGTGGAGAACCTGAAATCTGCCGATGGATCCCTCTACTTCTTCCCTGCGATCCAGGAGCTGCAGCTGGCAAATTTCGGCATGATCATGCGGGAAGACCTGCTCAAGGCCTTCGGCATGGAGGCGCCAAAGACTGTGGATGAGCTGTTTACCTATATGACCATACTGAAGTCCCAGTTTCCAGATGCCCTGCCGATGGGTAATTTCTACGGGATGCAGGTGCTCCTCTATGCCGTCGGTCCCTGGTTCGGCGTGCCATTTGAGCTCTTCGATCCCGGCTATGCAGCCGATTTCGAGACGGGACAATATGTATCGCCCTATACGTCTCCCCGGACAAAGGCAATGCTGGAGTGGCTCAATGCCTGCTACGAGAACGGCCTGTTCGACCCGGAGAGCTTCACGCAGTCTGCCGAGCAGTTTGTGACAAAAGTTGTCATGCAGCAGACGCTGGTACTGCTGGCATGGACGGATCAGAATGAACTGGTTGAGAATGCGGCAAGACCCTATTATGAACCGTTTGACCTGAAGATCTATCCGCCGCCGTCCAGCAGCCAGGCCGATGTTGCGACCCAGCTCTATTCCAGGGTCGGATCAAGCCACTGGGCATGCCCGGCAACAGTGCAGAGCAAGGATTACTATGACGATTTAATTGATTTCATTGACTGGTATGCCTACTCGGATGAGGGTGTTACCCTGCAGGGCTGGGGTATCGAAGGCTCCTCATATATCGTGCAGGATGGGGAGAAAGTGTGGTCGGATGAGCTGCTTTCATATGGTCTCCAGCCCATGAAGGCCATGCAGATATACTACGGCGGGTTTAACAACAGCCTCACTGTCTCAACTGCTGCCGATGTGAAGCGGGCATCGTTTGCTCCGGAGATCGTGAATTATACCGAGGAGATCAATGCGGCAGGAATGCTGCGGACTCCGCTGAATGCCCCGAAATTTGATATCGATGAGCAGGAAGATGTAAGCCGGATGGTATTCCTTGTCAAGGATACAGCCATGCAGGCCTTTCAGCAGTTCATCATGGGTGAGAAGCCCTTTACTCAGTGGGACAGTTATGTGGCTGATCTCAACAACAAGGGAGCCCAGGAAATTGTAGATCGTGTCAATGCCAATGTATTCGGGCAGTAGCTCTAATCCGTACAGAGAGCACTGGCTCTCTGTACGGTAAAACCAGTATGGAGTTGTAGTATGAGAGCTGTCATGGTCATGTTCGATTCCCTGAATCGAAGGATGCTGCCCAACTACG
The DNA here is from genome assembly GCA_964605195.1 of uncultured Spirochaetales bacterium. Lineage (GTDB taxonomy): Bacteria > Spirochaetota > Spirochaetia > JABMQR01 > JABMQR01 > CAZSBC01. Next base: position 13,302 of record CAZSBC010000030.1, on the reverse strand, counting down.
GGTGCGATTGGGTGAAAGCCCCGAACTTCTCACGACTTGGCGAAATGAGCGTCACCTTTGACTCCTGCTATGCGGGAAGCATGCCCTGCATGCCGGCCAGAAGGGAGCTGCATACAGGACGGTATAACTTCATGCACCGCAGCTGGGGGCCTCTTGAGCCATTTGATGACTCCATGCCCGAGCTGCTCAAATCCCAGGGTATATACACCCATCTAGTTTCCGATCATTACCATTACTGGGAGGATGGCGGAGCCACCTACCATAACCGCTACAGCTCATGGGAAATTTCCCGCGGACAGGAGGGTGACCCCTGGATAGGTGAGGTTAAAAAACCCGATCTTCCAGAGGGGCTTGCAGGCCATCCGAGGATCCCGGGATATTCGGATGTATGGATCCATGATGAGATCAACCGCAGGTATATGGATAGCGAGGAGAAGCAGCCGCAGGCCAACACCTTTGCCCGCGGGCTTGATTTCATGGAACGAAACAGGGATGCCGACAACTGGTTCCTGCAGATTGAGACCTTTGATCCCCATGAACCCTTCTTTACCCAGGATTCCTACAAAATGCTCTATCCTCACGATTATTCCGGTCCGCGGTACGACTGGCCGCCCTATGATTATGTCAAGGTGGAGGATTCGGTGGTTGGGCATGCCCGGTATGAGTATGCCGCATTGGTGAGCATGTGCGACACCTATCTCGGCAAAGTCCTTGATATGATGGATGCCTGCAATATGTGGGACGATACCATGCTGATCGTGAACACCGATCACGGCTATATGCTTGGAGAGAAGGGGTGGTGGAGCAAGACGGTCATGCCTGTCTACAACGAGATTGCCAACACACCGTTTTTCTGCTGGGACCCCAGGACGCAGGTCAGGGGTGTCCATCGGCAGGCACTTATGCAGACAATCGATATCGCTCCGACCCTGCTTGAGTTCTTTTCCGTCGATATTCCGAAAGATATGCAGGGTCACTCAATTGCACCGATCATTGAGGATGATACTCCCGTACGAGAGCATGCGCTGTTCGGATACCATGGGGGCCAGATCAACATCACAGACGGGAAGTATGTATACATGAAGGGGCCTGTTTCAGCAGCAAACCGTCCTCTCTTTGAGTATACCCTTATGCCGACCCATATGCGCAGCATGTTCAAGGTGCAGGAGCTGCAGCAAACAGCGATGGTGCCGCCGTTTCCCTTTACCAAGGGCTGCCCGGTAATGAAGATTGCCGCAACCAGCTTACTGCCGTCATTCAACTACGGAGACAAACTCTTTGATCTTGAAGCCGATCCGTATCAGGAACAGCCGATTGACAACAGTGAAATTGAAGCAGCAATGATGCGGGAGCTGCGGAAAGGGATGCTGGCATGCGATGCCCCTCCGGATGAGTTTGCAAGGCTGGGAATTCCTGAAGCGGGCCCCGTAGATATTGCCGCGGTGCAGGGCATCCGGGAGCAGAGGGTGCAGGCTGAGAGGGTGTCGGTCCTGGAGGGCCTGGAGTGGGAACGATCTGCCGTTCACCAGTTTACCATGCTGCTTCAGCTTACCCCTGAAGCAGGCCGGGCGGGACTTGAGCGGGGTTTCTGTCGTTTTATTGAACAAGCAGCCGTTGGGCGGGTTACTTCAGCCCAGCTCCTTGCATTTGCTGATGCGGTAATCCCCCCAAATCAGAAGGGGTTGGTACAGTATCTGCTTGGTCTGTCAGGAAGGCTCTATTAATTGAGTCCAGATTAGAATAATTACCAATGAAGGATGTGTATGGTCAGGAAAGAGCATAGGATACGGGCAGAAAAGCTTGTTGCCCGGATGAGCTTGGAGGAGAAGGCCGGATTGTGTTCCGGTGAGGGATTCTGGCACCTGAAAGGAGTAGGGCGCCTGGGGATTCCCGCTATGATGGTAACTGACGGACCTCACGGTCTCCGCAGACAGGATGACCGGGGGGACCATCTGGGCGTGACCGGGAGTGTCCCGGCAACCTGTTTTCCCCCTGCCGTTACTATGGCAGCAACCTGGAACCGGCAGCTGATCCGCAAGCTGGGTGCTGCCCTGGGCGAGGAATGCCTGGCACAGGGGGTTTCGGTGGTGCTGGGACCCGGTGCAAACATCAAGCGCTCCCCGCTTTGCGGAAGAAATTTTGAGTACTTCTCCGAAGATCCCTATCTCTCCGGGGAAATGGCCGCAGCCCATATCATGGGAGTCCAGAGCAGTGGGGTTGGTACGTCGCTGAAGCACTATGCGGCCAACAACCAGGAGAGCGGCCGACTCTATATTGATACGGTCGCAGATGAGAGGACCCTGTTCGAGATCTATCTCTCGGGATTTCAGCGGGCCGTGGAAAAAGGGCACCCTGATACGGTGATGGCCGCCTATAACCGGCTGAATGGTTTATATTGCACCGAGAACGCCTGGCTGCTTACCGATCTGCTGCGGGACGAGTGGGGATTTGAGGGGGTGGTCGTTTCTGACTGGGGTGCCGTAAGCGACAGGGTAAAGGGTATTGCTGCCGGAATGGACCTTGAGATGCCGGGGAGTAACGGTGAGAACGACAGGAAGATCATCGCTGCCGTTTGCTCAGGGGAACTTCCCCTTCAGCTCCTGGACCGGGCAGCTGAGCGGGTTACTGCACTGCTGCTTGCTGCGAAAGAGGTTCTCGAAAAGCATCCGGCCCATACCTGTGACTGGAACCGGCACCATGCAATAGCGGCAGAGGTCGCGGCGGAGGGAGCGGTGTTGCTGCGCAACGAACATGACCTGTTGCCCCTTCCCAGGGAAGTCTCCATTGCCCTGATAGGCGATTTTGCCCGCAATCCCCGGTACCAGGGAGCAGGCAGCTCCATGGTGAATCCCACCAGGCTGGACTCTCTGTATGATGCCCTGCGTGCTAAGGTCGGAAGCGCCGGCTTCACGTACGCAAGGGGGTATGGGGATGATGATACTGTGGATGATGCCCTGATACGGGAAGCCTGTGAGATCGCAGGCCGTGCGGATGTCACCATTGTCACAGCCGGGCTTCCCGATGCATATGAATCGGAGGGTTTTGACCGTGATCACATGAGGATGCCGGAGAGCCATGTCAGGCTGATTGAGGCAGTGTCTGCTGTTACCGGTAATCTGGTTGTAGTGCTTTCCAACGGATCCCCGGTGGAAATGCCCTGGATCGACGGTACTGCCGCAGTGCTCGAGGGGTATCTCGGCGGACAGGCCGGAGGATCAGCGCTGGCTGACATTCTCTTCGGGGATGTCAACCCCTCCGGCCGCCTGGCCGAAAGTTTCCCGCTTGTCCTTGCCGAAACCCCATCCTATGGCTTCTTCCCGGGAGAGCGATACCGGGTGCAGTATCGTGAGGGCCTGCATGTCGGATACCGCTACTATGACAGCTGCGATGTACCTGTACGATTTCCCTTCGGCTTCGGGCTGAGCTATACCACCTTCTCATATGCATCCATGACTCTGAGCCGATCAGTGATGCGTTCGGATGAACGGCTGCTTGTCACAGTTACCGTCAGAAACAGTGGGGACAGGGCTGGATCTGAGGTTGTACAGCTCTATGTAGGGGATACGGAGGCATCAGTGTATCGTCCAAAAAAGGAGCTGAAAGGATTTGACAAGCTCTTCCTTCAGCCGGGAGAGGAGCGGGCGGTTGTCTTTGAGCTGGATGAACAAGCCTTCTCGCTTTATGACCCCATACAGCACAGGTGGGTCGTTGAGAGCGGCGAGTTCATGATACTTGCCGGCAGCTCAGTTGCCGACATCCATCTGCAGAAGCGTGTGACGGTGAAATCGGAAGATGTGGTTACCTTCTCCTATCCTTCGCCAAGTGGCGGCGCTGTCTATTCCGAAGAGGAGTTCAGTACCATCTATGGGAAACAACTGACCCATGACAGGCCTCCCAGCCTCATGATCACCAGGGACACCCCGCTCTCTGATGTCCTCGGGACACAGGTCGGCCAGCAGCTGTATGCCGGGGTTGCTGCCGGAATTACGAAGATGTTCGGGGATGGCGGAGGATCACCTGGCGAGAGAACGAGGGGAGCGCAAAAGGCTGAACGGATGTTCAGGAGAATGATTGACGGTCTTCCTGTCAGGGCTGTTGCCATGTTCAGTGGAGGAACTGTCTCGCTGGCAGATTTGGAGGGGATGATAACCATGATGAATCAGGAACTACAGGGGAGGCATGAATGAGTGATATCTGGAAAGAGAATTCCCAGGAAGCCAGGAAAGGTCGGTGGGAACAGTTCTGGGCCATGGAGGAGCTTCCGCGCCCGATCTGGCTGGTTCCCAACTCCCCGACAATTGTCAGGGGACTGTCATACCTGCAGGCAGGTAAATCGATTAATCCGCTGCTGTTCGACAAGGAGCTGCAGCTGCAGGAGTCCCTGCAGCATATTGCCATGATGGAGGAGGCCCAGCGGCAGTTTGCTTTTGACGATGCCATCAACCACCTGCAGCCCTACCAGGGTGTTCCGATCTTTGCCAGCGCCTTTGGCTGCAGGATAGAACGATTCGACTACCAGCTACCGGCCAGCCTTCCCCTGGTATCAGCTGATGAGGCTCCGGGACTAGTGATGAAAATGCAGAAACCTCCTGTCGATGCCGGTATGCTCGGTGATATCCTTGAGATGACAGGATACTTTCAGAAATCAACCGGAGGACGCTATCCCATTGCGGTAACGGACCTGCAGAGTCCAATGGACAACGCATACCTTATCTGGAATTCATGTGACTTCATGGTTGCCATGTATACTGACAAGGATGCGGTACATCACCTCATGCGGCTTTGTACCGACCTGTTCATCGAATTTGTCAGGGAGATGCGCAGCCGGGTGACGGATTTTATCCCGGCTCATTTTCCGCCAGTCTACCTCCCTGATGGGAAGGGGGTCGCTCTCAGTGAGGATACCCTTGCAGTTCTCTCCTCTGAGCTGTTCGAGGAGTTTACGCTACCGTATCTCAATGAGGTGAGCGAAGAGTTCGGCGGGCTCTTTGTCCACTCGTGCGGGAACATTGAGCATCAGCTAAAATCGCTTAAAAAGGTCCGGGAACTCCGGGGTGTCAACTTCAGTGTAACGGCAACCCGCTTTGAGGCTGTCTGGGAAACCCTGAAAGAGACCTGCTGTGTTATCCCTCACTGTTCTAATGAGAACATCATCACCAGCTTTGCGACTGCAGCAGACTGGCTGCAGCATGTGCTATCCATTAAGGACCGGAACCGTGGACTGGGTCTGGTAATCAGGCCAGACGGGGTAAGCAGCGCGGCAGAAGCGGCTGAACCGTTCTCCGTGTTCATGCAGAGAATTGCTGGGGTAATTGACGGGTATGCATAAGAAACTGGATTTTCCCGATAATTTCTTTATCGGGGCCGCCACATCAGCTTACCAGGTTGAAGGGAACAATACTGCCAGTGACTGGTGGCTGCTGGAGCAGGTGCCGGCAGTGCAGTCCCACATGTCGCCAAGCGGTCCGGCAATTGATCATTACAACCGGTATGGGGAGGATATTACCCTCATGGCAGGACTGGGATTCAAGGGGTACCGGTTCAGTGTGGAGTGGGCCAGAATAGAGCCGGTGCCGGGGCAGTTCAGCCAGGCAGCGATCGATCACTATCAGCGGGTACTGGATGCTGTCCTAGCCCATGGCATGGTTCCTGTGGTAACGCTCCAGCACTTTACCCATCCGGCCTGGATTGCCTTGAAGGGGGAGTCGGTTCTGGGGGATCTCCCTGAGCTGTTTGCCCGTTACTGCGAGGTGGTAATGACTGCCCTGGGAGACCGCACTCACTGGGTCTGTACCATAAATGAGGCCAATATACGGGATGTCATGCACCTGGTACTGCCTTCGATGGGGGTGCTGTTCGGTAAGGACCGCAAGAGCTTTCTTATGATGGCACTGCTGGATTCCTTTGAGACAACTGCTGCTGCCCATACATTGGCATGTGAAGCGATCAGGTCTCAGAATTCATCTATCGCTGTGGGCTGGACCCTGGCTGCCAGCCCTGTGTTTCCCCTGAATGAAGGAGCTGCAACGGTGACAGAAGCGCTTACGGCAAGGCTGGTGGATCGCTACCTCGATATATCAAGGAGCGATGATTTTGTGGGTATCCAGGTGTATCAGCGCCACATCGCAGATGCCTACGGGAACCTGATCTCCCCTGGTGAGGATGAAGAGGTGGACAGCCAGGGAAAACGTTTTGACCCGGAAGCCCTGGAAATTGTACTGAATCGCATCTGGGAAACGTGCAGGGTTCCCCAGATTATCACGGAAAACGGCATCTGCACCGATGACGATACCCAGCGGATACGCTACATAGACAGGGCATTGGCCGGGGTATCGAGAGCTCTGGAGCGTGGTGTTGATGTCAGAGGATACCTGCACTGGTCGGCTTTCGATAATTATGAGTGGGGCAGCTATACTCCTAAGTATGGCTTGATTGAGGTGGATAGGCAAACCATGCAGAGAAAGGCCAAGCCCAGCGCCCATCACCTTGCAGGCTACTGCTGATCTGCAGAAAAATGGCTGTCACCTCGGTGACAGCCACGATAATATACTGTTTCCTGATTTCAGTTAGAAGACCAGGAATGAGAAAATAACACCAATTACACCCAGCACAGTAAAGATGACAACCGGTCTCGTCGGCATGACGCCATCTTTCTTCATGGCCCGCCCGAACATACCGAATACCAGCGGATGGACAAGGAAGGGCATGGCGAAGATGAAGGGTATCAGGCTTGCTGTTCCGTGTCCGAACATGCCTCCCTGCACGGCGGCGAAGAGGCCGAAATGGGAGATGGCCGAAGAGGTGGCCATGGCGGCGTTCCAGATCTCAATCCCGGCAAAGTGCAGCATGAGAAAGCTGCCGAAGACGGCGGTAAGCTGCCAGCCGAAGCTGAAGAGCATCAGTCCGGTAACCTCAACCGCCTCGTTTCCGTTGGCCGAACGCAGCTTCCTCAAAGCCAGAGTAGTCACTATGATGCCGGCTAGGACTACCAGGAATCCCGGCAGTACACTGAGACTCCCCCGTGTGGCGCTGTAGGCCAGTATGGTGAATACAAAGAGGTGCCCGAAGAAGGGAATGTTGATCATGATCGGCGCCCGGGCGGCGGCTTCATGCCCCAGGTCACCTGCTGTACAGGCACCGGTCAGTCCCGAGTGGGAGAGTGAACCGGCCATCCCGGGAGCAAGATTCCGCACATTGTTGGCCTTTCCGAAGTAGATCAGCAGCAGGATACCGCCGAACATCCAGAGGAGCTGTCCGAAGAAGCCGTAACCCATGACCTTGGTCATCTGGTCGATCTGGAAGGCCTGGAGTATCCGCGAACCACCTACGAGGAAATTCGCTGCAAGTACCACGGGAATCCCGGCAAAGAGCAGGGAGCGCATGGTGGGACCAAATTTCCACTTGACAAAGATGAACCCGAAAGTGGCCGATATCAACATGGCAAAGAAGATCTGCGGCAGCGGGATAAGCGATTTTATCCACTGCGAGACAAAGTATGAGACGATCAGCAGCCCGAGGATTGCAATCATCTCAACGAAGCCCTTGACGATGTAGAGGGGCTTGTTGGTGATCTTTGCCTTTGAGTCGATGAGGATGATGGCTCCCATGATGCCGAGGTAAGTGAGGATAGGATAGGCTTTTGCTAGCGGTCCTGCATCGGCATTCCCCATGATGATAGTGTAGGCTCCCTGGATGGCTATGAGGATGAAGAAGGAGCGTACTATGAAGAAGAGCTGGGTGCGTTTCGTGCCGAGGATGACCTCCTCCTCCGAGGGGATCACCAGATCCTCGATATCGAGGTGCTTTTTGAAAGCCAGCTTGTTCAGCTCCTGACCGCCGACAAAGAAGGTGACGATCAGCACGATGACAGTCACTTTGCTCATGAACTGCACCAGCGTGAAATCGGGCAGTCCTGCGGCAGCAACTCCGCTGCGCTCCAGGAGAAAGCCCATCAGCAATCCGAAAACGACGATGATGAGTATGGGTGAGTACTTGGTACCGGCTACGACAGTTCTTGCAATGATTACAATAGGGATAAGCAGGATGAATGCAAGAAAAAGTTGGTTAAAACTGGAAAAATCCAAAAAGGCCTCCTTTTTTGACAATGCATTATTGTTATGTCAATATTGATTGCCATGGTATTACCATTATCTGCATACGTCAAGAAAAACTTTACAATTATTGCAATAAAACTATCATTATCTGCTTGAAAGATAGATAGTTACTTTCCTATATCGCAAGACAGGAAAATGAGATTCCAAGTCCTGTAATGCCCGATTGGATTGTTACGTTCATGCATGCCGGTGGTAATAGCCTGGGATGAGAAACTGTAGTGAAAAGCTGCCAGAATAGTCTGAATTCAAGATTTGCTTGTGATATCAAGGTTTGCATGCTTGTAATAAGCGGCTGGAATTGTTAGAAATAGATAGAATTTCAGGTAGGAGACGATATTACAGGATGGATGCATGGATTGCCGGAACAGTTGAAACTTTGCCGCTGCTGGTACTCTTCGCCATCATTGTCGGCTCCCTTCTGGTTCTCATGAAGGGAGCCGACCTGCTGGTCGACCAGGCTGTATCGCTATCGGTACGCTGGGGTGTCCCCAAGATACTGATCGGGGCGACGATAGTCAGTCTGGGAACGACACTGCCGGAGGCGGCTGTCAGTGTTCTTGCAGCTGTGCAGGGGGTTCCCGGTCTGGCTTTGGGTAATGCTGTCGGCTCCATCATTGCTGATACCGGCCTGATCCTCGGGCTGGCCATTCTTATAGGAAGGGTCCCGGTCAACCAGATGATCGTCAACCGCCAGAGCTGGATCAAACTGGCCAGCACAGCATTGCTGGTCATCGTTTCCGTTCCCTTTCTCTCTCTCCGCGGTATATTCACCGAGGGCGGCCGGATGCCCCAGTTTGTCGGATGGATTTTCCTGGGGCTGCTTGCGATCTATATCTGGCAGTCGATATCCTGGTCAAAGGATACCCCGCCTGATGAGGTTGATGACTCAACGGTAACTGTTCATGCCGGAAAGAGCCCGTTGCTGGCCCTCCTTGAACTGATCCTGGGAATTTTCCTGGTTATCCTCAGCTCAAAGATCCTCATCCCGACGGTGCAGGAGACGGCTGTGCGGATGCATATTCCTGATGCCATCATCGCTGCAACGCTGGTGGCATTCGGGACTTCCCTGCCCGAGCTTGTCACTGCCATCACTGCGGTGCGGAAGGGACACGGGGAGCTGGCTCTCGGTAATATTCTCGGAGCCGATATCCTCAATGTGCTCTTTGTCACCGGGGCTGCTGCGGCGGTTACAAAAGGCGGACTGCAGGTTCCCCCGCAGTTCTTCTACCTCTTCTACCCCTCAATGCTCTTCGTCGTTATCCTGTTGCGCCTGGGCATAGGGAGGGCGTCGCACCAGTTCAGCAAGCTCTTCGGGGTAATCCTCCTGCTCGCCTATATCCTTACAGTGGTGCTGGGCTATGTGGTGCCGGGTGGTACACCCGGAGTCTAGCAGCGATACATGGCTGTACACATCGACCGATAGCGGGTAGAATTATCCCTGCTGCTGTGTGATGTGAGCAGAGAGGTAATACCATGTTCCTCCATCTGAAGCAATGGGGCCGCAGATGCGTTTATGCGGCTACAGTGATCATGATCACTGCCCTGACAGGATCCTGTGCCGAAGAGGATTTCACCAGAGTACCCATCCCTGAGCTTCCCGAACAGTTTCCGAAGATAGATGAACGCCCTGCTGCAACCGATTACAACCGGGGCATCTATCCCGGGATGCCAGCGTATGACGCCGCTTCTGACGAGATGTGGCAGGTGGACCTGAGGGACTATGACCTCTCCTCCCTGGATCTGCGTACCAGCAGTGAAGCGTTGGCCTATGCCTCATTTGATGAGAGGACCATCTGGCCGAATGATAATATGCTTCCGGATACCTTTGACTGGGAGCGTATCATGGAGCTGGGAAAGAGTCCCGGGCTCTCAGTCAGAAAATTGCATGAACGGGGGATCACCGGCAGGGGAGTGGGCATTGCCTTCATTGACCAACCCCTGCTTACTGAGCATACCGAATATGCAGAACGACTGCAGCTCTATGAGGCCTATGAGCAGCCCTATGGGTTCCGGGCCTCCATGCACGGGGCAGCTGTTGCCTCCATTGCTGCCGGCAAGATTCTCGGTGTTGCCCCTGAGGCTGATCTCTATTTCATCACCACCAGGCTTGGAACAAGGGACAACAGTACCGGTGCCTATATCCGGGATTTTACCAACATGGCAGAGGGAGTCTACCGAGTGATCGAGATCAATGCACAGCTGCCTGAAAACCGGCGGATCAGGGTGCTCTCCCTCTCAGTGGGCTGGTCCCCTTCAGAGCCCGGATACGAAGATATGGAGAGTGCGGTGGCTGCTGCCGGGCAGCCGGG
>CAZSBC010000030.1:0-2869 GCA_964605195.1 uncultured Spirochaetales bacterium | reverse complement strand
GCCTCTTTTTCCACGGGCTCGGGAGAGATGCTACTGCGGATCCCGATGATCCTCTATCCTATACCGCTGGTCTCTGGTGGCAGGATACGGTTGGCATGATACAGACCGATTCTGTGCTGCTCGTTCCCATGGATTCCCGTGCGGCAGCCAGTCCAGGTGGAGGCGAGGAATATGTATTCTACCGTGAGGGGGGATGGAGCTGGTCTGTCCCCTATATAGCCGGGCTCTATGCCCTGGCTGTACAGGTAGATCGGGAAATAACTCCTCACGAATTCTGGAAACAGGCTCTGAGAACAGGAAATCTGCTGGAGCTGGAAAGGAACGGGAGTTCTGTATCGGTCGGGAAGATCGTCAATCCTGTACGGCTGATGGCTGCTCTTGACTGATTGTCAGAGCAGCCGGTAGCTGCAATCCCCGTGATCAGGCGGTCTTGGGCCGGTTATGCCCCCTGAGCCGCCCCGAAGATGAAGAGGAAGATTCCCCCGGCCAGTACCACGACAGCGGCCCAGATACAGATCTTGGCAGCCGTCTCATCACTCATCTTCTTGTTTAATTTCATCTTGACTAGTTTCAGCAGTCCCGGAGATTTCCTGATTCCGCCGAAATACCCGACGAGCAGGGCGTAGAGGACGCATGCGATTCCGCCTAACAGGTATCCAATTGCCATAATGTTTCTCCTTCTTATTATCAGTTATCATGAAGCTGTATTGTATCAGCTCAGCCCTTTTCTCAGTTTAGGCAGGGAGAGCAGGTAGACCAGCAGGGTAAGAACCACCACTATACCGGCACAGAGCAGTACCGTTCCCCAGTCTGCCGTCTTGGACAGAATCAGGTTGTTGGCTTTATAGGCCCAGTAGAATGGACTCCAGTACATCGTCCACTGCCACTTATCGGCAAGCAGCTCATACCCGGCAATAGATCCTGCGATCGGCAGCATGATCATCTTCACACCGGCAGCCGCCTCCATCACGTCATCACTGCCGAGTCCCTGGAGGAACCCGATGATGAAGCTCAGCAGCATGGAGGTGAATCCAACCAGCAGGATCATGAACCAGTTGATATCGTAGAAGCCGGTTATCAGTACGGCGGATACAATGCCCACCAGTACCAGGGCGCTTCCCAGCAGGCTTTTGCCCATGACAAACCCGGTCTGTGACAGAGGGGTGACATTCAGGGCATTGATGGTATTCTCTGCCTTCTCCTCGACGATGCTGATGGAGATCAGCATTCCGGCTAGCATGATTGTCATCGAGATCAGCATGTTGACCAGCTTGGTCTTAAGTGGCGGGACAGTGCGACCGAAGGAGACCAGCTCTGCGGTGGTATTCTCCTTTGAGGAATCCAGCTCATACATCGTTTGCAGCATTTTTGTATACTGTTCCACTATCTCGTTCTCATTGCCCTGGAGAATGATCTCATACTCTCCGCCAGGAAGCGGGTAAACAGCGGCTACATCATCCCGCTTCAGCACGCGCCGCTCAAGCTCATCCAGGCTGCCGAAAAGCTCTACTTTGGCAAAATCCTGCATATAGGCGATATGGTCAGGAGTATCGCTTTTCAGCATCGCCAGGTTAACTGTTGTATCATTCAGTCCAGGAGTGAAAAGCAGTATCCCGACTGCCAGAAGGATGGGCACCACCATGATATAGAGGGACATGTAATCCCTGCGTGAGGTGAGAAAATCCTTTCTGAAGACGACAAGTATCTTTTTTAGCATCACAGGCCTCCTACAGGGTGAGAGTCTTCTTGAACCGGATATTGGCCAGCAGGAATACCAGCAGGCCCCCGGCAAGAAAGACGGCTGAGTATACCAGCACATAGCCGATATCACCATTGAGCAATATCTCCTTCATCCCCTGCAGCATGGGGTAGGAGGGAAAGAAGCGGAGCCACAGCGGGTCAAAGCTGGGGATGAAGTAGGAGAAGGAGGGCAGCATCAGCAGTATCATGATCCCGTACATGATCCCGAAGGACTTGGTGAGTGAGTCGTAGAAGCTGGCAACCAGCAGGCCGACGGAAGTCATCAGGAAAGTCGAGAGTATCAGAAAGAGGTAAAGCATGGGATAATTGGGGCCTATCCCCATGATCGGTATGGTTATGATGGAGCTTGAGACAATCACCGTCGTGAAGATCACCCCCATCTTTGAGAGCAGGTATTTCCAGACAGAGGAGGGGGTGACGGCAAAGGCCCTGATGACACCCTCATCCTTGTCGAGGAATATATAGGCCATGACGATGAAGAATCCCATGAGTGCACCTGCGAATACGATGAATACAGGAACCATGTTCTCCCTGTTGTTCAGCCGCTCAAACTGCTCAAGGGTACGTACCTGCTGCTGCTCCATGACTGTTTCGATAATATCAGAAGATTCGGTATGGATTACGTAGAGCAGGTTCTCATACCGTTCGGTCTCATACCCCTGGATATAGTAGGTGTAGGAGACGCTGCCGGCAGCATCCATACGCAGCGCAGCTGCCATGGCCTGTTTGCTGTAGGCTATCCGGATGGCATCCTCTTCGTTCTCCACCAGGTATATGGTGCGTTCCAGCTCCCCGGTGTCGGGGTTCAGGGCCTCGAGGGTCTCCAGCTGCAGGGTGGTCTCATCCGGGAATGCGTAGGAGATCTCCTCCCCGCTCTCCCGGTTCGTGGTGGTGAAGGAGATCGGTTTCAAAGTAATTTCAGCCGGCTCCCCGTAACGAAGCTTTCCTGCACTGATCCCTTTTCCCCACAGGCTGGTCACCACTTCCTGAGGCATATCATAAAATAGGTACTCTTTGGTGTTGCTGACGGGGTTCTCCTTGACAGCAACCAGGAGTATCACCAGCATGATGAGGGCAACAACAATCTCTATGTAGAAATAGAAACCCC
>CAZSBC010000029.1:19501-25407 GCA_964605195.1 uncultured Spirochaetales bacterium | reverse complement strand
CTTCCTTCCTGTGAATAAAATACCTGAGTATGATTCTGAAACTTCGGAAGAAAAGAGTTGGCCAACCGATACCTGAAAGATTTCAGCAATCCGTGTCACTGCCCGGAACTCGGGTTCCGAGAGATCATTTCCCGCTTAGGCACAGCCTGAGCGGTAACATTGACCATTGCCCCCAGCTCCTTCTGGCTCATATGGTGTGCAAGCCGTAACTGTCGCAACCTCTTACCGAATGTCATGATATCCTCTTCCGCAAACTCTTTTCCCATATACTCTCAGTATACAGAAAAAAACCGGTTGGGTTTGCAACGATCCGTTGAATCAGGAGAAAAATCGATTATCCCCCCTTAATCCATACCGCTGCCTGCAGGATATCAGCTGCCTCGCATCTGTTTCCGGAAGCCCAGCTACTCTGTTTGCATCCCAAGTCTGTCTGGCAGCTGCTTATACATGCCGACAGCCCAGGGAATTGTTCCGAACCCGTGATCAGGTACCCGGGTTTCATACATTGGGCAACTGCTGCAGCGAGTTGACTCAGGAGTATATCAGGTGTACTGTTGTTGAGTGATCAAGAACATTATTTATGGACTACTACTGCTTCCCGCCCTGCTAGCTGCAGATCCGATCCGGGTGCTGTACATGGCGCAGGCCGGTTACAGTCCCGGTGATATCGAGCTTCGCAGCCGGGAGTTTACAGAAGTCCACGGCAAGGCGGTGGAGCTGACCTTTGAGGAATATGACCAGATGTACACCCTGCTCGATCAGAGCGCTGACAGGTTTGATGTCATTCTTGTCGATAACATCTGGACTGCAGATTTCGCTGTGAGGGGACTGATCGACCCGGTCCCCCCCGCTATCGCCGAACACATCCGAACCAACGCCATTCCTGAAATATACAATGCCAACAGCTATGACGGACAGCTCTGGGCAGTGCCGTTTCTGGCGAACTTCCAGCTGCTCTATACCAATCTTGACCTCCTGAACAGGGCAGGATACAGCTCACCGCCGGTAACGCTGGAAGAAATGCAGATGATGGCACGTTCAGCCAAGGAGAAGGAGCTGATCACCTACCCCATATTCGATTCCCTCCGCTCCCAGGAAATCCTCGTCTGCGAGCTCATCTGGCTCTCGGGGCTGGAGGCAGGGGACTGGTATGATGAGCATGGGCATTTCACAGTTGATCACCCCGAACTGCGGCGTGCTCTCAACTACCTTCTGGAACTGAAGCAAGAAGGCCTGCTGAACCCGCTCTCTCTTGAATCCGGGGAGATCTTTGCCGCAGAGGTATTCACCTGGGGAGATGCACTGTTCTCTACCAACTGGACATTCCTCATCGGGGAACTTAAGGAATCAACCTACCTGGTCGCTTCCCCGGACTATTTCGAATATGTCGTCTCGGTACTCCCCCGATTTGCGGCATCCGACGAATGCTCGACAGTCAGCGGATTCCAGGGGCTCTCAGTCATGTCAGGCTCCCGGCAGAAAGAGCAGGCCTGGGAGTATATCCTCTATCTATCCTCACCGGAATTCCAGAGACGCTATCATGACGAATTCCCGGTCTGGAAGAGTCTATGGGATGATGCGACAGCAACTGCTGAAGATCCCTATTTCCAGATAAAGCGTCAGCAGGTGGCCACGGTCAAATCAAGACCGGTACATCCGGATTATCGAAACATATCGCTGATTCTGCAAAAGTGGTCTTCCCGTGTATTGCGTCAGGTTGTTACCGTCGATGAGGCAATACTGGCCATGCAGATGGAACTGGACAGGTTGGAACAATGAAATTCACCTTCATGAAACGCCGTATGCGAATATCCACAAAGGTGGCCCTCTCATTCTTTGCAATAGTCATACTACAGGGAACCCTGATGCTGATTGCCATGTCAGTGCTGATAATGGAGAGCAGCTCAAGATCCTTTCAGAAGCAGATGGATTCAAGTATAGACAGTGTCCATGCATACCTTATCCAGACGCTAGATGACCTGGAAAACAAGGCAACCCTCCTTGCCGGACAGCGCAATATCATAACATATACCAACTACGAACTGGTCAACCTCCTCAATCGCGAGCTTGTCCTCTTCAGCGCTCCGCTGGAACTCAACGGTATATACGTATTCCAGCAGGATGGCAGCCTGATGGGATCCAGCAATGACTTCCTACTCCACAGCCCCCAGCTTACTGAGTATATCCTGGAGACAGCAGCAAACGGCAGCAGGGAATTCATCATTGACACCAAATTCGACGTCCATTACTGGCGGCTTTCCCAGATACAGCACGACGATGAAGTGATCGGGATCCTGGGCATCAGCGTTGCCCTGGACAAAAAGTTCATGGATAAGATTGAACAGATCTCCGGCTCCCTTGCCGTTATTCATTACGCCAACCGCATCATTTACAGCAGTGACTTTGACCTCCCCAAGCTGAGCGATATCATAGCAGTGACCGAAGAGGGGGTTGCAAAAGAGGGAAAGGTAATCGGGGACTATCTGTACAGGAGAACCCCTCTGGGTCCCTACGGATTTCACGGTGCGGAATTGATATCCATTCTCAACATCTGGGAGAGCCGGAAGCTGATCTCCAGCTTCAACAGACTCGGCATCCTCATGAGCCTGGCAGTACTGATAATTGCGTTCATAGTTACCGTACTGTTCTATCGGCATTCGTTTCTCCGCCCATACAAAGTGCTGCAGGAGGGCGTGGCCAGGATTGGAGAGGGGGATTATTCCTACTCCATATCACACAGCTCCGCAGATGAGTTCGGGGAACTGGTTGATTCGGTTGAGCTGATGCGGGAGCGCCTGCAGTCCCGTGAGCAGCAACTTACCGCGCTGATCGGGTATAATGAGCTTATCCTCAACAACGTACGGTCAGGAATAGTGACCATCGATGAAGAGGGAAAGATTAATGCCTGGAACGATGCAGCAAGGAAGCTGATTCATGTTCCCGAGGCCGAAGGTCCTGCCCTGCCTGCCTGCATTCAGGAGGTCAACCTGCCTGAACCGGTTAAGGAAATCATCTTTCAGGGGCTGAATTCCGGTATCTTTGTAACCCAGCAGGAATGCCGGGTGAGTTACGACGGTCAGGATGAAATCCTCAGCGTGACCACCTCCCCCTTCGCAGGCGGAGAGGGAGAGCAGTTCAAGATGATCGCCGTAATAGCCGATATAACCCAGGTGCACAACCTGGAGGAGCAGCTGCAGATTTCCCGGCGACTCGCGGCTATCGGGGAGATGGTAGCAGGGGTAGCCCACCAGCTCCGCAACCCCATGGCAGTCATGAAGGTTTCCGCCGAGTTTCTCCACAATAACTACCATATCGATGAGAAACATGAGCACCTGACGAAGATGCTGGTTACGGAGATTGACAGCCTCAACTACGTCATTGACAACTTCCTGGACTTTGCCCGGCCAATCCATGCCAATCCCACAGCCTGCGAAATTAAGAGCGTCATAGAGGATGCCCTCTCACTGGTTCCCCTCAGCCAGTTTCCCGCTGTCTCGGTGGAGACGATAATCGATTCAGAACTGACAACGGTTCTGCTGGATAAGGATCTTATGGAGCAGGTGATATCCAATCTGGTACTGAATGCCCTGGAAGCAAGCGATGAGAATGCCAGACAGGTGACCATACACGCCGGTATGGTTAACGGTCACCTGCACATAGCTGTCAGGGATAATGGCTGTGGTATGGAGAGCAAAACGATGCAGAATATCTTCAACCCATTCTACACCATGAAAAATTCTGGCACAGGACTAGGCCTGTCAATTGCGCACCGGATAGTCCAGGAGCATGGAGGATATATCGACATCTCCTCAGAACCGGGTATCGGCAGCACGTTTACCATTATCATTTAACGGAGAGATGCTATGCATACAATACTGGTGGTCGATGATGAAAAGAACATGCTCAGTGTTCTCAGCATTCTCTTTGAGAGCAAGGGATATACGGTACTATCAGCTGATAATGGCGCTGCAGGTCTTGACCTGTTCGACAAGCATCCGGAAATTGATCTGATCATATCGGACATGAAAATGCCGGAGATGGACGGGATAGCCTTCATGCAGGAAATCCGGCTCAGGTCACAGGAGGTCCCCTTTATCCTGATCTCAGCCCATGGAACAATCGACCGGGCCGTTGAGGCGATGAAACTCGGGGCCACAGATTTCATCACCAAACCCTTCAACACCGAGCTGATCCTCCATACCGTTAACAAGGTCTGGTCCTTTGACAGGATGAAAAAGGAGAATGTGGGGCTGAAAGAGAACCAGAAGGAGCATCGGATGGTCTTCCGCTCCCCTGAAATGGGAGCCATCATGCAGACACTTGAGCGGGTAGCGAAATTTCCCACCCCGATTCTGCTCACCGGGGAAAGCGGGAGCGGTAAGGAGGTAGTTGCCCGGGCTATTCATACGATCTACCAGGGCCTGGAGCGTAAACCGTTCATCAGCATCAACTGCCCCGCTGTCCCTGAAAGCCTGCTTGAATCGGAACTGTTCGGATACAGGAAGGGAGCCTTTACCGGTGCCGATGCCGATTTTCCCGGAAAGATCCGGCTGGCGCAGGGAGGCACCCTGTTTCTTGATGAGATAGGGGATTTGCCCCTCGCCATTCAGCCGAAACTGCTCAGGCTGCTGGAGCACAAAACCATAGAGCCGCTCGGTCTCGGGAAGACTATAACAATTGATACCCGGATCATCTGCGCGACCAACAAGAATCTTACCGAACTTGTTGCTGCCGGTGAGTTCCGCGGGGACCTTCTCTACCGTATCAACACATTTCATGTTGAGATCCCGCCACTCCGTGAACGTACAGAAGATATTGAACCGCTGCTTGAGTTCTTTCTCGACAAATACTCCTCTGAGCTGAACCTTGGTGACAAGCAGTTCTCCAGAAAAGCTCTCAGGGTACTCCAGTCCTACAGCTGGCCGGGCAATGTCCGCGAACTGCGCAATCTGGTGGAGCGTACCGCAATTCTCTCTCCGGGGCCTGAGATTGGTGTGGAAAGCTTCCCGGAGATCATGCGGAAGACCAAGCTGCGCAGGACGCCGCAGAACAGATCCGCTGTGATAATCTCGGGTAACTCGGAAAACCTGACTGATATCGAGAGGAACCTGCTCATGGATGCCCTTGAATCAAACCTCGGGAATATTTCCGCGGCAGCAAGAGCCCTTGGAATTACCAGGAATACCATGCGTTACCGCTTGAAGAAACACAGTATTGCACTGCCGAACGAGACCGACGAATAAATATCCGGAACACCGTTATTGCTTTGAGCAAGATCAATGGCTGGTGGTGCAAATGCACCACCAAATCTCTACCGGTTCTTTCATCGACCTGTTTGCACCACCAGATATTTTCTGTCAAGAGAAAATTTCAACAATCCGGACACTGCAAATGCTTTTATTGTAATATATTATTTTTCTCCTGCATTCTCCTTTACAGGCTACCAAGTTGGCATGCCGATTGCAAACATGTACGAAACCAATTTAGGAGGCGTTATGAAACGTATACTATTCTTGACAATCACCCTGCTGATGATCCTCGGTATGGGGAGCATGGTGTTTGCAAATGCAAGCAGTGAATCGGCAGATGGATCCGGCAAAGGCATCGCGGTAGGAATCGTTCTTCCCACCAAGGATGAACCGAGATGGCTGCAGGATGAAGCCCGCTTCAGATCTGCACTTGAGGAAGCCGGGTATTCCGTAGAGATTCTGTTCTCTCAGGGCGATCCATCCCGGGAGCGCGCAAATGTCGAAGCCCTTATTTCAAAGGGAATTGAAGTACTTATTATCTGCCCGCATGATGGAGCAGCTGCGGCGGCCACTGCCGATGTAGCCAGCCAGGCCGGTGTCAAAGTAATCTCGTATGACCGTCTGATCACAGGCTCCGAGAATGTCGACTACTATGTC
>CAZSBC010000029.1:0-19491 GCA_964605195.1 uncultured Spirochaetales bacterium | reverse complement strand
ATTTGACTCGGTCTCCGTAGGCAGGGAGTTCGGTCAGCACCTGGTGGACAATGCCAGCGGATCCGGCAACAACCTCTACCTCTACGCAGGAGCTGCAACCGACAATAATGCCTTCCTCTTCTTCCAGGGAGCATGGGAAGTCCTCCAGCCGAAGATTGCCGACGGAACCTTCGTCATCAGGAACTCCTCAGTTGCTGAAGGCCTCAGCGGAAAGCGGAACCTCAACAGGGATGAGCTTGGCAGGATTATCAGCCAGGTCACAACCAACTGGGACTTCAACGTGGCCAAGAACCTGGCTGAAGCCAATCTTACCTCAGCAAACGCAGGCATGAAGGGCGAGGTCTTTATAGCAGCTCCCAACGACGGGACTGCCCGTGCCATAGCTGATGCATTTGCAGCAGACCCTGATGTGACCAAGTACTGGATATCGGGGCAGGATGCGGAGAAGGCCTCCATACAGTACATCATTGACGGGAAGCAGACGATGACTGTATTCAAGGATGTCCGTGTTCTGGTAAAGGATGCCATAGCTGCAGCTGTTGCCCTTCTTGAAGACAAGACCCCCAATGCCCAGGGTGCGTACGACAACCAGGCAACCATGGTACCTGCCATTCAGTCAGATGTCACAGTAGTTACCAG
Organism: uncultured Spirochaetales bacterium; assembly: GCA_964605195.1. Classification (GTDB taxonomy): domain Bacteria; phylum Spirochaetota; class Spirochaetia; order JABMQR01; family JABMQR01; genus CAZSBC01. The sequence goes on along the minus strand of CAZSBC010000029.1, from coordinate 18,852 downwards.
GGAAAATGTGAAGAAAGCGATCATTGACAGCGGTTATTACGATGCAGGTGAATTCTCTGGCCTGTAAACCAACGGAAGTGAGAAATAAATCATAACAGAAATGATCATCAGGGCGGTGGCAGCAGCCATCGCCCTTCTCGATTATACTTCGGTAACTGATGAATTTGGGTAAGGGGGTACTGAATGGGTACGAACTATATTCTGGAAATGAAAAATATAACCAAAGTCTTTCCTGGGGTAAAAGCCCTCGACGAGGTAACCTTTTCAGTAGCAAAGGGTGAGATCCATTGTCTGGTCGGGGAAAACGGGGCAGGAAAATCCACCCTCATGAAGGTTCTCAGCGGTGTATATCCCCATGGAACGTACGATGGCGAAATTGTATTCGACGGTGAGGTCAAGCATTTCAACCATATCGCCGATAGTGAGGCGGTCGGGATCGGGATCATCTATCAGGAACTGGCTCTTATTCCCGAAATGACGGTATACGAGAATATATTTCTCGGTCACGAAATACATAAGAACGGAATCATAGACTGGAACGAAACAATCAAACAGTCTAAGGCGATGCTGAAGAAAGTCGGGTTATCGATCAATCCCGAGACCAGGGTAAAGGAACTCGGTGTAGGTATGCAGCAGCTTGTGGAGATAGCCAAGGCTCTGTCGAAGGATGTCAAGATCCTCATTCTTGACGAACCGACTGCGGCCCTGAATGAAGATGACTGCGATAATCTTCTGACCCTGATTCAGGATCTGAAGAAGATCGGGGTCACCTCGATCATGATCAGCCATAAGCTGAAGGAGGTCATCAGCATTGCTGATACCGTGACCGTGCTCAGAGACGGACAGACTATCTGCACGCTGAGTGCCGCGGCAGGAGAGGTCAGTGAACCTGTGCTCATCCGGCATATGGTAGGCCGAGAAATCACCAACGTCTTTCCCGGAAGGGATACCAAGCCCGCAGGGGAAGTGATGCTGGAAGTGAAGAACTGGACAGCCTTCAACACGAAAACCGGTCGGTACGATCTGAAGGATATCAACTTCAACGTGAAGCGGGGAGAGATTGTGGGGCTTGCCGGCCTGATGGGTTCAGGACGGACCGAGTTCGCCAGAAGCGTTTTCGGCAATCCGGACAGCTATGAACTTGGGGGTGAGCTGACGATTCGTGGCGAGGTGAAAAAGTTCAGCCATCCTGAACAGGCCATAGCTGCAGGGCTTGCCTACGTGTCCGAGGACCGGAAGAAGAATGGATTGATCCTGATCCAGGATGTCAAGCAGAATATCAGCGTGGCAAATCTCAAGCATATCGCAAGGCGGCATGTGATTGATGACAATGCGGAGATCAAGGCAGCTCGTGAGTACCGCGAATCCATCAATATAAAGACGCCGAGCCTTGAGCAGCTGGTCAGTAAGCTGTCAGGCGGAAACCAGCAAAAGGTGCAGGTTGCCAAGTGGCTCTTTGCCGAACCGAGCATTCTCATTCTCGACGAACCGACCCGCGGAATCGATGTCGGGGCGAAATACGAGATCTATACAATCATGAACAGGCTGGTTGCTGAGGGTATGAGTATTATCATGATCTCCTCCGAACTGCCTGAAGTACTCGGCATGAGCGACCGGGTATTTGTTGTCTCTGAAGGCCAGATCACCGGTGAACTTCCGATCGAAGAAGCCACTCAGGAACGAATTATGGAATTAGCAACCACCTGAAGGAGGGATCCAATGAACTTTATCAAAGACTTAGCAGTTGAAATGAAAAAGCATATCCGCGATTACGGAATGTATATTGCATTGTTCGTTATTTTCGTCGTGTTCGGCATCGCCACTGACGGTATCTTCGTCTCGGCCAGAAACATCTCAAACCTGCTCAACCAGACCGGGTATCTGGCAGTCCTCGCTGTCGGTGTCACCCTGGTGATCGTCATCAGGCATATCGACCTCTCGATCGGTTTCCTCTCTGGATTTCTGGGAGCCGTCGCTGCCATTGCCATGGTTTTCTGGGGCTTGCCGGTCCTGATTGTTGTTCCGATGATTCTGCTGTTCGGCATTACCGCAGGGCTCATCACTGCGTTCCCGGTGGCAAAGCTTGGCATACCGGCCTTTGTCGCATCACTGGCCGGCTGGCTGATCTATCGGGGTCTGCTGCTGCTGACAACCCTTAAGACCGGCACAATCATTATTCCCAACAAGACGTTCAATGCCATGGGAAACGGATTTGTTCCCGATATTTTCGCATCAGAGCGGTTTCTTCCCGGAATTCACAAGCTGACCCTTTTCATTGGGCTCATCGCCATTACGCTGTTTGTAGCCGGTCAGATGAAAAAGCGCATGGAAAAGATCAGGTATGAGTTCGAGGTACAGCGGTTCTCCATATTCATAATCCAGATTGTATTCGTTTCTTCCCTGCTTGCCGTGATCACCTGGATTCTCAGCACATACAACGGTCTATCATGGACCCTGGTGATCGTACTCCTGGTAGTCGTGATATACCAGTTCATCACAACCAGAACCGTGCTTGGCCGGCATATCTATGCTGTCGGCGGCAACCCGGAAGCAGCAGAGCTGTCCGGTATTAACGTGAAGAAAATCGAGTTCATCGTATTCGGATCCATGGGTATGCTGGCCGGTCTGTCGGGCATGCTCTTTGCCGCCCGGCTACAGTCTGCGACCACAACAGCCGGTACACTGTTCGAGCTCGATGCGATAGCCGCCGCCTATATCGGCGGGGTATCTGCTGCAGGCGGTGTCGGATCGGTTACAAACTCCCTCATCGGTGCCATTGTATTCACTTCCCTCACATCGGGTATGAATCTCATGGGAATCGATATTTCAACACAATACATAGTCCGTGGTATCATACTGGCCCTGGCGGTTATCTTCGATGTGAGCACCCGCAAAATGGGTAACAGGTAATCCGGGCATCTTACCCGGTAGGGAATCTGCCTGATACCAAGAATCGGGCAGCTTCCCTACAAGCATACAGCCTAACTTGCAGCATCTCGCTGGGTTTCGATAAGTTTTCAGGTGCAGAACTCTTGTCACAATGAAAAACATGCTGTATACCTGTACCATGCTGATAACACCACCCCGGGAAAAGACAGTAACAAGCACCTCATTTCTCCCAGCAGCAGACAGCGGCATTACTCTTGTCGTCGTCTACCCGGTACAATATCCACGGTGCGATTCAGCCTAGTTGCGGAATTAAGCGATACAGCCCGTGGATCTTTCGATTCACGGGTTTTTTTTATTTTCGGGATATGCAGAAGGAGCTGTACGGTTCATGACTTTGGGACTTTCTGTGGACGGAGGTTCACAGGGAAGCAGCAACCCTATCGGAGGCAGTATGGAACAGGTATTGAGAGTTGATGCATTAGAGAAAACATTCAGGACAAGGATGCGTAGCGGCGATTCCCGCAGAGGTCATCGCATGCGGGAGATACGTGCTGTCGACGGGATCAACTTCTCAGTCGGAAAAGGAGAAATCCTGGCCTTCATCGGACCCAACGGTGCCGGCAAGTCCACCACCATCAAGCTGATAACCGGGATCCTCTACCCGGACAGCGGATCGGTATCACTCCTTGGAGGTGATCCCCATCGTAACCGGAAGGAGCTCTCTTTCGAGATCGGTACGGTATTCGGTCAGAAGAGTCAGCTCTGGTTCCACCTCCCGCCTGTCGATTCCTTTCGGCTGCTGGGGGCTATATACCACATTTCGGCGAAACAGACTGAAAAACGCATACGGGTACTAACCGAGGAGTTTGAGATCGGAGAGTACCTGCACCAGCCGGTTCGAAAACTCTCCCTGGGTCAGCGCATCCGCTGTGAGATTGCCGCCTCGCTGATTCACTCACCTGCAATCCTCTTCCTGGATGAACCGACCATCGGCCTGGATGTCATTGCCCGCTCGAAAATCCGGGATCTTATCAGGCGCATCAATGCGGAGAACGACGTGACCATATTCCTCACCTCCCACGATGCCGGTGACATCGAGAAAATCTGTCGGAGGGCGATAGTAATCAATCGGGGCAGGATCGTCTGGGACGGAACTGTCGGGGAGATGAAGTACCGGCTTCTCAACAAACGGGTTATCGACATCAGGCATGACGGTCCTGAGCGCTGCGTTATCGAGGGAGTGAGGGAGCTGAAGCGCACTGACTATTCACTGAAGCTTGAAGTTGACCTGCAGGCCAGAAGTCTTGAGGATGTATTGGGAATGCTGCTGAAAGGCGGAGGTATCCAGGATATCGCCATCAGCCCTCCACCTATGGAGGAGATAATCACGGCAATATACCGGGGGCAGATATGAACCAGATAACGACCGAGAGCACCTGCCGGTCCCGACGTCTCTACGGATTTCGGGGGTACGGAAAGATATTCATCATCTCCTTGCGGGAGCAGTTGGCCTACCTTCCCGGGTTCCTGTTGAAGAATATCTTCTTCATCATGATAATTGCCATATTCTACGCCCTCTGGAAGGTAGTCTTCTCCTGGCAGCCGGTTATCGCCGGTTTCAGCATGGTCCAGACACTCTGGTACCTCACCTTCACGGAGACTATCGTACTCTCACTTACCAGGGTCTGGTATGATATCCAGCAGGAGGTGCGAGACGGAACGCTTGCCTACCTCATGATTCGCCCCCATTCATATGTTGCCTTCAAGTTCTGCCGTTCAATGGGTGAATCACTGCTGCGGATGATCACCCTGCTTCTCGAGGGGTTCCTCCTCGCCTACCTTCTGGCCGGTCACCTGCCGGGTTACTTCACTGCCCTCGCTGCAGGACTGCTGCTCATTATCCTTGGGATAGCGATGAACACCTGGTTCTTCATCATGATCGGACTGCTGGCCTTCTGGACTGAAGAGGCGTCACCGTTCTTCATGATCTACCAGAAAATCCTCTTCATCTTCGGGGGTATGTTCATACCACTGGAATTTTTTCCCGAATGGCTTCGGGGTATAACCATTCACACACCGTTTGCCTACGCTGTCTACTGGCCGGCAAGGATCATGGTCGGATACTCACCGAGCCTGTTTCTTCAGGCCTTGGCCGGCCAGGTTGCATGGATTGCGGTGACCGTTACCGGAGTTTTCCTGCTGTTCCGGGCAGCCGGGAAGCGACTGCACATCCAGGGAGGCTGATATGAAACAGGGAGTAAGTTACCGTGAGTTGTTCGGCAGGTATATTGCATGCAACATGAAAGCCGGCATGGAGTACCGGACCTCCTTCTGGATCCAGATTTTCGGAATGGTGATCAACAATGCCAGCTTCATCGTGTTCTGGTCAATTCTCTATGCCCGGGTCGGGGACATTAACGGATACGGCCTGAACGATGTGATGTTTCTCTGGGCTCTGGCAGCCATTGGCTTCGGGCTCTGCCAGCTCCTTGCCGGGAACTGGAACCATATTTCCCGGATAATCTATCAGGGTGAGCTTGATGTCTACCTGCTCCAGCCACGAAGCATCCTGCCGAACCTGCTGGCCTCCCGAATGGTGGTTTCCGGCTGGGGGGACGTGACCTACGGGATACTGCTGTTTGTGCTGTTCCAGTCGCTGACACTGCAGGGAATCCTGCTGTTTTTGCTCTTTACCCTCCTCTTCGGGATGCTGTTTGCCTCCATGGCAGTCCTTGCGCACAGCCTGACCTTTTTCCTCGGCAATGCTGACTCGGCCGCATCCCCCCTGGTGGAGGCAATGATAAGCTTCACCCTCTACCCCGGCTCGATTTTCCGGGGTACAGCTAAAGTACTGCTGATGACGTTGGTACCCACGGTCTGGGCAGCCTATGTCCCGGTGGAGCTTTTCTCGGAGTTCTCTGCCGGCAAGTTCGCCCTCCTGATTGGGGTTGATGTGCTGTTTCTCCTGGCCGCACTGCTGGTCTTCAGGCTGGGGCTGCGAAGGTATGAGTCGGGTAACAGGATAGGGACAAGGCTGTAGTAATCCCGGATGGCACTTCACCAGGTATCATCATAGAAAAGATCATGGCAAATGATACCTCCAGCGGTGTATCATCATATTGGTTACTTAAGCATGCTGCCATGGGAAACATGTATCCCGTCAGAGGTGTATATGCCGGCAGCTCATAAATCTCTGGCTTCTTGTGTCTCCAGCTGTTCTTCGCAATACATACACGGTGAAGCCCTGCTCCCGGAATACGTGGACTTATTAATCACCAACAGCCGTTCGCTCTGTACCGGTGCATTTGGCATTCTTCTGCAGATATGATAGCTGACATTTTTTATGTCATTGCATGATTGCCCGTTCAGAGATACGCTATGATGTGATACTATTACTAAGCAGAGGAAGCTATCATGCCACAGCGCGTAGTTAAGATCATTTTACCCGAGGAACACGGAACAGCGGCAACCGATATATTCAAGCAGCAGAATAAACTGCAGTACTGGCAGGAGGAGTCGGCTTCTGGGACCTTTATCATTAGCGCCATCACCGATTCCAGCGAAAGTGAAGCCATCATGGATATTTTTGAATCCCGCTTCTCCCATATCGAAGCGTTCAAGCTGGTTGTATTACCCGTAGAGGCATCGCTGCCCAGGCCACAGGCAGCAGATAGGCAGAATGAATCACAAACCGCTGCGAAGGATACACCGGAAAAGCGAAAAGTCATGCGTATCAGCCGCGAAGAGCTGTACTCTGATTTGGTCAGCAGTGCAAAGATCAATCCGATCTTCTTTGTAATGACCGTTTTATCCACCATTGTTGCTGCTATCGGATTACTGAAAAATAACGTAGCGGTTATAATCGGTGCGATGGTCATAGCCCCATTCCTTGGTCCAAACGTAGCGTTAGCCCTGTCATGCAACCTTGCTGACAGACAATTGGGAGTCAATGCGTTAAAAACACTTATAGCAGGAATTCTACTTGCAGTTGTTGTATCCATGGGCATGGGGTACTTTTTCCAGGCAGATCCTCTCATCCCCGAAATCGGAGCCAGGACTCATGCCGGAATTTCAGATATCATCCTTGCTCTCTGTTCAGGGTGTGCAGGTGTGCTTGCTTTCACCACTGGGGCTTCATCGGCTGTAATCGGTGTAATGGTTGCCGTTGCCTTATTGCCACCGCTCACAGTATTTGGGATGCTGATTGGAGCCGGAGCATATTCAGAGGCATTGGGTGCCGGGCTGCTTTTCCTGACAAACATCATATGTATCAATCTCTCAGGCGTCTCCACATTGCTAGCGATGGGAGTAAGTCCCAGGGCCTGGTGGCAGGCCGATAAAGCAAAAAAAGCTACCAGAAAGGCACTGATAATCTGGTCCCTGCTGCTGTCAGTGCTGTTCGTATCAGTATCACTATGGTAGGGAATGGATTTCCCATGCTTAGTCCAGTGCTCAAAGCCGGCTTTCGCTGCCGGTACATATTCTGATAACGGCTTCTCTGAGCGTGTCCATATATTTACTCAACTGGATAATCGAAGATCTTGATCACCCCTTTTACGGCGTCTGGAACATCAGAAAGGAGCCATTGGAACAGGTTATTACGCAATTTGAGAACAGTACTGCTGTCGAAGGCAGGATCAGGCAACCCTGACCAGCTTACCAGAGGATAATCCGCTTCCATGCAGCAAGTACCGAAACGGTAATTGCTAATCTCCCCTCATATCTCTGCACCGGGACTTCTGCTGCCCTCCTACCACAGGATCAAGACAGATTTTCCCGGCTGACGAACATTTGCCGCTGCAAGGACAGATATCAGATTGCTTCCAGCTGATCTTTTGCAGCTCTGCTACCCCAAACCCCGGGATAACCGGCAGGTCGCTGGAAAGCGATTATTCCACATCAAACCGGAGATTGCCGTTACCTGATGGTATCTGTGGTAAATGACCAAAGTTCATAAATTGTATGAACTAGCCATTGACACATTTGTTAATATGTATTAAATATTTTATTACACATAAACTTACTTGAGGTGATTACATGACCATGCATAAACAATTCCGACTGATTATTCTGATTCTCTCTGTTAGCGGACTCCTCTTTGCAGCCGGGTCCGGGGAGCGGCAGGAAGTCAATATCTATTCACATCGCCACTATGATGCGGATCAGGCCCTCTATGCCGCCTTTGAGGAAGAAACTGGCATCAGGGTGAATGTGGTAACCGCCAATGCTGATGAGCTTATCCAGCGGCTGAAGAGCGAGGGAGAGCTAAGCCCGGCAGACCTGCTCATTACTGCCGATGCCGGTCGGCTCGGCTATGCCAAGGAGCTTGGACTGCTGCAGCCCGGCTTATCAGAGGTGATCAATGAGCATGTGCCTGCAGCCTATCGTGACCCGGAAGGGTTCTGGGTAGGCCTCACCCTTCGAGGACGGGTCATTGTCTACGATACCGCCGTCACGGACGGCTCTGTACTCTCAACTTACGAAGCCCTGGCAGGACCGCTGTTCAGGAACCAGATCCTCATCAGGTCTTCTAGTAATATCTACAACCAATCCCTGCTGGCATCGCTAATCGCGCATAATGGGCCCGAGGATGCCGAAGTCTGGGCTAAGGCCATGGTTGAGAACATGGCCAGAGAGCCGAAGGGGAATGACCGCGATCAGATGAAGGCCCTGATAGCCGGAGAGGGCAGATATGCCGTAGTAAACACCTACTATATCGGATTGCTCCTTAACAGCACAGATCCTTACGAACAGGAAGTCGGTGAGCGGATAGGCGTATTCTTTCCGAATCAGCAGGGACGCGGAACCCACATCAACATCAGCGGAGCAGGAGTTGCCGCCCATGCCCCAAACCGGGAGAATGCGGTGAGGCTGCTGGAATTCCTGACATCAGAATCCGCACAGGCGCTCTTTGCCCAGGCAAACTATGAATACCCCGTTCGCGAAGGTATTGCGCTCAACCCCACTGTAGCCGAATGGGGAACATTCAGGCGGGACACCCTGAACCTCAGCATGCTGGGAGAACTGAATACCGAAGCCGTGATGATATTCGACCGTGCCGGCTGGAGATAACCAAGCAACATCGTAACCATTATGAAAATAAAATTCTTCAGGCCTGACAGACCATCCTGGACCGCAGTTATTGTTCTTCTGTGCTCAGCCCTAACTGGGCCGCTTATCTATATTGTCACATCCTCACTCCTCCAGACCAATGACAACTGGCAGCATCTGCTGGGCTTATTGCTGCCCAGGTATCTCAGTCAGACACTCCTGCTGGCGGCCGGCGTGACAGCAGGTACGGGGATCCTGGGCGTCTGGTCTGCCTGGATCATAACTCACTACGACTTCAGGGGGAAAAAGGCCCTTGAAGCCTGCTCCTATCTTCCCCTGGCCGTACCGGCATATATCCTTGCCTTTGTCTACGCAAACTTTTTCAGCATCAGCGGTCCCGTAAGCACCACTTTGCAGAGAGTTACCGGGCTTACCCCGGCACAACTCCCGGCTATGGATATCATGAACATGGCAGGATTGATCATGGTGATGACCCTCGCCCTGTTTCCCTATGTTTTCACAGCCGCAAGGGCCTCTTTCAGCATCCAATCTTCATCGCTGCTTGAGGCTGCCGGCAGCCTTGGAGTCAGTAGACGCAGGGCTTTCTGGACAATTGCCTTTCCCCTGGCCCGACCGGCCATTGCAGCAGGCATAAGCCTGGTCCTGATGGAAACCCTCTCCGAATATGGTGCGGTGCACTATTATGGAGTGGAAAACTTCACTACCGGGATATTCCGGGCCTGGTTTACTCTTCGGGATACCGCCCTGGCATTGAAACTGGCGGGAATACTGCTGCTGTTCACCTTTGGATTCATTGCAGTTGAGCGCAAATCGCGGGGAAAGCAGAATAAATATGCATCAAGCCTGCCGAAGCGGGAAACTGACCAGGGGAGGAAGCTGAAAGGTATACAGTATGCAGTCAGCATGGCAGTGGTAACCCTGCCTGTATTGCTGGGATTTGTGCTTCCGGTAATCATGCTGGTAATTTGGGGGCTTCCGACGGCAGCAGTCATTCCGGCAGATCTTGGACGGCACCTACTGCAGACCCTGGGTATCGGCATTGTATCCTCCGGGGCAGCAGTGATAACCGCCCTGATCCTGGTACACGGAAAAACAGTTCTCGGGAATTCCCCCGCTACCCGCTTCATCAGCTTCAGCACCATGGGGTACGGCATTCCCGGAGCCGTTCTTGCCCTGGCGGTCCTGATAACCGGCAACTCGCTGCTGCACGGATTGAGAAGCAGCGGAATTATCTCCCTGGCATCGGCCCGCTCGCTTCTCCTGTTCACGGGGTTTATGAGCCTGATAGCCGCATTCGTGATTCGCTATCTGGCAGTAGCCTATACACCGCTTTCGGCCCATTACCAGCGAATCGGGAGAACACTGGTAGAGGCTTCTACGGGTTTGGGGATATCTCCGATACGAACCCTTCTCTCTGTAAACATCCCCCTGCTCAAGACACCTCTGCTGATCGGCTCTCTGCTGGTCTTCATCGATCTGATCAAGGAGCTGCCCATCACGCTGATACTGCGCCCATTCAACGTTGAGACGCTGGCAACGAAGGCATACTACTATGCAAGCAATGAGATGCTTTCCCGGGCGGCTCCCTACTCGCTGATGATTGTGGTGCTGGGTTTGATACCGACACTGGGTATTGTAGTACTGAAAGAGAGAATAAGGAAAAGATAGCATGGCAGAGGTAACAATAAACGGTATCACGGCAGGCTACCGGGGGAATTCCACAAAAGTCCTCAACAACCTATCACTCACAGTGCCGCATGGTGAGACGATAGCACTCCTGGGACAGAGCGGCTGTGGGAAGACCACCTTGCTGCGCATCCTGGCCGGATTCATGGTGCCAGATGCGGGCACGATACAATTCGGGAGCAGGCTCCTTGTGAGCGATTCAGTATGCATCGTCCCTGAGAAGCGTAATTTCGGGTTTGTTTTCCAGGATTTTGCACTGTTTCCTCATCTGACAGTCGCTCAGAATATTGCCTACGGACTTAGAAGGCTATCTAAGGATGTACGCAGAGAAGCAGTTGATTCCATGCTCAGCCTTGTCGAACTTGACGGGTATGGCAAACGCTATCCATTCGAACTATCGGGGGGCCAGCAGCAGCGGGTTGCACTGGCCCGCTCTCTGGCCCCGCAACCTGATCTGCTTCTGCTTGATGAACCATTCAACAATCTTGACGTCCGCATAAAATCCCGGATGCTTGAGTTTGTCAGGGACCTGCTTCGTGCCTGTGGGACTACCGCAGTAGTTGTCAGCCATGACTTCGGGGAAGCAGCCGTAATTGCCGACAAAGTTGCCATTTTGGATCATGGGCATATCATCCAATACAGTACAGTTGCTGATGTCAGGACTAACCCGAGTTCTCCATTCGTCCAGTCACTCGTCATTTCTCACACAGATCAAACCAGCTTCCCGCAAGGATTCAGCTGAAGGTCTCAGTGCCACCAGAAGTGAGCCGCCGCATGCCCTGCACAGGAGAGACCGTACCATAAAATGTATTGTGCCATTTTTTACTTTCTCACCTGCATGCAAGTATGGTAATCTTATCCTGGTAGGCATTCCATCTGCAGGACAGGATATGCACTGCCGGCAGCAGGATACAAATCAAAGACATGAACGGAGGGCAGATGTATGGAAGCTTTATCCGGAGAGGCACAACACTCGGGGATCAATAAGCAGGCGAAGCCTATGCCCCCATTCCGATCTATCACCCTTCATCTCCTTCCGGGGATCCTTTCAGGTACTCTCTATTATCTTATTCGCCAGCCGGTACTGAACCGGGGGTATCCCCCTGTAATGGCGCTCATCATTGCGCTGGTAGTGATAATCATCCCCTTTGAACTCGGCTATCTCCTCTATCGGGGGAAGCGGAGTACCGGGAGACTCACCCTGCGGGGCATCATCAGTTATCGCACAGCCCTTCCCTGGTGGCAGTACTTGCTGTACGGCGGCAGCGTGTTCGTCATAACCGGGCTTATCTTCACCGCTTTGAAGCCTGTGGAGAAAGAGATCTACCGTATCCTCTTTTCATGGGTTCCCCAGCTGGGAACAGGACTTGACGGCACCTATGGCAGGCCGGAGCTGATTCGGACCTACACGCTGTTCATTATCTTCGTAGTAATCCTGGGCCCCCTGGTGGAGGAGCTCTACTTCAGGGGCTATCTGCTGCCGAGGATGAAAGGGCGCGGCAGCTATGTTGTCCACAGCCTCCTCTTCGCCCTCTACCATACCTTCTCCCCATGGATGGTCCTGACACGCACGCTGGGACTGCTGCCCCTGATCTATGTCGTGAAACGCAAGAGCATCTATATCGGTATCGGGGTCCACATCCTGCTGAACTCCATCGATGCCGTGGTGGCATTCATCTTCATTGCCGGCATGGGCAGTGCCCCTGCTTGAGGGTACTGCCGGCCATAGAGCAGTTTCAACGGCAGAACAGTCTCTTTTCCTTGCAGCCTCGGCTATCATCCCACTTTCAGCAATTTGGATTATGATCCAGGCACCGGTTCCTTGTTCCTGCCCCACATGCCCTTCAGAAGAGCCTGCCCATCTGCTCCACCATTAGGCGATGGTTCTCATCCAGCTTCGCTGATGCATGCTTTCTGGTATAGACGGACTCGATGATGCCGAGCTTACTGAGATGGTACTTGGCTGTCATGGGATACCACTCGTCCTCAATCGCCGATACCGCTCCAAGCAGGTTCTGCAGGTCGTCGGCCGAACCCGGTTCCTCTCTCTGGCTGGTCACCAGCTTCCGGTACAGGGAAGGATGGAAATTGGCCATCACCCCGCTGTATCCGCTGGCCCCGGCGGCTAACGACAGGCTGAGGGTCGCACTGTTCGCATTGAATAGCTTAAAGCCGGTATCTTTAAGGCGAAGCAGGCGTTCCTGGATGAGCCTGCTGTCGCAGCAGGTATCCTTGAGAAAGGAGTACCGTCCCGAAGCGATACTGTATTCCAGGATTTCAGGAGAGATCAGCCGTTTGTAGGGATGCGGGCACTCGTAAAACCCCAGCGGCACTTCCGGTGGGATGCCGGCGGTTATCTCCCTGAGATTTCTCAATGCGGACTCCTCACCTTCCCCGCTGGCTGCCAGCCGGTTCACAATCAGCACAACCGCCTCCACTCCGGTGGCAGCCATAGTCTGAAGTTCGTGGACCTGTTCGGGCAGCGTATCTGCGGTGTGACCCGAGCAGATCACCGGGACCCGACCGGCTGCGGCGTCTATCGAGGCTTCAGCCAGCCTGACCTTCTCCTCAAGGGACAGATGGAACATCTCACTGGACTGGCAAACGGCAAACAGGCCGTCAACACCCTGATCAATATACCAGTCAACCAGCCGTGTCAGGGAAGGATAGTCGATGGTTCCGTCATCGTAAAACGGAGTGATCATGGTGGGCCAGATACCGTCAGGTAATAGCATACTCATCGGCTACCTCTCTTTGCTGGTTTCAGGCGGTTATCGAAGAGGCAATCCCTCTCAGGAACTGCTGATCGGGCTCTCCGCGGGCGGATAGGCTCCTGTCGTGTCTGCCACTGCCGCAGCCTGCCGAGCATACGGTTCCTGACATCCGGCTCTCTCTCCCACCGGTCAATGATTTCACCGGGGTCTTCACGAAGGTCAAACAGCTGGCCCTCTTCGCTCCTGCCTGGAGGGGTGCCCGGAACCGGATAATATAGGTTGAGTTTCCAGGACCCGTCGGTAATCATGGCCGCATCGATTGGCGGGTCAAAATAGCGTCCAGTCCTATCTATACCGGTCTGCCGGTATTCGCATACCGCCTCCTGATGGAACGCATGCTCCCCGTCCTTCTCATCACCGGCTTTGATACGTATATCGGTTGCATCCGGCATAAGCTGCCGGATCCGTTCAGTCTCCATACCCGCAGCAGCCAGCACTGTGGCTGATATATCATGGGGCTGCACAAGGGCCCGAGTACGCAGGCCCGCTGCCGTCACCTCCGGCTGACGGAGGATCAGTGGCACTCTCGTACAGGCATCATAGAAGAAGGCCCCCTTGACCAGCAGACCGTGATCACCAAGCATGTCGCCGTGGTCGCTGGTGAAAATGACCAGCGTATTTCTGCTCAACCCGGTACGGTCCAGCGTATCGAGCACCCGGCCCACCTCATCATCCAGCAGGGCGATCGAGGCGAAATAACCCCTACGCATTGCCCTGAAATCCTCAGCCCCGAACGTGGCATACGGGCCCAGGTAGCCGTCACGCTGCTCCCGGGCGATGGCATTGATCCGATGTTCCCGTTCATATGCAGCAACCTCGGGCATCGGCAAGAGATCATCACGCACCCTCTCAAGATACTCAGCCGGCATATCATCATAGGGGTTGTGGGGGTCGAATACGCTCATCATGCAGAAGAACGGCTGCTTTCCCTCGTCACTGTGCTCAGGGGGTATCCTGGCATGTCCCTCCAGAAAGCTGACTGTGCGTTCCGCTGCCCAGTGCGTGAAATGCAGCTCGCGGGGAATATGGGTGAGCCGGCGTCCCAGCCGCTTCAATCTGGCATGGAACGCCGGATCACGCTCCTTCAGCCAGCGGGAGTAGCCGTTGAAGGGCGAATCCATGCTTATTGAGGCCTCCATGCACCACTCATAGATATCGAATCCGTCGTTGGGATGGCGACGGCGCTCCTCCTCCACCCGCCCGCTGACATGCAGCTTGCCGAAGAGGGCCGTTTCATAGCCCAGCTGCTGCAGACGGGCCGGAAGCAGCACCTCATCATCCGGGAGCACATCGTGAAGACGCAGCACCCCATGCCCGGTTATCGGCTTGCCGGTAAGCATGCTGGCCCGGGAGGGTGTGCAGATTGGGTTGTTGACGTAGCAGCGCTCATAGAGCGTGCCTCCGGCAGCAAGACGGTCGATATTGGGGGTATCAATCCAGTCGGCTCCGTAGCAGCCCAGGGAATCCCAGCGCTGCTGATCGGTCATGATGATCAGAATATTGGGTCGCTGCTGTGACGAATCTGCAGAGATGCTCCTGTGCTTCATACTGCCCTAGCCTCCTCCCGGCGAACCAGTGCCAGGAAATCCCGGATACGTTCATCGGGCATTGTCGATTCAACATCGGCCAATACCAGGTCACAGGGGGCATACTCCCGGTGGATCCGTCGCACCAGACGTTCAAGCTCAGCCAGCGGCTGTGACTCAACCTCCTCGGGAAAGAGAAGTACCGCCCGCCGGGTATCGGGAAAGAGCTTGCGGATACGACGGAGATCGGAACGGGTACCGGTATCGAAATACCCCATATGCTCTATCCTGCCCATCGCATCAAGATAGGGATCTGCAACCCAGTTACAGGTGTGGATGCCAAAGCGCTCATATTCGGTACTGAGCCGGCGGTCAATCTGCAGAAGAAACTCCTCGTACTGCGCCGGGGAGATCATGCTGACGGTACAGTTGCTCATGGATAGCAGGTCAACGGGAAATCCGGTGGAACGCTGGTAGCCCTGCACGGCTTTGGATACTCTCCCGATTGTCCTCCCGATATGTTCGAAAAAGGCTTTTACCGCTTCCGGCTGGTCAAGCATGTCCAGAAACAGCTCGCTGCCGCGCAGCTTGACTGCTACATTGATCACCCCCTGATAGTTCAGATACCCGTGCACGGCACCCCATGCCGCATGGATCCTCTCCATCTGGCCCTTCAGCTGCAGAAAAACCGGACTGGACTCCAGGTCGATGACAGCAGGGCGGGCATCGGCATATG
Organism: uncultured Spirochaetales bacterium; assembly: GCA_964605195.1. Lineage (GTDB taxonomy): Bacteria > Spirochaetota > Spirochaetia > JABMQR01 > JABMQR01 > CAZSBC01. The sequence goes on along the minus strand of CAZSBC010000029.1, from coordinate 3,169 downwards.
CCCTGATATCATCGGCAGAGAGAACCGGATGGGCATCGGGCCATCCGTCTTCGGAATATGACGGCACGGCACCGTAGAGCATGGGAATCAGCAGGATTCCGTATACCCCCGATATCGTTGCACAGGAGGGCTCCCGTCCCTCGGTATCGTAGCGGGGAACAAAGTACGGCACATCTGGAAAGCAGCTATGTAGGTACTCCTTCATGGCGACCAGGGTGTCATAGCGGTAGTGCGGGTCGGTATGCCAGCGCTTGCCGAAATCGACGCCAAGGCGTTGATGGTACCAGCGGGGGGTGAATCCCAGTGAAACACGAAGGGGAGACTCGGAGCCGTCACAGGGCTCCCGGGTAGCCGGTCCGGCCAACGGAATGTGGTTGCGCAGCTGCCCTTCGCCAGCTTGAATTGGATCATGGTATCTGCTCACATTCGGGTCCATTCCGATTCCTCGCTGTACTGGCTGAAAGATTCTCCTGCCAATGCTTCTGCAAGCTGGTGGAGCTGCTCAGGTGTTTTCCCCGGGAATGCCCCCCGGTCCAGATGCAGGATCAGTCCGTGCCGACCACCTTCGGTGGCAGCACCGATCCGCCTGAAATAGTGTTCCGGGGATTCACCGGATGCTACCGGCCACTGACCGAAGCAGCAAACCCCGGCCTCCCTGAAGCGCCGCATGGTGCCTGCAAAGGGATGCTGCTCGGGATTGCCGAAGTTAATGGCACGTACTCCCTCCATATCAAGGTACGCCTGAAGCAGGTGGTCATTGCTGCCGCAGTAGTGGACAAACCCGCCGCCGAACGGCTCAAGAGCCTGCCGGTCATAGGGAATGACATACGTGTCGATCTGGTCAGGAGAGAGAAGCGTGGCAGTGTCCTCCGATATCCGGACCCCGCCGTTGCGCATATGAATTCCCTGGATCAGGGCATGACCGTGCCAGCACTCGGTTTCCGGCTCATCCAGGGCCTGCTTGAGCAGGCGGGAGGCATCGATATAGAGGTCGGTACAGAACTGCATGAACTCATGGACAAATGGGGGATCATCGTAGAGCTCCAGAAAGAGCTGATCACCCATGATCAGGTGCGCGAGATCGAACGGCCCCTGGGTATCGGGCAGGTACACGTGAATGAACGGGGGAATCCGTTCCCGGAAATAGCTGATATACTCACAGGCCCGCTGCATCATGGGGGCATCACTCAGGGCTGCATGGGACAGAGGCCCGGCAGTCAGGTACCGTGAAATTTCAGACTTTTCCAGATGGCCGGTAAGCCATGGATAGGCATCAGGGGTAAGCCGGTAGGGCAGCCCCATGACAGCAGGAAGTAATATAGTACCGAAGTTAGGCCGGATACAGAGCGGTCCTCCCAGATAATCCCCTCCCAGAGTGGAATTGAGGCTTCCACTACCGTGGGCGATGCTGTCGTTGATACTGAGCAGGACCTCTTCCAGCTGACCGTGCAGCATGCAGCCGGGATCGTTGAACTGCTCCTCAAAGGTATAGGTGCTGCCGGGCACGGTGGTATTCTGGGGGCGCCAGAAGAGGATGGGAAGACGTGCTGCATGGCGATTCTCCAGGAGGGCGTGGATATCTGATATCATAGAACCTGCACAACCAGTATTGATCGTTCTGGATGCTACTGCAGCACATAACTTATCCAGCATCTTAAAGGAGGCTATCGTATCCCGCAATCTGGCATGTTTGGCAGCAATCATTTTAATACCCAAATAATCTTGGCAGAATCAGGACTATGTCCGGAATATAGGTTACCAGCAGCAATACCAAGATCATGGGAATCAGCATCGGCAGTATCTCCTTGATGACCAGTTTCAACGGGGTGTCGGAGATTCCTGATGTGATAAACAGCAACATACCGAACGGAGGTGTCGACAAACCGATCATCATGTTCAGCACAATAACCACACCAAAATGGATGAGATCAATCCCCAGCAGCTCGACAAGCGGTAACATGATGGGAATGAAGACAACTGTCAACGTGGAAGTATCAATGAACATCCCCAGAAATAGAAACACAATATTGATAAGGAGCAGCAGTATATACTTGTTATTCGTTATCCCCAGAAGCAGATTTGCCGCCATATCCGGTATGTGCTCACGGCTTACGATAAAAGAAAAGGTGTAGGCACACCCCACAATGAGCGATAATGTACCTGTCTGCCGTACAGTCTCCTTTATTGCTGTCAAAAGAGCCTTCAGTCCGAGCGCCCGATAGACAAAGGCGGAAACAACAATCGCATAGGCTGAAGCCAATGCCCCGGCTTCAGTTGGCGTAACTACACCGCTGTATATCCCTCCCAGCAGAACCACTACCGAAAACAGAGCCGGAAAGGCTTTGATTGTTATGATGAGGATATCACGAATAGTATGTTTTACCCCAAGTGGATAGTTGCGCCGGTTGGCAATGATCGCAACATATACCATCAGCGCTGACCCCAACAACAAGCCTGGCAGCATACCACCTAAAAACAGGTTGCCTATTGAAGTTCCTGACAGCATCGCATAGAAGATCATCGGAATGCTTGGGGGGAAAACCGGGCCAATGGTTGCCGAGCCTGCAGTAATGGCACAGCTGAAGCCGTCATCATATCCATACTCCCGCATTGCCTTGATTTCCATCATCCCCAAACCCGAGGCATCTGCAACAGCTGAACCAGTCATACCAGAAAATATTATCGAGGCTACAACATTTACATGCCCAAGACCGCCTTTGCGTCTTCCGACAACTGCATTGGCAAATTTGAATATCATATCTGTGATTTTCCCTGTATTCATGATATTAGCCATAAAAACAAAGAGAGGGACCGCAATGATGATATATTTTGCCTCCAGGTTAGTCAGAACCTTTTCAGCAAACATTTCCACTCCGGCACCAGCTCCAGGAGCAGCTACCAGATAGAATATTGATGTCATCAGCATGCCAAGTGCAATCGGAAGACGCAACAGGAATATACTTAGAAAGCCCAGGAAAAAAATAAGCAGCGGCCAGTTCATCTGTTAACCCCCTCCTGCTTTTCAGGATGTTTTACAATGCGAAGGTCAGCAATGATGTCCAGTATCAGCCGGACTATAATTCCGAAAAGAAATATCAAAAAGGGGAAATACACTATATGATAAGGTATTCTGAAAACTGTCGACTTATCATAGGAGAGGAACATTATA
>CAZSBC010000028.1:0-25476 GCA_964605195.1 uncultured Spirochaetales bacterium | reverse complement strand
GGCCGGCACGCTCATCCACAGGAGGCGCTGCGGATAGTGGCAAAGACCTTTTCAGGGAGCTTCTTCAATGCCGCATCATCCATATTCACCGTCTCGATCGGTGCATGAATTATCAACTCCACAGCTTCTCTCCGTACGCCCCGCTTGTTCTCCATCAGATAGGAGGTGTTGCAGATTGCCAGGGGAATAATGGTACCCCGAGAACGTGTAGCCAGCTTGATTGATCCCGGCTTGAACTCGCCGAACCCTTCACTGCGGCTTCTTGTCCCCTCGGGAAAGATTACCTGGGGATGACCGGAGGCAACTGCCTTCGCCCCGTCTATAATCGCCTTGATCTGGGAACGCGGATTCTTGCGATCTATGTAGACACAGCCGAGGGCCTCCATCCAGGTGCTGAGGATCGGTACCTTCCGCAGCTCCTTCTTGGCTATGAAACCTGTCTGTACCGGCAGATAGCCGACAATCAGTGGGATATCGGCCAGTGAACGGTGGTTGGAGACAAAGCAGAGCTTCCGGTTGTGCTCAGGCAGATGTTCCGCTCCGGTGATGCGAACGCGGCCCCCGAGCATGATGATGATGAAACGGGAGAGCAATCGCCCGTTAAAGAGTTCATATGACTGCACCCAGCCACCGGCACCTACCAGCCGCAGCAATATAGCGGGCAGCAGCACCAGCAGAAGCGAAATCAAAAAATAGAGAGAAACCAGTATTGCTACCACATAGAGATGGAGTCTCTTCATCTTATATCTCTCCTCGTACGCTCACAATAGGTTCATATTATACAGCCTCGTATAGGCTCCATCAACTGCAAGAAGGTTTTCATGAGTTCCCTCTTCGACTATCCTGCCATCCTGCAGGACACAGATGCTGTCCGCGTTGCGGACAGTCGAGAGTCTGTGGGCAATGATTATGGATGTCCTGTCTTTGGCCAGGTCATCAAAGGCCTGCTGAATGAGGGTTTCAGACTCACTGTCAAGCGCTGAAGTGGCTTCATCAAAGATCAGGATGGCCGGATTCTTCAGGAATACCCGGGCAATCGAGATCCGCTGTTTCTGCCCGCCAGATAACTTGACCCCCCGTTCACCGACTTCGGTATCAAACCCGAAGGGGAGCGTCATGATGAAGTCAAAGATATTGGCAGATTTCGCCGCCTGCTCCACAGCCGCATCATCGGCATCAGGATTCCCGTAAAGAATATTCTCCCTGACTGTCGCATCAAAGAGAAAGACATTCTGCTGCACAATACCTATCTGGTTACGCAGCGAAGCACGGGTGACGGTTCTGGTATCCTGCCCATCAATGGTTATTCTCCCGCTATCGGGTTCGTAGAACCTCGGGATAAGAGCCGCCAGCGTCGATTTCCCGGCACCGGACTCCCCTACTATAGCTGTCTTCTTCCCAGGTTCAATCGCAAGGTTGATATCGTGAAGGACTGTACCTCCCTTCCCGGAGTAGGTGAAACTTACTCCAGTAAATTCCACTGCTCCCCGCCGGCAGACCAGATCGGTTGCATGAGAGCTGTCGGTAATCTCCGGTTCGATCGCCATGATCTCAACAAACCGTTCAAATGAGGCAGCCCCCTGGTTCAGTTGCTCGGTGAAATTGATCAGCCGGTCAATGGGTGGCAGGACAATACCGACATAGAGGACAAAAGCCAGCAGATCATAGCTCTCTATCAATCCGAGAAAGATCAGGACAGCACCGCTTGCTACCACGATGAAGTAATACAACTCACGGAGGAACTGCATCCCGGAATGGTACTTTGCCATGATGGCGTACATCTTTTCCTTTGCCATCCTGAAGCGGCTGTTGACCCGGTCAAATTTTTCAACCTCCACCGGTTCGTTCCCGAATGATTGGACCTCCCTGATTCCCTGAACCGAATTCTCCACAAGGGAGTTCATGTCGGCTATCTTCTCCCTGACGCGACGGAATCCCACCCGCATCCGATGCCCCAGGCCAAGCCCCCAGACCAGCATGAAAGGCAGCGGCAGCAGGGAAGCAAGTGCCAGCCGAAGGCTGAAGATGCACATGAATATGTAGGCTGTCAATAGCACCACGGTCGATATCAGCAGATCCTCGGGTGCGTGGTGGGCAATTTCGGCAATCAGGTTGAGGTCATTGGTGATCCTGGACATGATATGTCCGGTCTTCACATTATCATAGTAGGAGAATGATAGCTTCTGCAGATGGGAGAAGAGGTCCCGGCGCATATCAGCCTCTATCCGTACTCCGAGATTATGTCCCCAGCGAACGCGGATATAGGTGGCTGCTGTCTTGCCGATATAGGCAAAGAACATCAGTGCAAAAGTAATGATCATCATCTGCAGATTCTGCTGCGGTATGTAAGTTCTCAGCAATTCACGAGTAAGATATGGGAAGATAACTGCCAGAAGGGCAGCCAGTGAGGCTGCCCCCATATCGAGCATGAAGAGTGCAAGGTGCGGTCTGTAATAGGCAGCGAATCTTCGGATCATGGTTGCCGATCTCTCTATCGAAACATGCTAGGCACACGTATCACGTATCGGAACGTCCCAGGATTCTCTTGAGGAAACCGCCTCTCCTCTTTTCCTTTCCGGAAGCTGCCTCTGCAGCTGCCGTCGCCTGTTTGCCGACTTGCTTTTTCTGCGGAGTTTTCTGTGGTGCTATTGACGGTGTCTTCTCAGTTTTCGTTCCGCTGCCGCTATCCTCAGATTGTCCATACTGCTTCTTGTAATAGGCTAACCGCTCCTCGAGGGGCATGGAGCTGATCTTTGCATAATCACTTCTCGGCTGTTTCGCAGAGCTTCTGGGCTTATTTGCAGAGCCCTGTCTGACGGGCTTACGGGGGACGTGCTTCGGACTCTTCTCCCGGTCAGTCTGGGAAGCAGCTGGCCGCCTTGTACCGGTTGAAGCCGGAGCAGCTGATTTTCTCTGATCTGACGGTGATTTTCTCTGATCTGACGGCTTGCTGGCAGGTTTCCTGCCTGAACTTCTTCGGTTATTAGGTCTCCTGGCCTCACTGCTTCGGGGTTTACCGGCAGCGCGACTGGTAGAGCTGCCGCGTGAACGGGGAGCACCTCTCAGGTTTTCATCCCTGACAAGTTCACGGAAGTGGATGTGGGAACTCTTATCCTCAACCGATGCAAGGTCCTGATCATCCACCCAGACTACCGGAATCTTCATGCCGATAAAATCCTGGATCGGTTCAAGACCGTATACATACTCCTCACAGGCCAGGGTGATGGCCACACCGCTTTTCCCCGCCCTCGCAGTCCTGCCGATACGATGGACATAGTTTTCGAAATCTTCGGGGATATCGTAGTTTATCACCATATCGAGATCGTTGACATGCAGACCGCGTGCCGCCACATCGGTTGCCACAAGAATATCGATCTCTCCGGCTTTCATGCGGTCAATTACCTGCAGACGCTTCTTCTGCGGGAGATCACCCATGAGAAACTGGACATTGAATCCGTTGATCCGCAATCGCTTTGCCAGCTCTACTGCCCGTATCTTCTTGTTAGTGAAGATAATGGCATTCCCGGGCTTATATTTGCCCAACAGATAGAGCAGAAGAGCATTCTTCTCGTTCTTGCTCACATGGTAGAGCTCCTGATGGATCTCCTCAACGGTGACCCGTTCAGGCTCAATCTCTATCTCGACAGGATTGTTCATGAAGTCCCAGGAGAGGTTCTTGGCCCGGTAACTCAGTGTGGCACTGAAAAGCATCGTCTGCCGTTTTTCGCGGGGCTGCAGGAGATTCATGATGGAGCAAATATCGGGATAGAATCCCATATCGAACATTCTGTCGGCTTCATCTATCACAACGTTGGTAAACTGCTTGAAATCAAGCTTCCCCATCTTGCTGTAATCAATAAGCCGACCCGGAGTACCTATAACGATATCGACGCCTTCATCCAGAAGCTTGTCCTGACCCTGATACCCTACTCCGCCGAAAAACGCTCCTATCCGGACCGTACCTATGGCTGAAGCCAACAGCTTGGCATCGGTTTCGATCTGAACAGCAAGCTCCCTGGTAGGAACGATGATCAGAGCCTTTGTCCTGCCCTCTTCAGTTTCTTCTCTTTCAAGGACATACTGATTCAGGATAGTCAGAAGAAAGGCAGCTGTCTTGCCTGAACCGGTCTGCGACTGTACTGCCACATCTGCTCCACCCAGTGCATGGGTAAACACCTTTTCCTGTACGGGCATACATTCAGTGTACTGGGCTGCCCGTATTCCTCCCAGCACCTTCTCGTTAAAATCAAATTGAGTAAAATTCATGCCCGTAATATACTCTTTTTACATCATGTTGCCAACTGCACGGCAATCATGTTGTCATGCAATCGGGGTTATTTTCAGATATTCCTGTTCTCAAGGCGGGTAATCAGCTCTCGGAGAATACTCTTCTGCCGCTCCACAGAGAGTGAATCAATCAGCTTCCCGGCCCGTTGCCAGTAGCGCCTGCAGGTGGCCGCGGCCTCATCTATTCCCTCAAGGCGGGTAACTTCGGCAATGACACGCCTCACTCTGGATGCAGTGGTAACATATCTGCGTCGCAGCAATGCTGTAAGTTTTCCCGAGAGATCCCTCCTCAGGGCATATATCAGCGGTAGCGTGGCGATTCCGCAACGTATATCATTACCGAGGGGCTTCCCGACAGTCGCTTCATTACCGATATAATCAAGGATATCATCCTGTATCTGAAAGGCCATCCCGATGCAGTATCCTATCTGATGCAGACGACAGACAGTGGTTCCCGGGGCATCTGCCGCTGCGGCTCCGGTATAGAGACTCAGGGCAAAGAGAGCTGCCGTCTTCCCGGCTATACGCCTGAGATAATGATCCACAGAGACTGTATAATCTCCCAACTCACTGTCCTGATCAATCTCACTGTCGCACAGCCTGCAGACAGCATTCTTCACAACATCAGCATCTATTTTTTCCGATCTTCCGGTGAGCTGGGAAAATGCTCTGGTAAGCATGTAATCCCCGGAGATAATGGCCTTCTTGACACTGGTTTTCACCTGCACAGTCGGTTTTCCACGGCGGACACTGGCATCATCTATGATATCGTCATGGATCAGTGATGCAATATGAAGCATCTCCATGGCTGAAGCAAGTTCAACAACCTGTTCCCTGCGTTCTCCGGCTTTATCCCCGGAAAGGTCAGAACCTGCCAGAGAACCAATGTAGATCATGGCCGGCCGGAGCATCTTGCCCCGGTTCTCGACCAGTTCCATCAGCACAGGCCTGATATACTGACTCGCTGAGGAAAGTTCACGTGAGATATGGGACTGTATTTCAGCCAAAATCTGCTTGATTTCCGGCTCATGCTGCCAGAAATCCACTCGTTTACGTTTCACGTATGCTCAATTACCGGTATCTACTTTCGCTTGTTGCGTACTGCCCGATTACGCTTCTGTTTCCTGGTAAACTGCGGTTCGCCTGTATAGAGATAACTCTTCTTGGCAAGCGGTGTCTTGTTCCAGGTCTTTTTCAGCCAGGGCATAACCCAGTAATCGAGACCGAATGCTCGTCCGGCTCCACCCATCATGACCAGGGCTACCATCATGTACCAGATAATCTCCCTGCTGGCCATAGCTCCCATTATCAGCATGATGGAAAGCACAATTGAGGCTCCTGATGCCAGAAAGGTAAAGAGACCGCCGATAAAGGCCAATCCAAGGGCAACCTCACCAAGCACAATCAGCACCTGGAAGAAATAGGGTGCCACAGAGACAAACGTTTCGGAGATCCACAGATAGAGCCCGGTTGGTTCTGAAATCAGCGGAGGCGCGAACTGCGGGGCAGCGGCAGTAGCCAGATTCGTTGCCGTCGATACCGCATCTGCTGCAGCTGCGGTTGCATCTGTCATGGTGGCTGCAGCTTCAACAGCTGTCTCGGCCGTCGCGTCCCAGGCTGCGCTGGCTGCGGCAGTCGCATCGGCTGTACTGGTGGCAACTTCAGCGGCAGTCTCTGCTGCCTCCCAGGCTTCACTGGCCGCGGCAGTCGCGTCTGCTGTACTGGTTGCGACTTCAGCGGCTGTCTCTGCTGCTGCCTCGGTTGCCTCCCAGGCCTCACTGGCTGCTGCGGTTGCATCTGCTGCAGTGCCAGGTGCAGTCGCTGCGACAGTTTCTACTGCCGCCTCAGTCTCCTCCCAAGCTGCCGCACTGGCTGCAGCAACACCGTCTGCCGATACAGCCGAGCCCCAGTAGACATGACTGCCGCTCTTGTCAGCAAGCCATCCATCCGAGATCTTCTTCACACCTTCAATAAACCACATGACCCCCAGGAACATTCGCAGCATGGCCATCCAGTAGGAGGGCATCTTGTAGGCTGCCAATCCTCCGATAAGGGAGCGGTTGTTCTTGATATCGACAATTTCATGCTTGAGATAGCTCCACCATCCGTTCGGTCCACAGACGCCCTGATGGTAGATCATATTGACCAGATGTTTGATAGCCATGGCGAAAATACCTGACATCGACATCCCCATATTGTGGGATACTGCGTACCGCCCGCCGATTGAGACCATATAGCCATGGAAGTTTGACTTGAAGGGTTTCACTTCGGAAGCGGACATGCCCAGAGAGCTGCGCACCTGGGCTATTACACCGTGAGCGGCAACAGCAGCCGTCTGTTCGGCGGCTTCCACAATCTGCGGAACCGGCTTATCATTTTCAAGAAACCACATACCGTCGCCAACAATATAGACATTTTCGTAATCCGGGGTCTGCATATACTCATTGACACGTTTTCTGCCAACATGCCCGTCGGTGATATCAAGATTTTCACAGAACGTGGAACCCTTGACTCCACAGGTCCAAATGAGGGTTTTTGTCCGTATTTCGGTTCCATCCTTCAGGGTAAATCCGTTCTCATCGGCCTTGACAATCAGAGAGTTGACCCGCAGGTCCACACCCTTTTTCTTCAGATACTTCTCTGCCTTCATCCGCGGCTTGTCGGGAAGCATGGGAAGAATCTTGTTGAGTCCCTCAACGCACATCAGGTGCACTTCCTCACGTTCAACACCATACTCATCGCAGAGCAGCGGCAGCCACTCAACCAGCTCACCCAGCATCTCAATTCCGGTGAAGCCTGCCCCGGCAGTGACAAAGGTCAGCATGTCGCTGCGCAGCTGAGGATCCTTCTCAAGCGAAGCCGCCTCAACCATCGCCCTGATATGCTCACGCAGGAATATGGCATCACTCAGACTCCAGAGAGTGTGAGAATGCTCCTTGATACCGGGAATATTGAAATCGGTAGGTTCTCCCCCAGTCCCGATCACCAGATAATCATACGGATAGGTCTGATCGCTCGAAATGAGCTGTTGCTTCTTGAAGTCAACATCTTCAATAGTATCCTGAATTACACGGACATTTGTCCCGGCAAAGATCCTGTTGAAGGTGATCTTAACTGACTCCTCTTCAACCCTGTTACCGGCAACTTCGTGCAGCTCTGTCATCAGCGTATGGTAATTGAACATGTCAATCAGCGTGATGCGCACACTGTCGCCCAGCTTCTTGAATGCCTTATACATCTTCTTGGCGGCATGTACCCCGGCATACCCGCCTCCGAGTACCACTACCTGGATCTGCTTTTCCATAGAAACTCCCCTGGTTATCTGCACTCTGTTTTGAATCTCACAGCTGCAGGCTCTCAAGTACTCTTGCCTAACCTGCAGCTTTTATTCATAATGCAGTAAATCTTTCATAAGTAGTATACGAAATGTTGAAAAATAAGTCGATAAAAGTTTCTCTATTTACCTTACTTTTTTTGTTATCTTTACCTCTTTTCCCCCTGACTGCCCGGGCCACAGGCGAATCTGATGAAAACCCGGTGGCAGATCAGCCGGAGAGCCGTAGCGAGCTGCTGCTGGGTACTGTCTGCAGGATCACCATCTACGATTATCCGGAGGATGCCATCTTCGAAGCCGCCTTTGACCGCATCAGGGAGATTGAACAGCAGATGAGCATAACAATCAACGACAGCAGCATGTCGACCGTCAATGTCAATGCCGGGCTGACACCGACAGCTGTCCCAGCCGATACCTACACTGTTGTGAACGAGGCCGTCAGGATAGCGGAGCTCAGTGATGGTGCCTTTGACCCATCCGTGGGTCCCCTGGTGCAGGCCTGGGGTATCGGAACCGATTTTGCCCGGGTCCCAGACGAAGCGGAGATCCGCCAGCTGCTCAAGCTCGTGGATTACCGGCGCATTACGCTCAACCCGGATGAACAGACCATATTTCCCGGCATACCCGGCATGGTGATAGATCTCGGTGGAATCGCCAAGGGGTTCGCTGCCGATGCAGTCCGGGAAGTGCTGCTTGAGCACGGAGTCAGGAGCGCCATCATAAATCTCGGAGGCAACGTACTCACCATCGGTGAAAAACCCGGCAACAGGGCCTTCCGTATCGGTATCCAGGATCCTGATCGTGACCGCGGTGCCTATGTGATGATTCTCTCCATCCGGGATACGGCAGTAGTAACCTCAGGCCCCTACGAAAGATATTTCACTCTCAAGGAAACCCTCTACCATCATATACTCGATACGAAGAGCGGTTACCCGGTTGATTCCGATATCGGCAGCATTAGTATTATTGCAGAAGACTCCTTTGCGGCAGATGCCCTCTCAACAGCATATTACTCCATGGGTATTGAGAGAGGTATGGCGCTAATTGAAGAGCTTGACGGCGTTGAGGCAATTGCAATCACAGAAAACAGGCAGGTCATCATGTCAAGCGGTATCAGCGGCAGTGGTATATATGAAATCACTGACGGTGACTTCCAGGAGATCACCCTGGAAAGGTTTCTAGAAACCCGATAGCGAAACTGCCCCATACAGCTGCAGCTAAGACGGTTCCGCTGAGAAGCTCACGTAACGGAGAACGTGCAGGCTGTTCCCCGACACGCTGCTCAACCCCGTGGGTACGTGCATGCATGGTCTGATCCATAGTATAGAGCACATCATCCAGGGAGGCGATGAACCGACCTCTTTCCGGCCGTTTCCAGGTCCGTGTGATCAGATCAAAACAGGAAAACTGCAGGGAGAGCAACCTGCCGAAGGTTCCGGGAAATCGCGGGTTCCCCGATACCATAAACTGAGAGAGATAGATAAGACCGATCAGGGTAAGCGCCTTTTCCACACCAATTTCAAGGGCCCCGGCGGTGACAGTCAGAGCTCCTATGGAGAGCAGGATCCTGCCGTTTTCCTGCAGCAGGTTCATAAGGGGGATAGTGATCAGCATGATCACCGTCGGCACGACCCTGATCTTCCTGCCATGGAGTAACGCCAGCACAATGAACAGGACCGTCTGCATTGCGATGATCAGCAGATTGCTGCCAATGAGAAACGCCGGGATCAGCACCAGCCCTGTGATAAGCCGAATATTCTCACTGCGCATGCTGCCCTCCCCCGTTGAGCTGCTCCTTTTCCCTGAACCATGTAGAGCTCATTGAGAAGTGGTTTACAAAAAGCCCAAGGGCCACAGAAGTGACTAGACCCATCAGCAGAAACGGGGGGGCAACAAGCCATATCCCGCTGCCAAAGAGGATCAGCTGCGCAAGGAGCAGCTGCACGGTATTACTAGCCAGCGCCCCGGCAATACTGATTCCCACATAGGATATCCATTTCCTGAACATCCGGTGGAACAGAAGCATGGCTACGGTGCTGACAAGCGAACCGCCTGCTGAAAAGAGAAAAATATAGGAGAAGAGCGTACCGTTGACCAGTCCCTGTCCCACTATCTTCAGGGACACCAGCACAAAGAGCTCAGGAATCGAAAGAAGGCTCAGCGCAATCAGCACAGGCAGATTGGCCAGCCCCACCCGCAGGAATGGAACCGGCTTGGGAATCATATATTCAACGGTTGAGAGAAAAAGGGCAAAGGCAGCGAGTATTGCGATTAGCGTAAGCCGCTGTGAACGTGAAGACTGAATAATAACAGGTGTATCAGAAGACAACATCATCCACCTCCTGCTCTTCGGAATCTGCGACCCCCTCGATGCTGATAAAGACCCGGTTGGGAAGGCAGATGACCCACTCCCCTGGGCGCGATATCGTACCGGCAGCAACACATATCTTGCTGTTGCAGGGTGAGTCGATGACATGCACATGACCATCCTCGATATGCACCTCCGTATCCCCGAGCGGTCCGGGTATGGCAACTTCCCGCGCTGTATCCAGCGAATAGCGCCAGGAGGTGTCATCAACCCGTATCAGCACGGTATCAGCATCTTCCCGGTCACCGTATACAGTGACAAAGAGAAATATGACTAGGGCTGCCGTTGCAAGTGCCAGCAGCACATCGAGCGCAGTAATCTGTTTCATTGCATCACTACAGTAGCAACAGCCCCGGAAAAAGTAAATATGCATACCGGATAAGCAGGGGGTAACTGACAAAAATATTCATCTATATTCCCTTGCAATCTATAATTATTTATCTTATAATTTCTCTCATACATATACTATTATTTATGCCGTTCCTGACAACATCGATTGAATTGAGCAACGGCGTGCAGATCAGGAAACGATGACTGCATTTTTGTGAAATTGTGTAGGAGGTACACATGAAGAAATTAATTCTCATCCTGGCTATCCTGTTAGTCATGACCAGTGTCATGGCAAAAGGAGACGGAGAAGCGGGTGCTGAAGCTGCAGCAACCATGGAAGCGGGTCCCTATGAAGACGGGATCTACTTTGCAGAAGAACCCGGATTCGGGCGAACTGGCTGGAAGTATGTTGTTACTCTCGAAGTGAAAAATGGATATATTGTCTCTGCCGACTGGAACGGAGCCAATATTGAAGCCGGGTACGACAAGAAGACTGTTTCCAAGAACGGGGACTACAATATGGTTGCCTTTGGGGGAGCCCAGTCAGAATGGGATGTGCAGGCAGAAGCAGCCGAAGCATATCTCCTGGAGACTCAGGACCCTACCGCTATAACCTACACCGATGATGACGGCAATACCGATGACATCGCCGGGGTATCCATCCACGTAATTGAATTCTTCTCACTTGCAGAGAAAGCCCTGGAAGCCGGACCGGTTGGCCGTGGCCCCTATGAAGATGGATACTACTTTGCTGAAGAACCCGGTTTCGGGCGCACCGGCTGGAAGTATTTTGCTGATCTTACTGTCATCAATGGCTACATCGTGGCAGCAAACTGGAACGGAGTCCATAAAGAAGCTGGCGACCTGAAGAAAAACGTTTCCAAAGCCGGTAACTACAACATGGTAGCTTTCGGTGGAGCGCAGTCAGAATGGGATGTGCAGGCAGAAGCTGCCGAAGCGTATCTCCTGGAAACACAGGACCCCACCGCTATAACCTACACTGATGACGCTGGCCATACCGATGACATCGCCGGTGTATCCATCCACGTAATTGAGTTCTTCTCTCTCGCTGAGGAGGCCCTGGAAGCAGGTCCAACCGAGATCGGACCCTATACTGACGGTACTTATCATGCCGAAGAGCCGGCATTCGGTCGCACCGGCTGGAAGTATTTTGTTGATCTCACCGTCTACAACGGTCGAATTGTTGCGGCCAACTGGAACGGTGCCAACATTGATGCAGGATATGACAAGAAGACTGTTTCAAAGAACGGGGACTATAACATGGTAGCCTTCGGCGGAGCGCAGTCGGAATGGGATGTACAGGCAGAAGCTGCAGAAGCATACCTCCTGGAAACACAGGACCCCACTGCCATCACCTATATCGATGAAGACGGCAACACCGATGATATCGCCGGTGTATCCATCCACGTAATTGAGTTTTTCTCTCTCGCTGAGGAGGCCCTGGAAGCAGGACCGGTTGATCTTGGCCCTTATGCAGATGGTCACTACCATGCAGAGGAAGCTGAATTCGGACGGACTGGCTGGAAATATATGGTTGACCTGACCGTTGCCAACGGAAGAATTGTTGCTGTCAACTGGAACGGAGCCAACATCAATGCCGGAACCGATAAGAAGACAACTGCCAAGGAAGGGAACTACAACATGGTAGCCTTTGGCGGAGCACAGTCGGAATGGGATGTACAGGCAGAAGCTGCCGAAGCATATCTCCTTGAGACCCAGGATCCTACTGCCATCACCTATACCGATGATGAAGGCCATACCGATGACATAGCCGGGGTCTCCATCCACGTTGTTGAGTTCTTCTCTCTGGTGGAGGAAGCCCTGGAAGCAGGACCGGTTGATCTTGGTCCCTATGATGATGGTGTGTATGAAGCCGAAGGTGAATTTTCCGACAACGGCTGGAAATCTACAGTAAGCATAACAGTAATCGCCGGAAACGTCGTAGCGGTCAATTTTGATGCAGTTAACCGAGACGGCGAGAGCAAGGCTGCTCTGGCTGCTGAAGGTGAATACGGCATGGTTGAGAGAGGCGGAGCCCAGGCATCCTGGGATGTACAGGCGCGGAGAGCTGCAGACTACCTGCTGGCTATGGGACCTGATGCCGCTATCGATGACATCGCAGGCGTTTCTATCACTATTGATGAACACTTCGCCCTTGCTGCCGAAGCACTGGGACTCTAAACTGATCCAGTAAGTGATTGGTTGTGCAATATACAGGCCGGGAGATCTTCCCGGCCTTTTATTTGGTACATTGCTACTCAGCTATCTTCGTAATACGACAGTAATGCTGTTGCATCAGGAATAGGTAGCACACAATCCACTGTTCTGGTATTGAAAATATTGTAGGAATGAGTAGCTGCAACTGCTAAGAGACTGGGAGTCTCAGTGGGAAACTGTCCTTGTCACGGGTACTCCGAGAAATGCCGTCAACACCTCTGCAGTAACCTCCAGTTCGTCGGCATAGCTACTCTCCTGGATGAGGATCTTCTTTTCAGCACTCTCTACTGACAGCTGGTGAAGATGGGCACGACTCTCAAACAACCCGGACTTCACGGCCTTCTGCGCTCTATCGGCAGGATCCCTCATCTCCTGTTTCCTGCTGCGCAGCAGCTGGAGGTCCACCAGATGAATTGCGGTTATCGTATCCAGGCTGAGAAGCTCTGCCGGCTCTCCAAGGGAGATCCCAAGGAACATGTGCCGCTTCAACAGATGGTTCTTACTCCTGTCAAAGATAAAGGATCGGCTCATACCGGCTGCCAACGCCGATGCAATGATCAGAAAAAACATGAAAATAGTACCGAAAAGCCGTCCCCCCTGAAAGTCGACAGTCGGATCAAGACTGATTACCGTAGTGATGATCAGCAGCATGGCAGCAACCCCGTAGACAATCCGTCTGCGGGGTGACTTGGAGAGCACAATGATATCATCAGATTTAATTCTGATCGCTGACTCGGATCGGAAGGGAACCATCCCCTGCTCCTCTTACTCCTGCTTTCCCAGTGGATTGAAGCAGGCATAATAGTGGTCATCCCCCTCCTCACTGACAAACTCAGGTCGTTCCTGGGAACAGATCCCCGATGCCTTCGGGCATCGGGGATGGAACGTACATCCCGAAGGGGAATTGACCGGTGAGGGAACATCCCCTTTAAGCTCAGTCCCCCGGAAAGGAATATCGGGATCGGCTACCGGTACCGAACCGAGCAGCGACTCAGTATAGGGATGCTGCGGTTCAATATAGACTTTTTGTGATTCAGCCATCTCAACTAACCGTCCGAGATACATCACTCCCACCTTGTCCGAAATATACTGGACAACACTCAGATCATGGGCAATGAATACATAGGTGAGGTTCAACTCTTCCTGGAGATCAATCAGCAGATTCAGCACCTGGGCCTGAATTGAGACATCCAGTGCCGATACAGGTTCATCACAGATAATTAGCGAGGGATCCAGCGCCAGTGCTCGGGCTATCCCGATGCGCTGCCGCTGACCGCCGGAAAATTCATGCGGATATCGCCGTTCGGCATTGTTCGGCAGCCCGACAATATGCAGCAGTCTTCTAACCCGCTTATCGATCTCACGGGGCTTCCAGAGATCAAACTCCATTGGCCCTTCGGCAATGAGATCGCTGACCAGCATCCTTGGATTCAGCGATGCCCAGGGATCCTGGAAGACCATCTGAATATTCCGCCGATTTGTCTTGAGAATATCACGGGGCATGCAGAGAATATCATGTTTGCGTGCCAGGTGGTCAGCCTCCCTCTTCAGGGAGGCAATCCTGGTATTAAGCTGTTTCAGGGTCTGCTTATCCCCGACATGCTCAGATCGCTGTGCCTCGATAGTTTCGCGTTCTGAATCAATTTCAAGTACGGCATTGACCACCTGCTCATCCGGATTGATGAAAACCCTGCCGCCATCGGCATCATAAAGACGAACGATCAGCCGTCCGAGCGTTGTCTTTCCGCAGCCCGACTCACCGACAAGACCGAGGGTCTCTCCCCGTTTCAGATCGAAGGAGACCTTGTCTACAGCCTTCAGCAAAAGCTTCTTGGTGGAGAAGGCACTTGCCTTGACAGGAAATATCTTGGTTGCGTGGTGTACTTTAAGTAACAAATCTTCCATAACTATAACTATCCTCTTCTCTTACGGGCAAACAGACCTTTTCCGGCACGTTCTGCCATGCGCCGGGCAGCAAGGTCATCACCAGCTCTGACCTCATCATGATAGAGGAAGCAACGTACTTTCTGTCCCTTTTCAACCTCGACAAGCTGTGGTTCAGCCTCCAGGCATTTCGCCATAACCTTGGAACAGCGCGGAGCAAAACGGCACCCCCTGGGAAAGTCGGCATGGTCAGGAAGGTTCCCGAGTATCGTGTTAAGCTTCCTTCTCGATCCGTCGCTGTTGAGCTTCCCCTCCCCGATAACCGGGATTGAGGTCAGCAGCCCCTGTGAGTAGGGATGCAGCGGTTTCTTGAAGATCCGCTTGACATCGGTACTCTCCACGGCAACTCCGGCATACATTACCATCACCCGGTCGGTAAAACCGGCAATGACGGCAAGGTCATGGGTGATAAAGACTATGGATGTTTCATGCTTCTGCTTGAGATCCCCCATCAGCCGCAGGATCTGGGCCTGGATGGTGACATCAAGGGCCGTGGTTGGCTCATCGGCAATGAGGATGGCCGGTTCACAGGCCATCGCCATGGCGATCATGCCCCGCTGCCGCAGCCCGCCGGAGAGCTGGAACGGGTACTCGTCCACCCGCTCGTCAGGATCCGACATCCCCACCATATCAAGCAGCTTGATGCTTTCTGTCCGGGCCTCCTCCTCACTCATCCCCCGGTGCAGCATCAGCACCTCTGAAATCTGGTTGCCGAGCGTGAAGAGCGGATTGAGACTGGTCATCGGTTCCTGGAAGATCATGGAGATTCTGTTGCCCCTGATCTTCCGCATCTCATCCTCCGGCAGCTTCAGCAGATCCTTGCCGTTAAATTTGATTGATCCCGTCTCAATCTTTCCCGGAGGGGTCTGGATAAGACGCATGATCGACATCGAGGTCTGCGACTTCCCGCAGCCGGACTCCCCGACAATTCCCAGGATCTCCCCCTTCTCCAGGGAGAAGTCCAGACCGTCTACGGCCCGGACAATATGGGTATGATGATAATAGTATGTTCGTAAGTCTCTAACTTCCAGTAAGTGGCTCATAGTTTCTCCTGCACGCTCTTACTTAGTGTTTGCTGCGCGGGTCAACCGCATCTCGGATACCGTCACCGAAGAAATTCCAGGCCATGATAGCCAGGAATATGGCAAATCCCG
Organism: uncultured Spirochaetales bacterium; assembly: GCA_964605195.1. Taxonomy (GTDB): domain Bacteria; phylum Spirochaetota; class Spirochaetia; order JABMQR01; family JABMQR01; genus CAZSBC01. The sequence continues at coordinate 9,821 of CAZSBC010000028.1, read as the reverse complement.
GAATAAGCAGCCAGGGTGCATTCTGGACAGTTCCGTAATTCTTGGCAGCAGCAAGCATCAGCCCCCATGAGGATTGCGGCTCCATGATTCCCAGACCCAGCAGGCTGAGCGCAGATTCGCCCAGGATATACCCGGGAACTGTCAGCGTTGCCTGTATGATGACAAATGAGAGAGTGTTGGGCAGGATATGCCGCCTGATAATCTTCCAGTTGGAGAGCCCCATGGTCCTGGCACTGAGGACAAAATCCTCGTTCTTCAGAGAGAGTACCAGCCCCCTGATAATACGGGCCAGACTTGCCCATCCGATGAACGAGAGGATAACAATAATCAGCATATAGACCTGACTTGAGGTCAGGCTTGAGGGAAAGGATGCCCGCAGCGCAAAGAGCAGGTAGATTGAGGGAAAGGCCATGACTACCTCGCCGAAACGCATCAGCAGCACATCAACCTTCCCACCGAAGAAACCGGCGATACCACCGATTGCCAGCCCGAAAATAAAGATGAGGATAGCCCCAACGATTCCCACCGTAAGCGATATCCGCGCTCCGTGCAGCATCCGTGAGAGAATGTCTCGTCCCTGCTGGTCGGCTCCCCAGAAATAGACACCACCGGTCTTGGAACCAAAGAAATGACGGTTCGTGGTAAACAGTCCCAGGAAGCTGTAGGGAACCCCCTTCCTGAAGAATCCCAGGAAGTTCTTGTTCCCTTTGGCCAGGTAGAGGGTCATCTCCCGCATCTCCCCGTCAACCAGGAACTCTCCCATGGAGAACTCAATCAGCACATCACGCTCTTCTGAGGCAGTGAGATTCCACAGCGTCTCTTCCAGCCGTTGCAGCACGGCACTATCGGCATCAATCCGGTAGTGCTTGCGGACATTATCGATGGTCTCTGCAATACGCTCCTCCGGATCACTGTCGTAGCTTATCGAACGCAGCTCCCGCTTCCCTACAAGCACCTCCTCGGAGATGGCCCGGATGGTATAGCTCGGAACGATCTTATAGGTCTTGAAGGCGATATTGGTGATGACCTTCTCGTAGACGAAGGGCCGGAAGGAACGATCCCCCTCGGCATCGGTATAGAACCACTCAATCTCTGCCGGAGGGTGAAACGACTTGTTCTTGTCACGCCACTTCATTGTATAGGGTGAGAGCACATCGGCAAAGAGGGCACAGCCATAGAGGATGATCAGGATCATCAGCCCGATCTTTCCCAAGGTGTGCTTCTTGAAACGACGTACATAGATATTCCAGAGTGACTCGCTCTTTCCCTTGATCCCCTCCCGGGATTCAATCTCCAGCTCGTGCTGCTGATGTATCTTCTTCTCAGGTGTTATCTTCTTCATCAGCTTATCCTCACTCTGGGGTCCACAATCGCAAGCACTATATCGGCAAGCAGATTACCTAGAATAAGCAGGACAACCCCGTAGAGCAGACTCCCGACCACAAGATAGAGATCCTGTGCCAGGATAGCTTCAAGCATCACCTTGCCCAGTCCCGGCCATGCCAGGACCCGTTCGACCAGCGCCGAACCACCGAGAATGGCACCGAACTGAAACCCGAAGATGGTGATCATGGGATTGATGGCGTTGCGAAGGGCATGCTTGTAGACGACCTTCCGCTCTGCCAGCCCCTTGGCCCGGGCTGTGGTGATGTACTGCTGTCCCATGATCTCAAGCATATTGGCCCGCATGATCCTCGTCAGGCTGGCCATTGCCGAGGTGGCAATGACGAATACCGGGAGGATCATGTGCTCCAGCAGATCAATGAAATACCAGAACCAGTTATAGTCACTGGCATTCACATCATGGATACCGCCGAGCGGCAGCCAGTTCCCCGTCTTCGATATGATGAAGATGAGTAGGAATGCCAGAAAGTAGTTGGGTATCGAGAGGCCGATGAAAGCTAGTACCGATATGATCTGGTCCCCCGGCTTGTACTGATGGGTGGCGGCATAGATGCCGGCCGGTATGGAGAAGCCCCAGGCTGCCAGTATGACCACCAGGGAGAGAATGATGGTATTGACAGCCCGTTGGCTGACAATCATGAATACAGGGGCCTTGTAGATCTGTGAAAGGCCGAAATCACCATGCAGGGCATTCCAGATGAACTTGAAGAACTGGATATGCCAGGGTTGGTCCATGCCGAAATTACGGCGGAAATTTTCAAGGTCAGCAGGCCGTATATTGGGATTGATCGCCATTTGGGTGAAAATATCACCGGGGGCTAGCTGAATGAGAAAGAAGCCAGTGGCGACAACTATGATCAGCATCGGAATCATATGTATCAGTCTTCTGATAATAAAGCGAAACAGCAGAGGACTGATCCAGACAAGCCTAATGAGCCATAGGGCCGCCTCAATCAGGATGATGGTAAATACTTTAGAACTGCTGGTTGCCAGCGCAAGTACAATCAAGAGCACATCGGCAATCAACGTCCAGCGCCAGTCAAAGGAATTACGTTGTGTCATTGAAAAACATTCCTCAGAGGATGGATTAACCCGCCCGGAAAAACCGGGCGGGTCTCGTAACTTTTTTTAACAAATCAAATACGTTTTCAGCGATGCTGCCTACTTGATATACATGTAGGCCATAATACCCTTCCAGTCAAAGCCGTCCAGCGGCCTGTGGTAGATATTACCGAACTTGCTCTTGTACGCAGCCATGACACTCGGGTTAAAGGTAAAGATCCAGGGGTTTTCTTCAAGCCAGATTCTCTGGACAATCTCGAATCCCAGTTTTCTCTGCTCTTCATCGGTCGTGTTGTTGGCAATCTTCCAGGCATCGTCAACTTCCCACTCCCAGTCCGTCAATGGCGAAGTCTGGTTGGGGTTGGTCATGTGCAGGTTACCGTTTGAGGGATAGACGTTCGATCCCGAGATCGGGTCAACCGAACCGGTCAGGCCGATGATGATGGCATCCCAGTTCTGCCCGGTCAGCAGCTTGCCGACCATGGTGTTGAAGTCCTCAGGCTTGAACTGCACCTGGATGCCCACTGCAGCGGCATCTTCGGCAAAGAGCGTTCCGACACCTTCACGTACGGTATTTCCGGAGTTGGTGGTCATCTCAAAGACGATCTTGTTGCCCAGGTCATCCTCTCTCCAGCCGTCGCCGTCGGTATCGACCCAGCCAAGGCCGTCAAGAATCTCGGCAGCCATCTCGGGATCGTACTTGGCGGCAGCTTCATCAGCACCTTCCCAGTAGTAGGGGGAGAGCCGCGGTACAAAGGAGTACTGCGGATAGCCGAAGCCGAAGGCGATGTTGTTGATGATGGTCTCACGGTCGATCAGGTGGGCCATGGCCATCCTGAAGTCCCTGTTGCTAGTCCAGTAGAGCACTTCCGGTTTGACTGTTCCGGGTACCAGGGATCCGTCTTCAGCTACTGCATCGGGATTCTGGTTGAATACCAGGAAGGTGGTTCCGAAGGCAGCTCCCACATCGTAGATGGTTGCCCCGATCTCATTGAGCTTGCCCTGGGTGAATACGGCATAGTCCTCGCCGCGGAGTCCAAGGTAGTCCAGTTCGCCTGCCAGGAAGCGGGCCAGCTGGGTGTCCATATCCTCTACGAAGATATAGGTAGCCTTGTCAAGGTAGGGCAGTGACTGTCCGGCAGCATCCTTCTCGGGATAGTTTTCATTCCTTGCCAGAACGATCTTCTGTCCGGGAACATATTCGTCGATGATGAACGGACCGCAGCTGACAATCTCGGATACATCGGTATCGAGACCCCAGAAGGAGGTTACGGCACTGTAGTCGATCGAAGGATCCTTGACCTCATTGAGCGACCAGTACATGCTGCCGTCTTCGTTGACCAGCTCGGTCTCGTACTCGAAATCGAAGCCCTTGCTCTTATCCCAGCCGATGAGCGGTCCGAAGACGTGCATCGGGTATACCGGAATACCACCAAGACCGACAAGACCGGCATAGACAGTCGGCAGGGTCAGCTTGTAGGTGTACATATCAATCAGCTCGGCTTTTGCCGGAATCTGGGCCGGGTACCCGTCAACATCGGTATCGATGATGTATCCGGAACGTGAGTTGCTGCCCACATCCTCTCTCAGGAGCAGCTGGTTGAGTGAGAACACGATATCCTCAGCTGTCAGGTCATCACCGTCAGACCACTTCAGGCCTTCCTCGATACCGACAGTGATCGAGAGTTCGTCATCGGAAATCTCATAGAATGTACCGAACCCGGGAGTCACCTCGAATTCCAGTGAGAACTGGTTTCTGCGGATGGCACCGTTGGTCAGGAATGCGGTCACATCGGTAGATGAGGTCTCGGCTGCAATTACGCCATTGAGGGTCTTCGGCTCGCTTCCGAATGACGAACGTACAAATTCGCCGCCCGGTGTGCCGATTTCCCAGCCGCTGGTGTAGTCAACAGGAACCAGAGTCGCTGGTGAATCATCATCCACATCAACAGCTTCCTCTTCCACTGCAGCCTCCTCGGCTTCAGCTTCGGCTACCACCTCTTCGGCAGCCTCCTCGGCTTCCTGCACTTCCTCTTCCGTAACGTCGCCCGTCTCCACCGCATCCTCGGTATCAACAAACTCTTCCGTTACATCTTCATCCTTGCCGCCACAGGCGATAAGCGAGAAGATCAGCAGAACAGAAAGTAGAATCAACAATGTTCTCTTCATGTTTTCCTCCTATGCATGATTGATAATACTACCTATGCATGTATGTTTTGTAGAGTATACCTTTTTATTCAGCCCGTCAATAAACACGTTTTTCATCACCTGCATGGCGAACCATGGATATAGAGCTATACTCTACTATAGTGTATCATATCAGAAAAATAGTTGCTGATAAAGTTTTTATTTTACAAAGTGTAAATAAACGGTACGATAAAGAGATTACCGACAAAGAGGAACAGATGCACCCTAAAATGATTGACATCGAAGATCGCCTGCGGCTGCTGCTCGACAGACTGGACAATTTTCTCGAAGATGCCTACGGCAGCATATACCCCCTGCACCCCAACAGGCTGGCCCGCGGCAAGGCGGCCAGTCCCTCCTACGACGGGCTCTTCACCGTACATGCCAAATTCACGCTTGGTTACGGAACAGCAGGAGGAAGGGGCTATGTAGTGGCAATCAACCTCTCGACACTGCAGCACGTGGATGAATCGATCCGTGAAAAAATCATCCAGGATGCCGTTGTCTTCCTTGAGGAGCATATACCTGAATTCTTTCCGGAGCGGGAACTGCATGTGAAGAAGGATGGGGATGTCTACAAGATCTCAGGGGACTTTTCGCTTGGGGATGCGTAGCAGCCTCACTTTCCCGGATTCCGGTACATGGCCAGAAACGTGACGACAATCTCACTGAGCAGCTCGGCGCTCCGCGCAATGAGGCTGCCCTTCAGCCCTCCCCTCCCCGAAGAGACAGTATCGCTGATGATGCGCAGATTACAGAAGGGAATGCCTGCAGATGCAGCTGCAGCCGCCATGGCGAAGGCCTCCATATCGACTGCCAGGACTCCCTCTTGCTGCAGCAGCTGCCCGTAGAGGCCGGCATTGCCGGAATCGAGGAGAATATCGGCGGTAGCCGTGATACCACATGCTACCGTTTTTCCGGACACTCCTTCCGCAGCGTCCTTCAGCAGGGCAGCACCCATCGGGTCACACCGGTATCTGCGTGAAATCGGGCCGGGAAGGGACCTGAAACGGCTTTTCTTAAGCCAGAAGGCCGTATCGTACTCAATAATCTCGTCAGAAAGCACGATATCCCCTACAGTGACGGCTGCAGAGGGAGAACCGGCAATACCTACTGCTATGGTACAGTCAGGCTCTACCAGCTCAATGATTTCACACAGCGCAGCATAGCTGTTGAGCTTGCCGATTCCTGTCACGGCAACCGCCAGATCTGGTGCAACGGTAATCTCACCTACCCTGCTTTGCATGAGTTGGCTGCCGGGCAACTGTGATGCATATACCTGCAGCGGGGCTATCTCCTTTGCAAACGCCGAAACAACCAGTACCATATCAGCCAAGCTCCCGAACTGAGATGTCCGGAGCAAACACTCCGTGCTTCAAGTCATTACAGAAAGCCTGCACCAGATCTGGCAGGACCGGTTCAATCACCACCCCCTCCCGTATCGGCGTACCGGTCTCTATTGTGGCTGCAATGGCCCTGCCGACAAAACCGGCAGCATCCTTGACAGCCTGCAGGTCAGTTTTCCCCCGCAGGAGAGCCCCGAGCAGAACACTGGCAAAGAGATCCCCCGTACCTGGATACCTTCCGGGCAGTTCGGGCATCTCGATAAGCCATGCACTATCTGATTTCCGAGCATACAGGGCCGTTGTCGATACTCCCTGATTGCCTGCCAGCGGAACGCTGGTCATGATCACACTCCCAGGACCAGAATCGGCAAGCAGTCTGAGGCAGTCGGCTATATCAGCTTCACAAGCCCGTTCCTGCCACTCCCGATCAAGCAGCAGCAGGGCTTCGGTGTAGTTGGGAGTGATGATTCCCGCCCGCCTTACCAGCGTGCGCATGGCGGCAACCATGCTCCTGTCGAATGGTCCGTAGAGCTCCCCGTCATCCCCGAGTACCGGATCTATCAGGACCCGGCACTGCCCCGGAGCCTGCAGGGTATCGATACAGCGGGACACTATTTCCACCTGACGTGGAGAACCGAGGAATCCCGAATAGATTCCGGCAAAGTGCAGTCCCAGCTCTTCCCAGTGGTCAAGCACCCGCTCCATGGAGCCGGAGAGATCCTTCATGTAGTAGTTTTCGTAACCGCTAGTCTGGGTGGAAAGCATTGCCGTCTGCAGCGGACAGGGATGGATACCCATAGCCGAGAGAACCGGCAGCACGACCGTCAGGGAAGCCCTGCCGAACCCTGAAAGGTCATGAATCGCTGCAACTTTTGGAATCGCTGGCACCATACCTCGTTTCACTCCAAAATAGTATCGAGAAATGCAAAATCAAGCAGGCTGTTGAAATCGGGAACCACTTCATCAGCCCCGGCAGCCAGCAGCTCCCCAGCCGGGAAGCCCGAGAGTATGCCGATACAGTAGGCCCCGGCAGCCTTGGCTGCCTGCACACCGTTTACCGCATCCTCGAAGACGATACATGAAGTAATGTCACAGCCTATCTGCCTTGCTGCCATGAGGTATATATCGGGAAAGGGCTTCTTGCGTTCCAGATCAAGCCCATTGATCAGCGCGGAGAAGCTGGAGTGATCAAGTCCCGTCTCATGCAGGTTGATCTCCATCTTCGTCCTGTCAGCACTTGTGGCGACGGCCATGGCAAGTCCCCTCTCCCGGCAGCCATCGATGAACTCCACCACTCCCGGATAGGGCTTCAGCCTGCCGTGCACCAGTTCGGCATAGAGTTCGTAGGTGCGACGCTTGGCCTCGGTAATATCAGGGATTGCAATCCCGTACTTCTCGGCAACCCCGCCGATATAGCGGTTCTCTCCCGCCCCGACAAAGGGGAGGAAGTCTTCAGGGGAAACGGCAACTCCGCGTTCGGTAAAATAGGCTATGGCAGCCTGACAGATATACTCCTCGGAATCAAGCAGCACCCCGTCCATATCAAATAGTATTCCGGTAAACTTTCTCATGATCTCAAACTACTGTGATGCAGCGGCTCTGTCAATCGGAGATGGTGACAGAGCTTTGGTTATCCGCTACAATCGTACCTGTCAACGTTAATGTACATATGGAGAAGATATGATCAGCGGATACAACAGCAATCACCCCGAGATAGCCGAGGATACCTTAATCTTTGATAACGCCACCATCATAGGGGATGTCACCATCGGCAGGGAGGTGTCAGTATGGGCAAATGCCGTCATCAGGGGTGATATCGCCCCGATATCCATCGGGGAGAAGAGCAATATCCAGGACAACTGCGTCGTCCATGTCACCGAGGATATCCCAGTAACCGTAGGCTGCCGGGTTACCGTGGGCCACGGCGCCATCCTGCACAGCTGCACAGTGGAGGATAACTGCCTCATCGGCATGGGCTCCATCATCCTGGACAATGCCGTGATCGGCGAGGGCTCGCTCGTCGGGGCCGGATCGCTCGTCCCTCCCGGAAAGGTCTTCCCGCCCCACTCGATGATTATCGGAGCTCCGGCAAAGGTTGTCCGGCAGCTGGGAGCTGAGGAGCGCGAACAGATCCTGGAAAACGGAAGACGCTACCGGGAAGTAGCGGCACAGTACCGCAGGGAACGTCATATATAGAGCCGATATCTCTCGCTGCATAGAATCGCAAGATAGTGCAATTTTTGGAAAATATGTAACAGACTCTCTTCCCGGGCCGGGATAGGGTAGTATGTGGGCGAATATCCTCCTTGTCACAGAGCATGCAGCTGGAATCCGCTGAAATCTCTGCTGCCGATCAGGATAAGCAATACGTGACCTGATGAACAGAGAATCGGTAGAGGAATGAACCATGGCATCCGTAACCCTTCACCACAGAACTGAAAGATACACCCACTCGGTCAAGCCCGGCAGGACTCTGCTTGAGGTAATCCAGGAGCTCGAGATTCCCGGTTTCAGCGCACCTTGCGGCGGTCGGGGCACCTGTGGGAAATGCATCATCCAGGTTCAATCGGGTACGCTCTCCCCTCCTGCTGAACAGGAGCTGCGTCTGCTCGATTCCTCCGATATTGCCGACAACTACCGGCTGGCCTGCTGCACAACTGTCACCGATAATGCAACCCCCGTTGAGATCATCCTGCCTGAGGTGACAGGCTCGATCATCCAGACCTCGGGAAGGGCAGTCACCAGGGACTACACACCCCGTTTCATTATTAGAACGATACCGTTTACCAGGGGAACCCTGGAAAACCAGGCCAGTGATATCGAGCGCATACTATCAATTCTGCAGGATCACGGAATTCCCGTTGAGGATACGGCTGTCCATCAGAAGATCCTCCAGAAGCTGAGCAGAATTCCACAGGCGACGCTTGAACTCCAGGTACTGGTTGAAGGCGGCATCATCAGGGACATCCGTCCGGAACCCACTGCCTTCTACGGAGTTGCTGTGGATATCGGCACCACTACGGTGGTCATCCAACTGATAGATCTTGCCACTGGGGCCATTGCCGGGACCTGGTCGGCGCTGAACGAACAGAAACGCTTCGGGGCAGATGTGATCAGCCGCATTCAGTACTCCATGGAGGACTACTGCCACACTGCTGAACTACAGCGTACGATTGTCCACCAGATACATACAGGCATCGTAACCCTGATGCAGGAAAACGACATTGAGCAGGAGCAGGTACACTCCATCACCGTTGCCGGCAACACCACCATGCTTCACATGCTTATCGGTTGTGAAACGGGAGGAATTGCGGCAGCACCATTCATTCCCGTGTTCACCGGAAAGCTGGCTGTATCGGGATACGACCTCGGGCTTACTGCCATTCCCCTGGTTACCGTGGAACTCCTGCCCTCCATAGCTGCATATGTCGGTGCCGATATTACCGCCGGGATGAGTATCACCGGGCTGCCTGAGACAGATTCCCCTGCCCTGCTTCTTGACATCGGTACCAACGGGGAGATGGCGCTCGGCTCACAGGGCGAGATAGTCTGCTGCTCGACAGCAGCCGGTCCCGCATTCGAGGGTGCGAATATCCGGTACGGGATCGGCGGTGACTCCGGGGCAATCGATTCCGTCCAGCTGAAAGATGGCAAGCTCTCCTATACCACTATCGGTGGAGCTCCGGCAGTCGGTCTCTGCGGATCAGCAATCATAGATGCGGCAGCCATCCTCATAGAGTCGGGGGCAGCCGACTATACCGGTAGAATGGTGGAACCCGGAAAGCCCGGTTACCCGTGGATCAGGGAGTTCGAAGGCCAGCC
>CAZSBC010000027.1:0-25583 GCA_964605195.1 uncultured Spirochaetales bacterium | reverse complement strand
AGCAGATTACTGGGAGTTCAGAGCCCGACAGGCTTCAGAAGGCCGGAAATCCGGTTATATAGCGTCGGGAAATGCCTGAATTTTCAAGCTGCTGAATGACAGAGGAAAGATTGATGTCCAGACGTAATGATGCCGTGCCCGCCACGAATATTAGAATATATAACCGTATGTACCCCTACCTGATGAAGCGCCGCTGCGACTCCCTTACCCACTACACCATGGAGATTGAGATGACGAATGCAGTGCAGTTCATCCAAAAAAAGAACCGGGAGGCCGATGAACGGAAATACCGGATCTTTGACCTTGTCATGGCAGCCATCTGCCGGACCGTGGCGCTTCGTCCCGGTCTGAACTGCTTCATTGCCGATCATGAGTTCTGGCAGCGAAACGAGATATCATTCAGCTTCACGGTTAAGCAGGAGCTCTCCGAGAATGCCATTGAGCGTAATGTAATCGTTCGCTTCGAAGAAGACATGAACTTTGAAGAGGTAGCTGCCATCATGCGGCAGACAATCAACGCTGCGCGTCGTGAGGAACCTGCCGACCATGAAGAGGTTATGACCTTCTTCCTGAAGATGCCGAAATGGGTGCTGAAAATACTCTTTCCACTGCTGCGACGCTGGGACAGAAAGGGTCGTCTACCGCGAAGGATACGGAACAATGACGGGCTTCATGTTACCGCCCTGATCGCCAATCTCGGGAGTATCAACATCCCGAATCCTCCCTTCAACCATCTCCAGGAGTGGGGGACCACCTCGCTTTCCGTATCAATGGGCAAGATGCACAGAACTAAGATCCTTGATGAAAACGACAACGAATACATCAAGGATACCATCAAGATAGGGGTTACTGTTGATCAGCGGATTGCCGAGGGATTCTACTTCATGAAATCCATGCGAATCTTCGAGGAGCTGCTTGAGAACCCCGACCTTCTTGAGGAGCGTCCGGACCTCTCCCGGATTATCTGAATCAATCTTTCAGCTTCTCCATAAAGAGGTCGCGTTCCCGACCCTGCAGTGAAAGGGCGTCTAAATCAATCAGGCGCTTCAGCTCATCAAGCTCCCGGCCAGAGAAGGTCGCACTACGGAGTTTATGAGCCTCAAAGGCCTCGCAGGCAATCGGACAGATCTCCCGCACGATAGAGAAGACTGTACCGGCATACTCCCGGATCTCATACTGGGCATGGGCATCCATGCGCAGTTTGAGAAAGTGAAAGAGATTGTGGAGATCCATCTGCCAGTACCACTCGGTATAGAGACTCAAGGGAAGATTGATTCGTGCCAGCTCCCTGGCAATGCCCATCTCCAGCAATTCGGTATAGACGGCATAGGTCCGTTCCTGGTCCTCGCGCAGCAGTTTTGTTACTGTATCTCGTATTTCCTGGGGGACAGGTTCTTCACTTCTTCCCTGTTTGTTATCGGTGCTCTGAAAGGAGATAACTTCCCCGTCAGGAATGTAGCACTCATCTGTCATGACGCTGTAGCGTCCTGATATCTCATTGAGCCGTGCGGTCCGGTGCCTGATCCACTGCCGGGCCACAAAAATCGGCATCTTGATGTGAAAGGTGAAATTGACCTGCTCAAACGGCGATGTGTGATCATTGCGCAGCAGGTAATTGATCAGGCCCCGGTCCTGACGAAAAGATTTTGTTCCCGAGGCATATGATACCCGTGCAGCCTGCACAATTCGTTCGTCAGATCCAAGATAATCCACCAGCCGGACAAACCCCTTGTCAAGGACCGGGTACTCCTTGTCAAGCACTGCTTCAGCTGCCGGTACAGTTGTATGCCCCATTCTTTCACTCCCTCTTCAAGTGTATCAGTTGATCGCTGAGGTATCCTTCACCGAAACTACAGTTCGCGGTATTTCTTCTCATGTTCCAGATCCAGGATTACCGTCTCCAGATTCTCTATTCTCTGATCCTGTTTGGTTATTTGGGCCTGCAGCTCTTCCAGTTTTCTCTCCGAAACTGCTGTGCCTTTCTCGCGTTTCTTGAGATACTGGCGGATCGTTTCGGTCAGTGAAGCTACTACAACTATGATTACAATAGCGGTCCAGAAATCCATATCAACTCCTGCCTGATGGGGGTAAAAGGTCACCGCTGTGACCCACTCCCCAACTTTACCAGAATAGCGGGTATAAGGCAATTGAGAAAACAGTGATGCAGGAGTGATCGGTCAGTCAGATACTACCCTGCTCAGCAGTACTGCCAGAGCACCGGTACAGGCAGTCTCTGTTCTGAGTATACGGGAACCGAGCCCGGCTACGGCAAACCCGCCTTCAGCAAGCACTCTCCGCTCTCTATCACTCCATCCCCGTTCCGGACCGATTGCAAGGGTGTAGGCTGCAACTTGCGGCAGATCAATATAGGCAAGATGCCGGGTATCCGCTATGATGTCGAGCGATATGCGGACATCCTCATCCCGCTGCGGCCCTGCAGGCAGTTTTCCGATTGCTTCGTCGAGAGAGTCGAAGATTTCCACTACCGGTATTCCGGTTCCGCCGGCCTGCTCTGCCCCGCTGATCAGGTGCTCCCTGTAGCGGCCTTCAGTCCAGAGTTTCGCACTGCGGTATGATTTCTCACCGGTATCGGTCCCGAAAACCGCAATGCGACCGACTCCAAGGCTGGCAGCCTCCCGGAGAATCCGCTTCATGCAGATAGGTCGCACCTGAGCAACCATGAGGGTCACCGGATAGAGGCGGGCTGCCTCATAGTCGCCATCACTGTCCGCAGGCTGCGGATCCCATGCAATATGGATACCCCCGGCATCAATTCCGGTTATCACGGCACGTCCGGACGGACCGTTCAGCACCCCCATAAGAAAGGAGTCTCCCTTCCCGAGATGCAGTATGCGGAGAATATGACGGGCCCGTTCATCGGAAATGGGGATGGTGGCTGCTTCGGGAAAACGGTCGAACAGGATAATATTCATCCCTTTCTGTATACCATATTTACGGCAGGAACGGCAAACTCTTTTATTAAAGATTTTTTTCGGCTATTATCTGGATATGGCAGCCCTCCGAGCGGTAATCAGCAGCTCCAAGGATCCCCGTATCAACCTGGCGCTTGAAGAGAGTCTCTTTGCCGCCAGACGGCGTGATGAGCGGCTGCTCTTCCTCTACAGCAACAGCTCTTCGGTAATTATCGGGAGGAATCAGAATCCCTGGCTTGAATGCAGACTCCCGCTGCTGGCAGCCAGGGGAATCCCCCTCTACCGCAGGCTAAGCGGTGGCGGGACGGTATTTCATGATCCGGGCAATGTCAACTTCAGTTACATGACACCCCGCAGGCAATTCGAGCGTACCACGGCAACCAGCCATGTTGTCCGAGCACTGAAAGCACTCGGTATCCCAGCCTACCTGAACGACCGCAACGATATTTTCGTTGCCGGCAAAAAATGTTCCGGCAGTGCCTACCGGATCACCTCATCGGGAGCTTACCATCACGGGACCCTGCTTGTGAATGCCGATCTCAGTACACTGAGGGGGGTGCTGCATCACAGCCAATTGATCACGGATGCTGCGGGAACAGCTTCAGTATCATCTCCGGTAACCAATCTGATCGAGCACAGGGATAGCCTGGAGACGGAAGCTGTCCGGCAGCAGATTATCGCTACCTTTGCCGGTGAGCCGGAAACTATGGCTGCGCCTGCTGATTCAGATCCGATCTTTGCCGTCTTCTCCGCTATCCATGACCAGCTCTCAACCTATGCATGGACATATGGCAAGACACCGAAGTTCACCATATCGATTCCCTGCGCCAGTTCCCCTTCCCCCAGCACCCTGCTGCTGCATATCGAGAAGGGACAGATTCGTTCTCTCGGCATGTCTGAGGAGCATTTCCCGGGGTTCCTGCATGAGCTTGAACCGGCTCTCTGCGGGATCCCCCTGACCATGGAGCATCTGCGTGATAGCCTGGATAGTGCCCGTAAGCGTACGTTCAGCCGCCAGGCGGACCGGTGCCTACGGCTACTGCTCGAACGGCTGCCTGAACTGTTACCTCCTGAAGGCTAGGTAACCCGGCAGACCAGCGTAAAATCATGCGGCACATACTCCCTGAACAGAGAAATCTGATCAGAATATTCCTCCACCCAGGACAGCACCTCCTCCGGTTCAAAGTAGGCATAGCGTTCACTCTGCACCGGATGGTTCGGATCAAGGAGGTTGAACACCACATACTCCCGTGCCAGTGAAAAGAAGACCGGAAGTGCCGATCTGAGAAACTGCCGGTTGTTGCCGAGGTTGAGATTGAAGATTCCGGAACTGTAAATGATATCGAAACCGGTATCCGGGTAGCTCCGGTCGGCAAAGATATCATGACAGACAAAGCGGCCGCTGGGATGCCGGCGACGGGCTTCGGCCACCATGGCGGGGAGAATGTCAACGCCGGTATAGCTGAGTGTGATTCCCCGGGCATGCAGGAAGCCATAGAGATCGCCTACCCCGCATCCGACATCAAGGAGCGTTTTACCGGTGAGATCCAGCTGCTCCGCCAGGACCCTGAACCTTCCCAGGTGCGCCTCTTCGCTCTCCCAGTCCAGTATCTCATACCCCCGGGCATCGGAGCTGATCCGGGGTCTGTAATGTTTCTCCAGTTCCCGTATAGACATGGCCTTAGTATACCGGTTAATTGCTGAAATGTCAGTATGCGGTGCTTTTACTGTGCAAAACGCCTTACAGCAATGACATGATAGGTAAAACAGGATATACTATGACTGATGCTGTTCAAGAGAGGTTATCGAGACAGAATGCGTTTTCCAGAGAGGGTTTTGCTGCTATGCACTCTGGCTGTACTGATCACTGTTCAGGCTGCCGCAATCTCGCTTTCCGGGACGGTTCCGCCGAAAATTGAATCCCCGGTCAAGCTGCGCCAGGCCTCTGAGTTTGTCGTTGCCTTCCAGATTGACGACGAACCGTTCACCTTCAATCCACAGAAGTCTACCAACATTCACTCGGCACAACTCTTTACGGCTATCGCAGAAGGTATTGCCACCTATCATCCAGCCTCACTGGAGCCAATTCCTGGCATAGCCGAAGATATAGAAACCTCAGAGGACGGACTCACCTGGGAGATCACGATACGCGAGGACGCCCGTTTCAGCAACGGAGATCCCATCACAGCCTACACCTTTGAAGATACCTGGTTCTACTTCATTGATAATGCCACTTCAGGGGACATGGCTTCGCTGCTTGATGTGATCAAAGGCGTTCGGGCCTTCAGGACCGGACTGAACAGTGACCGCGAAAGGGTCGGAATCCGGGCTGTAGACCGGGACACCCTGCGTCTGGAGCTGAATGCTCCTGCACCCTACCTCCTGAAAATCCTGTGTCACCATATCTTTGTTCCCCTGCATCCTGATAACCTGCGTGACATCGATGCACTCACTCCCGAAGCGTTTATCAGCAGCGGTCCCTATAAGATCATTGCCCGTGATAAAGATGAGATCTACCTTGAACGCAACCCATATTACTGGGACAAGGAGCATGTCTCCTCGAAGTATGTCAGGGTCGAGATACGGAAATCGGGACTTGATTTACTGCTCGACTTTTCCGGAGAGCTGGTACACTGGTCCGAAGCCTATATTCCCATCCCACTGATGTATGATGAGGATAACGTTGTGGTCTTTCCCCAGTACTCAACCAGCTTCTACTACTTTTCCGAAAACTCCGGTCCCTACTCCATGCCCGATGTACGCAGGGCGCTGTACCTGCTGATTCCCTGGGAGGAGATCAGGGAGAGTCGCAATTCTCTCTTTCCGACAAATTCCCTAGTCCCCCAGGATTCCCAGTATCATGGCGCAGTTGGGCTCGATGGTGAGAATCGGGAACTGGCTCTGCGACTGCTGGATGAGGCGGGCTATCCTGAAGGTCGGGGGCTGCCGGAATTTCATCTGGCCATCCATCCAGGGGAAGCGCTTGAGGAGATGACCGATCGTATTACCGATGCATGGAGCAGCACCCTCGGAATTACAGTCATTACCGATGTTGTTCCCTTTTCGGTTTATCTCGGCGAACCGGAAGAGTCCCCCTATACTATGGGCTTCATCACCTGGATTGGTGATTTCTATGACCCCTACAGTTTCCTCAACATGTGGCTCTCAGACAGCAACTTCAATCCCGGCAAGTACCAGAATCCTGAGTATGACACCCTTATCCGTCATGGACTTGATCAGAGCGAGGATTCCGAACGCTTCGTCTACTTCAGGGAAGCGGAGAATATCCTGCTGCAGCAAGCTGCTGTAATTCCCGTCTCGCATGGGGTATCGGTCAACTTCGTCAATGAGCATATCGTTGACGGCTGGTACCCGAACCTGCTTGACATCCATCCGTTCAAGTACTTCAAAACCCACGAGCCGGATATCGACAACTCACAGTCCTACTGAGGGATTCGTCCGTACAGACGCACCATTTCCCTGAACCGTGCATCCACGAAGGCTCCGTTTTCTCCAGGAAGCATTCTCCACGACCAGTTCTCATCACCGACGGTTGCCGGTTTGTTCATCCTGCAGTCGGTACCCAGAGAGAGCAGGTCCTGCATGGGGAAAACGGCATATCTGGCTACCGAAGCCATGACAGCGCGTATCATCGACCATACCATATCGTCATCCGGGCGGGCAAGATAGCGTCGCACCACATCACGGTCAGCGTCATCAAGCGCTTCAAACCAGCCGAGGGTGGTATCGTTATCGTGAGTACCGGTATAGGCGACACAGTTCCGGGAATAGTTATGCGGCAAAAAATCATTTGCCGGATCAAGCTCTCCCGGTCCGATTCGGTCAAAGGCAAACTGCAGGATCTTCATTCCGGGAAGTGCAAAGTTGTCACGAAGAGCCGCTACTTCCGGGGTCATAACACCGAGGTCCTCAGCTATGACAGGAACTTCTCCCAACTCATCCTGCATCCTGGAAAAGAGTGTGTCACCGGGAGCCTTGACCCACCTCCCGTCAATGGCCGTCACGTCATCCGCGGCAACCTCCCAGTAGGACTCAAGTCCCCGGAAATGATCTATCCTGATGATATCGGTCATCCTCAATGCATGCCGGATCCGGTGCAGCCACCACTGCATCAGCTCCTCTTCATGCTCCTCCCAGTTATACAGCGGGGTACCCCACAGCTGTCCCGTTGCGCTGAAGAAGTCGGGGGGAACACCTGACTGGACACTGAAGCGGCCCGATGTGTCAGTCTTGAAGAGGTGGAGGTTCACCCAGGCATCGGCACTGTCGGCGGCCACAAAGATCGGGATATCTCCGACCAGCTCTACACCCCTGGCATTGGCATAGCTCTTGATGGCAAGCCACTGCGTGAAGAAGAAATACTGCAGCACTTTCCGCAGCTCAATCTCACGGGAATGGGTTGTCTGCCAGAGCTGAAGGGCTTCCGGATCCCTGAAGCCAAGTTCCCTGTCCCAGTGGGAAAACCAGCGGGAGTCACCGATCTCATCAACAGCGGAGGCGAAGACGGCATAATCTTCGAGCCAGAAGGCCTGTTCCCTGCAGAATTTCTCATAATTCCGTCGTTCTCTGTCATCAGCGCTATCGCGAAACCGTTTTGCGGCCTTGAACAGCAGCGGGACCTTCCAGGTCTCCACCGCCCGGAAATCGATGCGCCGCTCCCGGAAATCCGGCATATCCGCCAGTTCATCGCGCTCGAGATACCCGCTCTCCATCAGGACATCCATACTGATCAGCAGAATATTACCAGCGAATGTGGATCTTGCGGAATAGGGAGAGTTTCCATACCCGGTGGGACCCATGGGAAGGATCTGCCACAGCCCTGCGGAGGCGTTTGCGAGGAAGTCGGCAAACTTGTAAGCCTCTGGACCGAAATCACCGATTCCATAGGGTCCCGGGAGGGATGTGGGGTGCATAAGGACACCTGCAAGTCGTTCATTTTTCATCATTTTAGTATACGTCTTTTATTGGCCTTTGACTATCCGGTAACGATTGAGTATAATGCGGTTTATGAGTTCGAAGGTAAAGAAAACAGCCTTCCTGAAAGGCGATCATGTGGTATATCCCATCCAGGGTGTCGGTATTATTCAGAATATTGAAGAACGTGATTTCAAGGGGAAAACGGTCTCCTATTACGTGATATACCTCGATATTTCCGATATGACAGTCATGATTCCAGTTGACAAGGCCGAGGAGCTCGGTATAAGGGGAATCGTGTCACCTGAAGAGGCCCAGGAGGCCCTGGATTCCATATCCAGCTCCTATGAGCCGGTCTCAATTGACTGGAAAATGCGTTACCAGATGAATCTGGACCTGCTCAAGCAGGGTTCTGCAGTCTCCATTGCATCGGTTGTTCAGGCGCTGTACCACCGCAGCAAAATCAAGGAACTTCCTGTTCAGGAACGCAAGCTGTTCGACAGCGCTCTCAAGATCCTGATCGACGAAATCTCATTCTCCTTCCGGAAAGAGAAGAAAGAGATTGAGGAGATGATCTTCGCCCGTCTGGAAGCTTGATGGCCGACTCTCTTTCGCTGGCTCTGCTGTTGACGGCAGCCGGTACCAGCAGCCGCTTTGCAGACGCCTCATCCACACGCCCCAAGAAGGAGTTTTATCTTCTAGATGCAACTGAACCGGTACTTGTTCGGGCTCTTCGCTCCTGTATCCGGGCAGTGGCTAAGCGAACCGACGGTGCTGCTCTCACCCATATCATCATTACCTACACCCCCAATATGCTGCAGGAGTTCGAACGCATCCTTGCACCAGAGAGAGATGAGTTAGCAGCTCTTCTCAGCCTTGTGGAGGGCGGATCTACCCGACAAGCCTCTGTCCTGCTCGGCCTGGAGACCCTTGCCGCTGCAGCACCAGCTCCCGATATTGTCATGATACATGATGCTTGCCGTCCATGGGTTGCCCCGGAAGTTGTCAACATGACAATCGATACTGCGAACCATACTGGGGGAGCCGCACCGTTCCTTCCGATTGTTGATGCCCTGAAGCAGATTGATGGCCAGGGAAGAATCTGCAGGCATCTTGATCGTGACCAGCTTGGTGGCATCCAGACCCCGCAGACGTTCAGGTTCAACGAGATCCTTGCAGCTCACAGGCTGGCGGAGCGGGAAAAGAGAAACTGTTACGATGACACCGAGGTATTCACTGCTGCTGGCAGATCGGTACAGACTGTACCAGGGGACCCGGAGAACAGGAAAATCACCTTCTGGCAGGATATCCCGGGCGCAAGCAGGCTACTATTCGAGGAGGAATGACAATGCGGATAGGTATTGGCAACGATCTTCACAGACTCATTCCGGGAAAACCGTTACTCCTTGGAGGGGTGGAGATTGATTCACCGACAGGCCCTCTGGCGCATTCCGATGGCGATGTCCTTATCCATGCGATAATTGATGCCCTGCTCGGGGCTGCCGGCATGGGTGATATCGGGGAGCTCTTCCCGTCGGACGATGTGCGCTGGGCCGGGGCCTCTGGCAGGTCTCTGCTGTGCATCGTGCAGGAGCGGGTGGAGAGTGCTGGGTTTTTCATAGAACATATAGATTCTGTTATCCATCTGGAGAAACCATCGCTGCGCTCCTACAAGGGGGCAATAGCTGATAATCTTGCCGATATTCTCAAAATCCCACCGACGGCCATATCCGTCAAGGCAAAGAGCGGAGAAGGGCTTGGCCCTGTCGGTGAAGGTATGGCCATCTCAGCTGAGGCTGCTGTCCTGCTGAATCATCCTGAACCTGATATCTGGGTATAAAAAAACCCGGTAACGCCTGTTTACCGGGTATCTGTCCATGCAGCCTCATGGAAGGCTGGTATCACTCTTCACATATGAGCATGGTCTTGGGATCGAGCTTGACTGCCATCTTGACCGGTTCGGCACTTCCATGGTCCCTTACGACGGTCATGACAACATGATCGGTAACATACTTGAGCCCGATGAGCACATCGAGTCTGTCAACAAACTTGGCCAGTGTGGTGGGAATACCGTACTCATCCACATCGACATCCCTGGAGACCGGGGAGACACTGAACCACACTTCCAGTTGGGTCTCTTCGGCAAACCGCTTCAGCTTGAGCACATCCTCTTCATTGGCAACGGTCATGCGATACCCGTCGAAGACAACGGTATCGGCATTGAACCCACCATCGGTAATCATAGCTTTCAGGCTGCTGATGATCAGGTCAACGGTCACGTTATCCTGATTGAAGTTCATGATCACCCGGTGCTTGATAATTTCATCATGCACCTCCATAGCATCCTCAAGATGCCGTTTCTTCGATATCTCGGTAAAGATATCCTCATACCAGGCAATGACATGGCTTACGTTCTGCGAAAACGAGACATGGATTACCTGTTCATCCTTGAACAACTTGTCGGTAGCTATGTGCACAAGACAGGCAGTCTTGCCGATCCCATGCCTGGAAGCGATAACACCCAGCTTACCCTTTCCTAGGCCACCATGTATCGATTTCTCAAATACCCGTAGTGGACTTCGCAGTATCAACTCTTCTTTAACCATTTAAATAACCCTCCAAAGGCAGGATCCCCGGCTTCCAGCAGCCTGGAAACGGAAGGGACTCGAAATTGTATCCGTTTGATGCCTATTTGCCGGATTCCTTCCGTCGCTTTTCCTGATGGGCCTGTATCAGCTCATCAGATATGCTCTTCGGAACTTTACCGTATTTTTCAAATTCCATGGTGAATTCAGCCTTACCCTGTGTCAGTGAACGCAGCGTCGTAGAGTAACCGAACATCTCGCTCAGCGGAACTTCAGCTTCAACGGTACAGAAAGTACCCTCTTCCACAGTGCTTATGATGATACCGCGCCGCTGGTTTATACTCCCGAAAATATTCCCCTGGAATTCGGTGGGTCCCTCCACCGATACCTTCATGATAGGTTCCAGAATTATCGGGTTTGCCCTGGGGTAGACCTCCCGGAAGGCACTGATCGAAGCTGTCTGGAAGGCCATGTCCGAGGAGTCAACAGTATGGTATTGCCCGTCGTTGATAGTTACCTTTACCCCGACAATGGGGAATCCTATCAGGGTTCCTTTTGTCATTGCAGCCCGGAACCCCTTGTCACAGGAAGGTATATACTCCGTAGGGATCACTCCGCCCTTGATATTGTCCACAAACTCATAATCGCCGTCATGCAGCGGTTCAACGAACCCGGCAACTCGGCCGTACTGCCCGGAACCACCAGTCTGCTTCTTATGGGTATAGTTGAATTCTGCCATCCGGCTGATAGTCTCACGGTAGGCAACCTGTGGCTGCCCGGTCTCAACCTCAGCACGGTATTCCCGCTTCATACGCTCAATATAGACCTCGAGGTGCAGTTCCCCCATGCCCTGAACAATAGTCTGGTTAGATTCCGGATCAACGTAGGTCCGGAAGGTGGGATCCTCCTTGGTGAAGCGATTCAGTGCCTTGGCCATATTGTCGGCAGATTTCTTGTCTACCGGATTTATTGCCAGGCTGATTACCGGGTTGGGCACATACATGCTGGTCATCGAATAATTGAGGCTTGGATGGCAGAAGGTGTCTCCGGAAGCACAGTCGATCCCGAAGAGTGCTGCAATGTCCCCGGTCCCGGCAAACTGGATATCCTCCATGTCACTGGCATGCATCTTTATCAGGCGGCCCACCTTGAACTTCTTGCGTGAACGGACGTTGTAGAGTTCATCGCCCTTCTTTATGCTGCCCTGATAGACCCTGATGTATGTCAGCTGTCCGTACTGGCCATCTTCAAGCTTGAAAGCCAGGGCAACTGTCGGTTTCTGGGAATCAGATGAAAGCACGATCTCCTGCTCCCCGTCATCCAGATCAAGGGCCCGGTTTTCAACTTCGGTCGGATTGGGCAGGTACTGTATGACGGCATCCATCAGCAGCTGAACACCCTTGTTCTTGTACGCTGATCCCATGAATACCGGCGTAAGGTCCAGCGTCAGCGTACCTCTACGGACAGCTTCATATATTAGCTCCTCGGTAACGGCCTCTTCCAGCATGGCTTCCATCAGCTCATCGGAGAAGAGCGAGACTGCATCCAGCATCTCCTCACGCTTCTGCTCAGCCTCAGCCAGCAGTTCGGCGGGAATATCCTCATACCGCAACTCTTCACCCTGGGGGCCATCAAAGTAGACTGCCTTCATGGTAACAAGGTCGATAACCCCCTGCATGCGATCTTCCAGACCGATCGGGATCTGCATCAGCACAGCGTTATGGCCCAGCTTGTTGATAAGCTGCTGCTGTACCTTGTAGGGGTTTGCTCCGGTTCGGTCGCATTTGTTGATGAAGGCTACCCTGGGAACCATATAACGCTTCATCTGCCGGTCAACGGTAATTGACTGGGATTGCACTCCGCCGACTGAGCAGAGCACCAGAACTGCTCCGTCAAGTACCCGCAGAGACCGCTCGACCTCAATGGTGAAATCCACGTGCCCCGGGGTGTCTATGATGTTGATTTCGTACTCTTTCCAGGTAACATTCGTAGCAGCGGATGCAATGGTTATACCCCGCTCCTTCTCAAGTTCCATCGAGTCCATGGTAGCTCCCACCCCATCCTTTCCACGGACTTCATGAATGGCGTGAATTCTTTTACAGTAGTACAGCATCCTTTCGGTCAATGTTGTCTTTCCTGAGTCGATATGGGCGCTGATACCAATATTCCTCATCTTTCTGATGTCTGTCATATCAATTCCTTATGTATCCGGTTATCCGGTCAAGTATCCAGGTCACTATGCGCCGCCGCACCTCGTCTGCACTGCAGCAGTCCTGTGAGAAAGGTGTTCCGTTGTTCAGCTGAAATCGGGTGCTTACAGTCACATGGAGCATCCCACCGGAGTATCTCTAATGGTGCAAACTGTTTAGCTGCAGCCACCAGTGACAAACCGGCAGAAGCGCATCAGCTCGGGATTCTAGTATAGTTCCCATAATTATTCAATCCTTTTCATCGAAAAACGGCCATTTTATCTATTTCGCTTCACGGGAGGGAATTCCTCGGTATGTACATGCATCGCAACCAAATAGCGTCCTCAGGTATGGCATAAAGCGCTGATCGCAGCTATACTGACGCAAAAATCAGTTGCCGGAGTGCAGCTGCAGAAGGAGATCATATGGCATCAATTTTCACCAGAATACTCAATAATGAAATCCCTTCCGTAAGAATCTACGAGGACGACATCTGCTTCGCCATCCTCGACATTGCACCGGTAAACAAGGGGCATATACTCCTGATAACGCGAGAGGAGTACCAAACCATGCTCGACTGCCCGGAAACTGTCCTGACACATTTGATTGTGAGGGCAAAAAAACTGGCTGCCCGGATGACTGAACGCATGCAGTGCGACGGATTCAATCTCATGATAAATAACGGAGCTGCTTCAGGACAGGAAGTTCCCCATCTGCATATCCACATCATTCCGCGCTTTGCAGGTGACAACAAGACTCCGATACTCCGTAAGGATTCTTACTCCCCAGAGGAGATGTCCAGTTTCGGTAAGCTCCTATCCTGAAACTATCCGCTTACGCTTCCGCCGAAAAGCTTGCTCCGGAAAATCGGAAGCTTAACCTTGAGGCACCCGTGGTCAACAATTCCCCGCTCCCCGCTGAACAGCTCTTTACAGGCGGTCAGCCCTATGGGGTGGATAGGTATTTCGATGAAACGTACTTCAGGAGAACGGTTCAGGATCATCACAAAGCATCTCTCCCGGTAGAACCGGCTGATCACGCATGTGGATTCATCATGATAGAGGAATTTCCAGCCTCCTGACGCAAGCGCCTCCTCAGACTGTTTCAATCTACCCATTTTCCGATACAGCTCAAGGAAACGTTCATCCTGCCCCTCAGGTTCCCACGGCATGGCATACCGTGAACCCTCGACTGAGTGTATATGCCCTGCAATGCCCACTTCATCACCATAGAAGTAAGAGACGGCCCCCGGAAGCATGAAGAGGAACATGACAACCCCACGGTATATCTCCCAATTGAAGATCTCCCTGTTGTTATGGAGCCGGGGTGTGTCATGCGAGTCAATGAGATTAAATTCACGGTAAACAAACTGGTTGGGAATTCGTGAAAGATGGTTGGTTATTGCCTCAGCCAGCTCAGTTCCCGTAATCTTCTCTCCCTGCCGGGGGCTATGACCCCAGGCTTCGTTGAGAAACCGGTCCTCCTCTCCCATCCAGGAACGCAGCAATCTTCCTGACCCGAAATAGTTCATTGCTCCGTCCCACTGATCACCCAGCAGATAGTCAATATGGTCTTCCCAGTGCTCTCCGATGATATAGGCTTTCGGGGCAGTTGACTTGACTGCCTTTCTGACTCCCTGCCATATCTCATGGCAGAACTGGTCCCTCCCGCAGCGGCCAACTTCGTTGGCAACGTCAAAACGCCAGCCATCCATGGAGTACGGCGGATCAAGATATCGTCGAACCAGAGAATCCCTGCCCTCCCAGATTATTCTACGCAGCTCGCTGCTTGCGTAATTCAGCTGAGGAAGTGTAGAGATATCCATCCAGTAGACAAAGCCTGATGCCTCATTATTCCGGTAGTAGAACGCTGCCTCTTTGCTGTCGTCAGCTGCGACGGCAGTGCGGAACCAGGGGTGCTCCATCCCGGTATGATTGATCGAGACATCGACAATGCAGTGCATCCCTTCACGGTGCAGGGCTGCCAGCAGCCTGATGAAGGCAGCATCCCCACCGAGGTGCGGATCCACCGAAAAGTAATCAATACAGTCATACCGGTGGTTGGTCCTGGCCGAGAAGATGGGATTGAGATATATTGCCGTTACACCCAGATCCTGCAAGTAGGAGATGGCTTCGGTTACCCCGTCAAGGTCCCCGTTGAAGAAATCGAGACAGTGTCCTTCTGCAAACTCCGGAGGGATCTCGCCCCACTGCAAGGCGAGTGTGCTGTGCCCGTCAAAGGTATATTCCCCATTCGTTACCGCATGCTGCTGATAATCGGCACCTCTCCTGAACCTGTCCGGAAAGATCTGGTAGAAGACTGCCCCCGGTACCCAGTCAGGATTGTCCATGTCTGCAAGAATGACAAAATCAGCATCTTCGGTCTGATGGAAGCGGGAGACCCTGCGTCGCGTATAAAACAGATAACCTTTATCAGTCTTGAGTTCAAAGCTGTACTGAACCCGGGGGCTGTCTACGGTGAAGGTCACTGCATAGATAACAAAGACCTCGCCGCTGTGAGCAAGGTGCATTGCCTGTTTTCTGCTGATTCCATCCCGGATATCACGGAGCAGCACCTGCTCCACAGGGGCATGTTTCAGTACCCGCAGACGGATTTCTATCGTCTCCCCCATGGAGGGATAGGGATTTGATACGAATTCATTGTTGACTTCAGAGAATAGTGATTGTTGCCAGTTCATATTGCACCCAGGGAATCTCTCGTGATGATCCGATAGGGAACTATGATGTGGTTATGTTCCAACGGTTCCTCCCGGATCTGCCGGAAGAGAAGCTCAGCAGCCTGCCGGCCTTTTTCACCGCCAGGCTGATCAACCGTTGTCAGGGAGGGGGTTATCATGGTGGCTTCAATAATGTTGTCAAACCCGACAATCGAAATATCAGCAGGCACATGTACCCCGGTCGCCTGCAGCTCCAGCTGGCAGCCTACTGCTATGATATCACTCATGCAGACAATCGCTGTTGGCCGCTCCCGCATCTGCAGTATCTGGGACCCCACCGTTCGACCGCCCTCAATCGAACACTCCGCCGTGATTATGGTTATTTCCATTGAATCGAGACACATATTGCAGGCTGCCAACGCATCGTTGTACCCCTCATGCCGCAGCCAGGTAACGCTGTCATGCACTCCGAGTTCTTCAATCCCATCCTGAAAGGAGGCTATGGCAATAGTGCGGTGCCCTGCATCCAGGACCAGTTTCAGGATATCATGGGCTGCCCGACGATCATCAATATTTATGCTTGGCATGTCAGCTGATGGTGAACCGTCAATGGTGACATAGGGAATCTTGCGCTGTTTCATCACATGTACCACCTTCATCTCCGCTTCCATACCCAGAGTAATCAGTCCGTCCACAGCGGCTGTCCGGACTGCATCGGAAATACTTGCGCGCAAAGGAGGGATGAGGGTCAGGGTATATCCGTAACGCTGGCACACCGATCCGACTCCCTGGATGACCTGAGCAATAAAGGGATTCTGCAGGGCACTACTGATAAGCTGGGGAAGGAGAATACCGATACTGTGATGCTTGCGCAGTGAAAAATTCCTGGCAAGCGGATCGGGGATATATCCCAGCTCTTCAGCCACCTTGAGGATTGCATCTCTCGCCTTTGCCGATATCCTGCCCGGATCATTGAAGGCAAAGGAGACCGAAGTCTTGGAGTAGCCTGAAATCCTGGCTATATCATTGATGGTTACACGTCTGCTTCTGTCAGTCGGATCTCCCATTGTTTGTTGAAACTCCTGTTAATCTACGGGGATGAGCGGAATGATTCCCTCTCCAAGGGCTGCTTCCTGAGTCCATCCCGCATCCTGCGGTACCGCTATATCTATGATGCGCGTCACTGTTCCGCTGCCATCCTGTGCGCCGCCGAATCTCCACTGTGACGCTGCCGGGGTAATGTCTCGTACTCTGCGTACGCCCGGCGAGGGATATCCTTCCTGACCCAGCAGTACTGCGGCAACCTGCCACTCCTCACTCCTGCCCGCATCAGGCATAGCAGCTTTACTCACCAGGATTGTCACAGAGCCCTGCTCGCCATCCACCAGCACCTTGACCGGGGTACCGGAGATTTCTGCCAGAGTCTCGTCATCATACCCCCTGATGAGTTTCTGATTCCACCCCTCAACCCAGACAGCATACTCCCATCCGTACCCTGATGCAAGGGCAGCTTCACGGCCCTCAAGCAGCTCTTTCCTACCGGTTCCGCTTCCGGCATCTATATCAATATAGATATCGAACGTCTGGATGGAGAGCCCGATTCCAGAACCCCACGGGTTCTCGATTGGAGCTCCCAACTGATAGGTGAATACATAGAAAGCGTCATTCTCAGCAAGGCTGAATTCCCGTATGTCAAAGGAGTCGGCAATGAAGACGGTATCCGTGGGATAGGAGTAGCTACCCGGACCATGATCATCTCCGGGGGCATCGGGTATCACCAGCAGGGGTTCGGAGCTCATAAGGTCCGGCATGATCACACGTGCAGGCCCCCCCTCCGGAAGCCGGGATACATCAGCTGCCCCGGCAGTTGCAATTACGCTGAAATAGACCTGATCTCCAGGCTGTACAGTCGGTAGGGAACTGAAGGGAACTGCAATTTCAAGGACCTTGCCAGAGGCTGCAACGTCAGCAAGCTGCCCCTCTCTGCTCCAGGTGTCATACAGTCCTGCACCGTAGAGTGTGCCGGTTATACCATCAATATCCTGGGAAACAGAGAGTCGGTACCCGGCCCCGAAACCGAGCGGATTACCGCCTTCACTGAGACTGATTGCACTTCCCTGTGATGGGAGCGAGAGGTAGAGCTCCACGCTGCCCTGACCAGTTACACGCTCCCAGTCCACGCGGCTGTTGAGAGCAAAGTAGAATGACTCTGTATCCCATCCATATCTGAAAGTCTCGAGAATATCCTCTGCCTGTGCCATGGTTCCTCCCGATTTGGAGAAATAACCGGCAGCATCCCACTCCAGCAAATTGATGCTTCCGTCTATCACCGGGGTAAAGGTCCCGGTGGGAGCAGCAACGGGAGAGGCCGGACGGGCAGGTATTATGGGAACCGATACAAAAGGAGGCACCGGTTCACCGAGCGATGTGTAGACCTGCTGCAGAAGGGCACGGTAGGCCTGATCGAAATATTCATCAACACCACTGTCCTGATCAGCCCCGTACCACCAGAACCAGTCCGAGCCTTCTGCCAGGTACATGGCATCCAGAGCTGCCTCAAGCGCTTCCGGTGTCGTTTCCTTTCTCCCGGCAATATCATATTTTGCCAGAGCTTCGCGTGTCTTCAGGAGGTACTCCCAGGCAAGATTCTCCTCCTTCTCCCCGATCCAGGTACCGTAATCGGGAGAGAACCAGCTCCCCCACCACAACTGCTCAATTTCACGCTGTTCGGGGAACTGCTCAACATACTCTGAGACAGTCGTGGTCCTGATGGTCTCACTTTCCGAAAGCTTCCTGTAGAGCGCATGGAGAAACTCCTTGCCGTCATTGGGATAGTGCTCCCAGGCGTTTTCACCGTCCAGAATAATCGATACCAGATGCGGACCTTTGTTGCCCGCTTTCTTGAGCTTTTCCCGTATAGCATCAATCCGGGCTATGAAATCATCAGCAGCCCGCTCCGGGTCAGTTCCGGAGTACTCAAAGCCTATCAGGTCGGAGATGCGCAGATCTCTGAAAACAATATAGAGCTGTGATCCGCTGCGCTGATCGCGTACGATATAGGGACGATAGAGCTGATCGGCCTGCTCTACAACCTCTCTTCCGTCACGGGTAAACCCTGGGATGCCCAACGATGCAGCAAGAACCTGCTCTCCGCTAGCAATCCACTTGAACCCGGCTTCGCTGATGATCTTCACAACATCCTGACCGACCGAGCCCTCTGCCGGCCACAGCCCGGAAGGCAATCTCCCATAATCCTGCATATAGCGCTCGGCGCTGATTGCCAGTTGTGCGATTGCATCGTTCGGGTAGGAGAACCTCTCAGGCATCTCCGCTGTCGGATCGCCAATTTCCCCCAGATCACTGTTATAGATCAGCGGCAGAATGGGATGGGCATACGGAGTGGTGATCACTTCGATACGCCCTGCATCCTGAAGTCTTCTATGCTCCGGTATGATTGCACCAATAATCTCCAGGGTTTTTGCGAAAATCGGTTCCTTGTCCGCTTCAGCAAAACCCTCTCCCTTGTCAACCAGCCCCTTCAACGGCTCTTCAGCAAGGAAATCGGGATCAAACCAGGCCAGGTTGAACCATACCTGAAGATCCCGATAATCGCTTTCAGAGAAGGCATCCAATGCCCGTTCAATCGATTCCGCAGATCCGTCACCGCGCTTGGCAAGTAGCTCTCCATATCTGGGATAGCACCTGATCATATTATTCCAGTTGGCGTCGAAGAATCTCTCCAGTATGAAGCGTTTCTCCTCATCGGTAAGCTGCTCAGCCGGTTTCTCCGAAAGTACCCAGTAGATATCACGGGTACCACTCTGAAATGCATCAAGCTGTCTCAGCAGCACCGGAGTAAGATTCACCGTAACCCTGACATCGGGATACTCCTCGAGAATCGAAACCATATCATAGTAATCCTTGGTGGCATGCACCCGCACCCAGGGTCGGGTAACGATACCGGTTTCCGGATCTTCATAATAGAGTGGTTGATGCTGGTGCCATGTCAGATTCAGATATATGATATCACCTTCCTCCGCTGCACGCAGCTCCCGGCTGGTGGCACACCCGCCGATCACTGCAGTTATCAGCACTATTGCTGCTGCCAGGGCAGGGAAATAGAAAACTCCAAACTTTTTCTTGCTGTTCATTGCTGTGTATCCTTCTAATGGCAAAACACCTCTACCCCTTCACGGAGCCGAGGGTAAGACCTGATATTAGCCATTTTGATGAGAGTTGAAACAGTATCATCACCGGTATTGAAACCATCAGGGCTGCTGCTGCAAACTCACCCCACTGTGTCTGGAACTGCCCCTGCATTCTCTGGAGCCCCAGCGGCCAGGTGAAGAAATCAGCCCGCTGCAGCATGATCCGGGCAATGAGGAAATCATTCCATACCTGGGTAAAGTTGAAGAGGAAGGCAATTGCAAGTGATGGTGTTGAGAGTGGAAGGACCACCCGGTAAAAGGCCCCCAGCCGCGTAGTGCCATCTATCATGGCAGCCTGCTCCAGTTCAATGGGAATCGTATCGTAGTACCCCTTGAGTATCCAGATGGAGAACGGCACCGAGCTGACGGCATAGGCAATTACCACACCTCGCCAGCTGTTCACCAGCCCAAGCTTGATGGAGATGATATAAATCGGAACCATCAGCATGGCTGCCGGAATCATCTGTGTGGTCAGGAGAAATATCATTCCGGCTTTCCTGCCCGGGAATCTCCAGCGGGAAGCTCCATAGGCAGAGATGGAGGCGATGATCACGCCCAGCAGGGACGTCGTGATGGTGATGACAAGACTGTTCCATATCCAGAGCAGAAAATCACGGTTCACAAGCACCGTTCTGAAATTCTCGAAGGTGGCATCCTCAGGGATGAGACGCAGCGAAGTTGAAAGCAACCGGTTCCCGGGTCGCAAGGAAATTGTACCGATCCGGAGAATCGGATAGACTGCGATCAGACAGAGAAAAATCAGAACTATATGGATTATAGTCCGCTTAAAGGGACTGTCTGTTCGCCTGCGCGGCATGAAATACCACGCCAGGGCTGATACTAATCTGTTGGTATGTTTCATACTACTCTCCCACTGCAGTTATCGGGGTCTTCTTACCGGCTGCACCTTCAAACCCGAATGAAAAGTGCGTAACCCGTATATAGATCAGAGAAAATCCAAGCAGGATCACAAAAATTATCAGTGCAAACATGGAGGCGAAACCGTAACGGTTATACTCGAATGCCGCCCTGAACAGGGCTGTCACCAGGATATCTGATGTTTCCAGCTCAAACTGATTGATGAAGTAGGGGACATTGAACTGGTTGAATGTCCATATGACCCCAAGGATGATTGCCGGGGTCGTAATCGGTTTCATCAGTGGCAGCGTTATGCTACGGAAACTGACTATCTTACCTGCTCCGTCCATCTCCGCTGCTTCGTAATAGGAAGGATCAATGCTCTGCAGGCCTCCCAGCAGTATTACTGTCATGAATGGCACTCCCAACCAGATGTTGGTAAGATTGATAGCTATGAAGTTCCAGACCGGATTGGACATCCAGTTGATCGACTCACCCCCGAAACGCTCTATGAGCAGATTGAACATCCCGTATTCATAGTTGAATTCACCTCTCCATGCCAGAACTGCAATAATCTGCGGCACTGCCCAGGGGAAGAGCAGCAGCGTGCGGTACAGGCCCCGCAGTTTCATGGGTCTGTTCAGTAGGATTGCTATGCACATACCAAGGGTCACATGGAAGAAGACCTGAATGAAAGTCCACAGAAACGTCCTGAACAGGACGGGAAAGAAGGTCTGTTGTTTGAGTACCGGTTCAGAAAAGACAATTTTCAGGTTGTTCCAGGCTTCCAGAAATCCATAGGTCAGTCCGCGCTCAACGGTAAACCTTCTCAAGCTCATATTACTGAAGGCCAGTACCACATTGTAGATAATTGGATACATGACCAGCATCATCAATCCTATGAATGCCGGTGTTACCAGCATAATGGGAAGAGAAAACTGCCAGTTGAGCCGCTTCTTCAGAAGATAGTAGAGAATGAACTCGAGAAGAGCTATCGCCGCGACAACTACCAGAACGGTTCCCAGTATCTCACTGAGACTGGTCCTGATAATCTTTGAGGTCAAGGCTTCCATACCCGCTCCTTATGCGTTAGAGAATCCACTGTAAAAACAGCCTGCAGCGTTCTGCTGCAGGCTGTTATCTGTTCACTATTCAGCACTCCCCTTTTCCGGATGCTGCTGAATATTTTCTCAACAGCCTGTCTACTGCAGAGCCTTCACACCGGCTTCTGCTGCAGACTGCATGGCCTTGGCTGCCTCTGCCGGAGTCTTTGTCCCTGCCAGGACTGCATTCATCTCCGGTTTCATGGCATCCCAGTTGGCACGCATCTCCACAACAGTCGGCATCGGGGTCCCAACTGCCAGCTGTGAGGCTGATCCCTGCAGAATGGGGTCTGAAGTGATGGCAGGAGCGTTCAGTGCTGAAAGCAGGGCCGGCAATCGCTTGAAAGTTTCAAGCATTTCGTTCTGGATATCGGGTGATGTCACATATCCAATAAAACCCTCGACAGCATTCAGGACTGCCCCTTCAACGCCATCAGCCACCATGAAATACTTACCTGCTGTGTAGGGAGCAGGATATTTACCGGTTGCATTGACCATTGGCAGCCGGGCAACTCCAAGTTTGTCTCCAAGCACAGAGGCATAATCACTCAGGGACCAGTCCCCGTTGATCAGCATGGCTGCCTTGCCCTCCTTGAAGAGGGTGTCCATGGTTGCATAATCAGCTTCAACCGGAGTTACTTCATGCACAAACTTGAGGTCGGAGAGGAATTTAAGCGTATTAATCATAGCTTGCGTATTGAGGGTCGGAGTAAGTCCGTCATCGGCAAAGACCTTCCCTCCGAATCCGCCAAGCCAGGGCACGAGCCAGAATGGCTCTGTCATGTTGTAGACAAGGCCGAAGACATCATCGGTGGTAGCTGCTTTGGCAGCTGCAATGAAGGCATCGGTATCTTCCGGGGCCTCAGCAATAAGCGCCTTGTTGTAGAGCAGCATCAGATGGTTACCGGCAGATATGGGTACTGCATAGGTACTGCCATCCATAACGACCGATTCCACAAACTTATCCGCAGCATACAGATCATCTACCGGCCTGATCAGTCCGGCAGCGGTAAACGGCCCTGCCTGATCGCTTACTGTCCACAGCAGCTCCGGCGGTTCTCCGGCAAGGCTGGCGGTCTGAAAGTCCTCCCGCAGCGCTTCGGTATCCTTTCGTACCACCTCTATCGTCACAAGAGGATTTGCTTCCATATAGTCTGCTGCCAGCTTCTCTATCCACTGGTATACACCTTCGGATTCGCCCTCCTGTGTCCATAGAGAAAAAGTAACTGCTTCGGGCTCCGCAGCCTCTTGTTCAGCACCTGCAAACAGCGGCATGAATGCCATCCCCAGCAGCAGCATGAGTACTACCGCTCTGAAAACCGATTTTTTCATGTAACACCTCCAATGGTTTATTACTAAGTACTTTTTGTTTTAAACCAGTTTACTAAACTGGTTTACTTCACCTAACTTAAATATTAAACCGGTTTACTAAACCGGTCAATAAAAAGTTTTCACATTTTTACAGTTTTTATCCACCACACTCTCTCCCATAAACTATACATACGTTACCCCTTGCTGTAATATCCGTTTCCTGTTTTCAAAATCGCCAATTACTGGTAGAATACGGTATGGCAAGTTGTTATTACTGCAACACACCCCTGCCTCACGGACAGCGAATATATCGCACATCGGTATGCCCAAACTGCGGTAAACCGCTGAAGATATGTCTGAACTGTGAGTTCTACTCCCCCTCTTCCCATTTCCAGTGCCGTGAAGATATCGGTGAGCAGGTGCGTGAAAAGGACATGCCGAACTTCTGTGAATACTTCTCCCCGCGAAGGGGATCCGGTACGAACGAGGATAATGCCGGACACGAAAAGGCTATCAAGAAGTTCAACGATCTGTTTTCTGACTGAATTATGTGTCTTAAAGCCTGCTGGATGATTTTTTTTAAACGTAACTCAAACAATATGATGTGACCGGGGCACGATAATTTCTTTTTTTTACACGAGAAAGCCATGCCCCTGTACGCTGAATCATTAAGGCATCTAAACGATTATTGAGAGTAGTTCATCGGAGAGCAATGATGTCATTAGCCCCATTGACAGCCCAATGCATACCTGACTTTTTAACCAAGGCTCCAATGGCATGCTTACAACTTGACTCAACAATACCACTTGAAGTGCTTACGCTCAGCGACTTAAACCTGGGATAATCGAGACGTGATGTATTTTTTTGGGTCTGAAATTTTCTCCATGTAAAGATTATAGAAAAGAACCGTAAATTAGAGTCTGTCCCATTAGAGCAAACATTATTCTGTAAATACCGGTTTTCCAATAATCAACACTATATACCCTGCATTCTCGCCCAAAATTATATGCTACGCAATTTGGCACCTGATTTTTGTTTGAACTCGAACTAATATTGCTCAGCCTTCCGGCTCTCTTTTCTACTGCAGGGCCTTAGGCCAAGCATCTGCAGGGAGATCTACAGCAAAAGCTTTGAGGATGTTCCCCTGCTTCTCGGTTATCACTCCCCAATGACCCGCACGATTGCGATAGGTGAAGTATTCAATTACCTCAATTTCATCAAGCAGCTGTTGATAGGTGAAGTTGTCATAGAGCTGTCGCTCTTTCATAATTTTGCGGATACGAGAGACCAGGATGAGTGCTATGTACTGGATGAAAATCTTTCCACTCAAGCTCTCATCACGGCTGCATCGTGTCCTGCGCAGAGACAACCTATCCTTTAGGTTGTTAAAGGACTTCCCTACCTTGTTTTTCTTTCGATAGATTGAGAGGACTTGCGCTGAATCCAGCTCCTTTTCGCTGGTCAGCAATGCAAAGAACCCGCAACGGTTCATCGCATCAGTGATCAGCTCCCGGTTTTCTGTGAAAGCAGTTATTTCATCGGTATCCTTAGCTATCGTAAGCGTGAAATATGATGAGAGCTCCTTTCTGCTGGCAGTAATCTTGCCGGTCTCCAATTGCATGCGAAGTTTCTTGATCCGAGCCATGAGGGCAGTAACATCATCAGCTTCCTTTTCCTTGTTGCAGTAGAGATGCAGATAGGCCTTCCGTTCATTGGGACCAAGTCCTCGGATCGGTACTGCAAACGGTATTGGCACTACAGAATGAAATACCCGGTGCGCATCATCAAAACTACTAGGATGCATCATGTGATCCCGTGCAGCTCTAATGGCATCTTTGACAAATACCAGAGACACCTTCGTGCCTAAGGTAAAGGCATACCGCTTCTTAAGCATTTCAATAACATTGTCTTTGCTGTAAAACCCCCGGTCAAGTACGAGAGCAGCATGATGGATACCGATACCCTGCAGATCATGCAGCGTGTTTGTTACGGTAGTAACATCGGTGATATTCCCACGGGTCTTGCGATAGAAGACGGGTATGTCAGTATCCTGGTCAAAGACCATCAGCAAGTTGATCTGATCAAGCTTGTCATGCTCCTTATTCCGTCCGGGAGCAACAAGCCGTAACGCCTGTGAATATGATGATACCGAAGTGGAATCTACTGCCAGCCAGCCTGAAACACCTACAGACCGCTTGATTCGTAAGGATAAGAACTGCTGTATAGCATCTTCATCAATGGAGACAAACAGCTCACTGCTGCGAGGTGAACTGATGTTCTTCCCGTAGGGATGGACATGCGTACGGTCCCAGGCGGAAAACCGATACAGAGGGGTATCAGGTTGACTGACAAGATAGAAGGCAAGAGACAGCATACTGGAAGCAGCATCCCCAAACAGCTTTTCCAGGTCTTTGGTTACCCCTATCTGATTACTGATCGTAGAAAGCAGAAGCGATAATCCACGGAATTTTCGTATCCCAATGTCTGTAACCGGACGTCCAAGTGGAGTAGCCGATGCAGGGTGTTCCCATTCGAGACCCGAAGCTTTTTTCTCTTCTGGCGAAAGTGTATGGAACTTCTTGTTGGGGATAAAACAGTCATCCTCCATCTTGCCAATGTAGGTACGCTTATGCAGCGGATACTTCTTACCAGGAACCCGGTAGGAAGATTCCAGGTATACATACTTTGTCCCCTTAATAGTTTGTATACGTGCTTTCTGCATATATCTGAACTTCCCACCGAATGTACACTCAAACTATTTTTGACTTAATTTTCTCCATAAAA
>CAZSBC010000026.1:26017-26343 GCA_964605195.1 uncultured Spirochaetales bacterium | reverse complement strand
CAACGTCATAACCCCCAAGCGGGCCTGTGATGATCTCGAGCACGAAGGGTGCATCGACTCCGTATCGGGCAAGGGATCGTTCGTGGCTGACCAGAATCCCGAGCTGATGCGGGAGCGCAAGATGCGTTTGATCGAGGAGAAGCTTGCTTCCGCCGTTGATACTGCCCGCATGTACGGGATCGGCAGGAAACAGCTGCTGGAGCTGCTGGAACTGCTGCTTGAGGAGGATGTATGAGGGTCCTGGATATTCGGAATCTCTATAAGAGCTACACCGGGAAAGCGGTACTGACAGGCCTTGATCTCAGCCTGGAGGAGGGTTTCGTCCT
>CAZSBC010000026.1:7825-26007 GCA_964605195.1 uncultured Spirochaetales bacterium | reverse complement strand
AGAACGGTGTAGGCAAGACTACGCTGCTGAAGTCAGTGCTCAACCTGGTCCGCATAGACGGAGGTCAGATATCGATCTTCGGCATGGACCATCTCAATAGTGAGCGAGAGGTACGCTCCCGGATCGGGTTCGTGCATGAGGCGAGCTATCTCTTTGAGGAGCTGTCGCTCCTTGATACTGAGAAGATTCTTGTCAGAGCCTACAGCCGCTGGGACAGTGATCTCTTCCACCGCTATTCCGAACGGCTACAGCTGCCACTGAATCAGCGGATCAGGAGCTTCTCAAAGGGTATGAAGATGCGCTCGGCCCTTGCCATTGCCCTCTCCCATCACGCCGAACTGATCATCATGGATGAACCTACCTCCGGTCTCGATCCGAGAGTCCGGCACGATCTCTACCGGATAATCAGGGAGGAGCTCATGCAAAGCCGCAGAAGTTTCATCATCTCAACGCACATCACCAGTGACCTTGAGAAGGTTGCCGACTATGTGGCCCTGCTGCAGGAGGGGCGTATCGAAACATTTCTCAGCATAGATGAGCTGCGGGAGGAGTACGCCCTCTGCCGGGGACCGCTTGAGGCGCTCTCCCCGGATATTGAGGAGCTTTTCCTCGGTCTCAGCCGCTCAGAGATCGGCTTTCAGGGACTTACGGGTGACCCGGCAACGGTCCGCAGGGAGCTCGGGGAACAGACAGTCATGGAACGGCCAACGATCGAGGATCTGATGATCTATACGACCAGTGAAGGTGAAGGAGGCAGGAAATGAGGGCTCTGCTGATCAAGGACATTCTTATCCAGAAACGATGGCTGCCGCTATACGGACTATACAGCATCATCTTCTTCCTGATGTTCGGGCTGCTCAGCGATCCTCCCGACATCACGCTGGTTCTCGTTCTCTCAAGCGTTGCAGTGGGATACATGATCCTGCTGGCCAGCTTCAAGGCCGACCGCAATGACACCCAGCGGTTCATGCTGAGCCTGCCGGTGCTGCGTACCGAGGCCGTGCATGAAAAATACCTGCTTCTCCTGCTGGGGACCCTCTACGGGTTCCTCTGCACCTACCTGCTGAGCGTCATATTCCGCCTCTTCGGGGATAGTTTCGTTACCGGGCAGCCGGACGGGATCGATGCCCTGCGGATCATCAGCGGCATGCTGCTTTTCTCCTTTCTCCTCCCCCTCTACTTCCGCTTCGGACAGCTGGCTGTCCGCTACTTCATCTTTGTGCTCGTTGCCCTCGGGGTGGTCCTGCAGGTAGTTCTGCTGATAGTCGTCGCGACATCATCGGGGGGGCCCAACCTCATAGACAGCGTGATTGCATGGTATACCGTGCGACCGGTACTGCAGCGCAACCTCATACTGGCAGGTTCGGGGATTGTCATCGGCAGCCTGAGCTATCTCTTCTCATACCGTATCTTTATCCGGAAAGATATCTGATGAGAAACAGAGAAGGACGCGTATTTCAATCCGCGGCCGTTGGCCGCGGATACTTGACATGCCTCGCCTTTTCTGCATACTATAGCCTTCGCGGGCCTATAGCTCAGTTGGTTAGAGCAACGGACTCATAATCCGTGGGTCGTAGGTTCAAGTCCTACTGGGCCCATTGAGCAACCTTGCGGTATCCTTAGCGCAGGGTTGTTTTTTTTCGCCTACTATGTGCAGTTGCCAGATCTGAGCCGGAACTTGCTTCAGGACTGCTGGCTCAAAACAGGGATACCTCATGGGCTCACAAGAACCTTCTGCAGGCAGCACCACTTCTGACCATCTGCTCATTGAGCTGGCAGATATGAAGATGCCGTTCGGGAAGTACGCGGGACGCTACCTGATTGACCTTCCCGAGGCCTATGTGCTCTGGTTCAAACAGCAGGGCTATCCATCGGGGAAGCTCGGGGAGATGTTTCGGCTCCTGGAGGTCATCAAGACTAACGGGCTTGAGCCCCTGGTCCGTAAACTGCAGAGCTGATGGCCCTCTGAACGCCAAGGCACTCACTCCCGGCGAATATTCTCAGAGCGCTTGATCTTGTTGCTTGCCGTCTTGATGAAGGGAACATGCTCCTCGATCAGATTGACGACTCTCGCTGCAATGGGCAGTTTGGCATTCACCTCCCGGCGAATGCCTTCAAGCCAGCCGGTATGGGTACCCAGCTTTTCCCTGATATCGAGATATTCCCTGTTGGGAAACACCCGCCCGACTATGCCGCTGTTCCCGGCATAGACCAGCACTTCCTCGACATACGGGGAGGCTGCAATGAGCGACTCGATCACCTCGGGGTAGATATTCTCCCCCGAGGGGCCGACTATGACATTCTTGCTGCGTCCCCTGAGAAAGAGATACCCGTCGTCATCCAGGAACCCGCGGTCACCGGTGCGCAGCCAACCCTCTGCGCTGAGGATCTCGGCAGTCGCCTGGGGGTCTTTCAGATACCCGGCCATGACATTCGGTCCCCGTACCAGGATCTCTCCGATCCCGGTATCCGGTTCCGGATCCTCAATGCTGATCTCAAGATCATTGATGGCCCAGCCGACAGAACCGCGCCGCGATGCTTCCCGTGACTGAAAGGTGATCAACGGGGCAGCCTCGGTCATGCCGTACCCGATGGCAAAGGGGATGCGGGCCACCCGCAGGAAGCTCTCCACCTCCTCAGAGAGGGGGGCACCGCCTATAATCGCGCACTCCAATCGCCCGCCGAAGGCGACATTGAATTTCCTGCCGATAATCCTGAAGAGCACTCTCCTGCTCCAGCTGAAGCGGGCAAGTGTACGGAACAGCGGTTTACCCGCAATCAGGGGGGCAACCTTCTTCGAATAGATCTTCTCGAATATCAGGGGGACGCCGCCGAGGATGGTCGGCCTTATCCTGCCGAAGGCCTGCATCAGCGCACCGACAGTCGGTTTGCGGCCGAGGAAGTAGAGTTCTGAACCGCAGTAGATGATGGAGAGAAAGGCGGAAGTCGAACCGAAGGCATGGGCCATCGGCAGAATGTTAAGGGCTACCGAATCCCGGTCTATGCACTGCAGGATATCGGGTCCCTCGAAAATATTGGAGACGAGGTTTCGATGGGTCAGCATAACCCCCTTGCTGAAGCCCATCGTTCCGGAGGTGAAGAGGATCTCAGCCAGGTCATCTTCACGAACCTCCTCCCGGAGAGCCGGGGCTGCACCGCTGCTGCAGACAACCTCCAGATCGTCCATGCACACCAGTACCCTGAACCGGCTGAAGTCATATTCTCCCAACGTATTGATGACCTGCCGGGAAAGGAGTGCGGCATCGGCCTCACCGAACTCCATCAGGTGCCTGATGTCAGCTGGAGGAAAGTCCTCCATGATGGGCACGGCAACGGCTCCAAGGGCCATAACGGCCAGGTAGGCCATCGCCCAGTTTGGCGTTGAGATGCCGACTATTGCCACCCGGCTGGCCTTTCCCACACCATGCCGCAGCAGCAGCTGCTGGATAGATTCCACCACCCTGCCCATCTCACGGTAGGAGATGGGCGGAGTGTCGAGCGAACCTACAGAGAGTTCATCTCCATACTCTTTCACCACTTTCTCAAAGAAGGCGTCTACTGTATATCTATGCAATCCGAATTTCATACCGTAAATTATACGCCATCTTCTCGGGCAAGCATATGAACAGTTGTAACTAGTAACCGTTTTTTACTGCTCTCTGCACTGTTTCACAGCGGAGTGTGGGAAACACGCCCCCCCCCACATCAGGACAGTCAAAGCAATCAGCTTTCCGGAAGGCTTTCAGAAGGAAAGGAAAGATGCTTTTTTCATTCACCAATTGGACTCCTTTCCTGCTCCCATTCTTGAAATTTTGGGAAATAACAAGCATAGTACTCTACATACCAACTGCAAGGACAGATTATGAGTAAAAATCTCTATCAGAAAGTCTGGGATGCCCACACGGTTGCCCAGCTCTCGGATGGTTCCACCCAGCTCTTTATCGGAACCCATCTCATTCACGAAGTGACGAGTCCGCAGGCCTTCGGCATGCTTAAGGAGCGGGACCTGGAGGTCCGCTATCCCGGGCGGACCTTTGCCACCGTGGACCATATTGTACCCACCAACGAAACCAGCGAACCCTACAGCGACCCCCTGGCCCAGCAGATGATTGAGGCGCTGCGCCGTAATACTGCTCGTCACGGGATCACCTTCTTTGACACCGATACAGGCAAGCAGGGAATCATCCATATTGTCGGGCCCGAGCAGGGCATCACCCAGCCCGGGATGACCATTGCCTGCGGGGACTCCCACACCAGCACCCATGGAGCCTTCGGGGCGATTGCCTTCGGCATCGGCACCAGTCAGGTCCGGGATGTGCTGGCCACCCAGACCATCAAGATGAACTCCCTGAAAGTGCGCCGCATCAATGTGCACGGTACCCTGGCAGGAGGCGTCACTGCCAAGGATGTGATCCTGCACATCCTCAAGGAACTCGGGGTCAACGGCGGGACCGGATATGCCTACGAATACGGGGGCGAGGTCATTGACCGGCTTTCCATGGAAGAGCGCATGACCATCTGCAATATGTCGATTGAGGGCGGAGCCCGCTGCGGCTACATGAACCCCGACCAGACGACATTTGACTACCTGCAGGGACGCCCCTACGCACCCAACGGTGTCGAGTGGGATCGGGCTGTTGCGAGCTGGAAGGCTCTGGCCAGCGGCGATGATGCCGAGTATGATGATGTGGTTGACTTTGACGCCGCCGATATCGCCCCGACAGTTACCTGGGGAATCAATCCCGGTCAGGGTATTGCCATAGATGAGAATATCCCGGCTGTGGAGACGCTGCCCGAGGAGCTGCAGAGCAGTGCCCGGGAAGCCCTGGAGTATATGGATTTTGAGGAGGGAACCCCCATAGCAGGCACCCCGGTGGACGTCGTATTCATCGGCTCATGCACCAACGGCCGGCTGACCGACCTGCAGGAGGCTGCCGCAGTCCTGAAAGGGAGAAAGGTAGCTCCCGGTGTCACGGCCCTCTGCGTACCCGGTTCCCAAATCGTTGCCAGGGAGGCGGAACGTCTCGGCCTCGACAGGATCTTCACCGAAGCAGGTTTCCAGTGGCGCCAGGCCGGCTGCTCGATGTGCCTGGCCATGAATCCCGACAAACTTGTCGGCAGACAGCTCTGTGCCAGCACGAGCAACCGGAACTTCAAGGGTCGCCAGGGTTCACCGACCGGTAGGACCGTACTGGTAAGTCCCATCATGGCAGCTGCCGCCGCAGTGAAAGGCAGCATCAGTGACTGCCGCAAGGTATTCGGCTGAAAAAGGAGTAACCCAATGGCATTGGAAAAGATAGTCAGCAGAACCGGACGGGCTGTACCGGTACCCGGAGATGATATCGATACCGACCGGATCATACCGGCCAGGTTCATGAAGTGCATCACCTTTGACGGACTCGGAGAGTTCCTCTTCTACGATGTGAGAAAGGATGACGAAGGCAGGGATACCGATCACAACCTCAACAATCCCCGCTATCGTGGAGCGACGATCATCGTCTCCGGCAACAACTTCGGCTGCGGGTCCTCACGCGAGCATGCCCCGCAGGCCATCGCGAAGGCCGGGTACCAGGCTGTCATAGCCGAAGGGTATGCCGAAATATTCTTCGGGAACAGTACCCAGCTCGGAATCCCCTGCGTAACGGTCAGTCATAGCGACAGATTAGCCCTTACTTCTTCGATAGAGCAGGATCCTGAGCAGGAGGTCACCATAGATCTGGAGAATCAGC
Source organism: uncultured Spirochaetales bacterium (assembly GCA_964605195.1). GTDB lineage: Bacteria > Spirochaetota > Spirochaetia > JABMQR01 > JABMQR01 > CAZSBC01. The sequence goes on along the minus strand of CAZSBC010000026.1, from coordinate 20,278 downwards.
AGATAGGCTATGCCGGTGGAAACGTGCCGTGTGCCATACGCTCCTCCAGCAGACAGGCACTAATCAATGGCACCTGGGACCCGCTGCAGGAGCTGATTGACAACCGTGATCTGGTAACTTCTGTGGCTGAATCATTGATCTACCTCTAGGAGTCCGCCGCGATATTGATCTTGAGCACCGGGAGGGCGTAGAATAACGTATCAAGCTACTGAAAATGACATGAGGTACGGTATGATATTTCTCAATATCGCAATGGCAATCTTTGTGCTCTTGGAAATCAGCAATGTGGTGATGCTCTACCTGAAACCCGAAACGAGACGAGGCAACGGCATGGGGGTTTTTAAGGCTCTTGAAGCCTCACGGGAGAACCCCGCGGTCCATGCCCTGGTGCGCTACCTGATCAACTGGGTAGCAGGGACGAAGCTGATCTTCATTGTCCTGCTCATCGGCATTCTCATAGCCGGTGATGCAACGATAAAAGTGTTCAGCATGATTGCCCTGATATTCTCGATTTCCACCTTCTTCTCAAGGCTCTATCCGCTGATCAGGGAACAGGATGAATCCGGGGCTATAGAACCGAAGGGCTATTCACGCACCCTCTGGACGATGATTGTCGGCTTCATCATCATATTCATCGTTGCCCTGATTCTCTACTTCATACTCTTCCTGCCGCGCTAGCGACCCTGCCCAGCGGTCCTGCGCTGCTTCTCATACAGTACAATCCACTCAGAGACCGTAATAGCCCGGCAGAGCTCCCCCAGCAGTTCGTAGGGAACGGCATCCAGCCGCTTCAGCCGGATACAGCTCTTGCCCATATCCAGCCTACCGATGGAAAGCCGACTCCACTGTTCCCGGAACCAGGTCAGCAGATCCTCCCGGGCATAGATGCCCATGTGGTAGAGGCCTATGTAATGTTTCTGGTTGAGCACCGATATGAAGGGCAGCGGCTTGTTCGGATCGACATGATAGCCGGGCGGATAGAGGGTATGGGGAACAAAGAAGGCAGGCCCACCGTAGGCGAACCCTTCCGAGAAGCCTTCGGGAATATTCTCCCTGATGACCGAAAGGAGCTTGATAAAGACCTCCCGACGCTCCACCGGTATTGCCTGGATATACGTTTGCACGGACACTTCGTGCGATACCATTACCTGCTCACCCCTGCCCGCTCAACAGACCGATGATACCGACAGCAAGCAGCGCTAATCCAAAGACGCCATATACAATCCTTGCAGCCACAGGTCCGACGAGTTCGAAAAACCGCCGGCTCCGGCCAAAAGCGTTCCCGATATTCAGCGCACCCTTCAGGACTGCCATAAACGTTCCCACTGAGATCAGTATGATGGCTGTTGCTGTGGTCAATACCTTCCCTCCTCTTCCCTCAGTAGCGGTACATAACCCTGACATAGAAGTTGTCCTTCAAGCTGCCCCTTGCCAGCACCATATCAGAGGGATTGCCGGTAAGGATATCGGCTCCGGCCGAGACGGTAAACCCGTCGGCAATGGTGTACCCTATCCTCGGCGCTATATAGACATTCGGGTGCAGGTACCCGAGGTTGAGCGAAACAGCAAGCTTGTCATGAAGAAAGCTGTTCTGCAGATGGGCAATTGCATAGGCAACATGCGCCATAGGCTGGGTGAAATAGGTGTTGAACTCCCCGGCAAGGATTGCATCCGCTGTTGCAGAAAATGTCTCGGGATAGTTATTGAAGTTGAGAATGTACTGGTAGATCACATTCAGCTGTGCAATCGTCCCGCCCCAGAGGGTGCCGGTGACCTGGGCATTGATCGTCACATCTGAGTTACGGATACCGATCTCGGTTCCGGCAAGGTCCTCGGTGAGGTTGAAGGCCGCCTCCCCGGCTACAGTGATTCCCTGGATACTGGTCCCGTATGAGATTCCGAGAGTGTGGTTGCGACGGTAGTCGGCTGTCACTGTCCCGGTAACCGTTCCCCCGGTGTCGGTCAGGCCGGAGAGGTCGAAAGAGGGGGTCTGATCCACGTACCAGCCGTAATGGAGCTGCAGGTCGTACTCGAACCCGTAATGGCTGTAGTTGAGAAAGAGCGAGTGGCCATTTTGCAGCAGATAGGGATCGGTGGAGAGATCAACGGTGACATCGACATCGCTACCGGAGATTGTCCGTGGTTCCAGCGGTTCATAGTCGGGTCGTGGAAAGGGTACATAGACAAGCTCAATTGAATCCTCATAGGTGGGATAATAGACCACCTGCACCAGGGCATCAGCCCGCTTGCCCTCGAAGGGATCGTCAAGGCTGAGCTTGTAGATGTGATCCCCGTTTATGATATTAAAGGGACTTGAGATATCGTTCATGCCCCCGGTGAGGAACATCTGTCCGATTGAAATATCGAATTCCGTCAGGGGAATATAGATATATGCTTCCCGGATGATATTCTCGGGTGCGACATAATCGGGGGATCCGAAGGCATCGTAGTAGAGGTTGGCGGAGATCGTATAATCCATGGCGTAGTCAAAGAGTGACCCGTAGAGACGCGGCTGATAGTAGCCTCTGCCCCGCAGGCTCTCATACCCCGTTGCCGGTTCTATACTTCCATAGTAGTCGGCAAAGAGCGTTCCCTCGAAATCAAGGGCTGGTACTGCACAGAGAGACAGCGTGAGGAATACGGATATACAAAGCAGCGCTCGTTTCATGGGCTTCACCTCTTTTCCAGATAGCGGGTCGTGAAGTAGCGGTCGGGAATCGGGTCTGTGCTGATATTGCTCATGTACAGCACTGAACTGTGGCCGGTCTGCACGTTCTCCATCTCGATGACTGTCGGAAAGGGATAGGTTCCATCAAGGATTTCCACCTCCCTGACCCGGTACTCCTTGACCAGTTCGCCGGCAAGGTCGTAGTAATCACGCCCATACATCACAAAATCGCTCTTGCGGTAATAGTTTATCATGTAGCTGATCTTCAGATCCTGTCTCTGCTTCTGGGTGACCACATTCTCTTTTATGATGTAGCAGGGATACCCGTTGACTTCGGTCTCACCGAGATACTCATGGGTGAAGTCGTCCCTAGATTTCGGGATGAAATCACTGTAGGAGAAGTCACTACCCATGAAGTAGCCTCCCCCTGAGGTTGAGAGGGCGATGCGCTTTACCCGCTTGACGGCGGGTAGATACATCCACATCACGTTCTTTTCAGTATCGGCATAGGATTCGATGAGAATGCCGGTATCGCGCACGGAGGGCGGGTTATCGAAGATGAAGAGCCGTTGAGCCTCCGACTCCTTCACGGTGGAGGAGCGCTGGTAGGCCAGAGCCTGAATCTCCCGCACCTCCCCCCTAGCCGATATCAGCTGCACAGTGAGGGTTGCCGAGATGCTCGGGATAAGGACGGTCTCGGCATAACGCTGGTGGATTTCATCGATTGAGATATCCTGGGCAGCGAGGAATCCCGGTGCCAGGAGAACTAATGCGGTCAGCAACAGTATGATTCGTTTCATTGTTTTGTATCCTTAGTATGTCGATTTTTCTCTATTCTACCCGGTAGTATGATAATTGGCAAAAGGTAGACACTGAGAAAAAAGGAGATCAGCAGCGATGATACCAACAGCAGCCCCAGCGTCCGCGCCCCGGTGAAGGAGGAGAGGAAGAGTACCGAGAAGGAGAATATTGAAGTGAGGAAGCTGAGGAATATCGGTTTGCCGCTGTAATTTATGATGTAGGCGAATCCCTCCTCGAGAGTCAGGGGTTTCTTCATATTCTCGATGGCTCCAAGAGTATGGATGCTGTAGTCAATAACCAGACCGATGATTATGGCAACGAAGATGATGCTGAAGGCATCAATGCTTATGCCGGCCAGGCTGATGATTCCGAAGGAGAATACCATACTCAAAATGCCTGGTATCAGGCTCATAAGGGCTATCCCGAACTTCCGATAGAACAGCAGCACCATGATGAAGATCATGAAGCTCCCGATGGCAAAGGAGAAGATCCAGTTGCGTTTCAGGGTACGGGCTTCGCTCTCAAGTTCGTTGACCATGCCATGGACCTGCAGGGTCCAGCTCTCAGGCAGTATCTGCCTGACCGAATCGAGTATCTGCGAGAACTCGGTGAGGGAGGTTGCATTGTGGTAATAGAGCAGTCCCTTGATGGAGAAGACACTGTAGGTAGCATTGATCAGCGATTCATACTCCAGAGGATCGACACTGGAGGAGTAGTAGAGCATATACTGCTCAATAATGAAGGCGTCCATGTACTCGCTGTTCAGCAGCAGTCCGGCATCGCCCTCGAAGTAGAGGCTCAGCTGGGTGAGAATCTTCAGCATGGAGTGGGAATACCCGATCACGGTACTCGCATCAAGCAGCCGGTGGATCTCATCCAGTTTCTGCAGCGACTCCCTGGTGAGCATGGTACCGTCTGCCCCGGTATCAATCTCGAGAAAGTAGGGAATATTGCCGTAGAACTCGTTATTGATCACCCGGTCAGCCTGCTTGATGGTACTGGCGGCAGGCAGCTGCTCTATCGGATAGGGTTCAATCAGAAGCCTCGGCAGCAGGAACAGTCCCCAGACGAGGACTGCCGCCAGGAGTGTGTAGATCACCCAGCGTCCCTTCACAATCCAGGAGAAGAAGCGCACCTGCAGCATATGGTAGCGGGGCAGGATGTCTCCACCCGGCGGACGCATACGGAGATAGGGCATCCAGAGAAAGACTCCCAGAAAGGTCAGCACAACCGCACCTGAAATCAGGGTCCCGAGCAGCAGGTGTCCGGATCCGTTGATGAACAGCAGGGATATGAACCCTGTGAGGGTGGATAGGGCTGTCATGGAGAGCGGAAAGAGCAGTCGTTTCCGTACTTCAAACGCTTCGTGGCTTCCCGGGGCATAGAAGAGATGGTAGACGTAGTGGATAATATAGTCACTGAGCAGCCCCAGCCCGAATACCGGGACGAGCAGCAGCAGCGGGGAGTTCTCCACTCCGGCAAACCGGATGAAGCCATAGCTGGCTGCCAGGGAGATCAGAATCAGTATCCAGGCTACCGCAATTGCCTTCACTCGCCTGAAACTGAGGAAGACCAGCAGCACAAGGAGCACCAGGATCGGCAGGAAGACGGCTATGTCGGCTGTAAGCAGCTTCTCTGTCTTGGCGATTATCGGGGACATGCCGGTATACTCCATCTCCAGCATATCGTATCTCTCCTGGATAGTGACAAGCTCACTGTCCAGTGCCGCCGGCAGGACCTTGTAGCCAAAGTAGATATAGAAGAGCAGCGAATCGGCAGCTGCATTTACATAGGGTTTCAGCTCGGGATAGCGTCCAATTTCATCCGGCAGCTGCCGGTAGAATGCATCGGAACGCTCCTCCTGCGGAGGAATGATGGGGTTGATGAATATTTCATACTCATCGCTGCGTACAGTATTGGCTGTGAGGATGGAGTCAACCTGCACGACTCCCGGCATGGTGATCAGCTCCTGTTGCAGGGATTCCAGCAACTGGACAGTATCCTCCGAGAAGAGCGTGACCCCGCTCTTCTCCAGGTCAATCGTGACAATGACTACATTTCTCTGGGGTATCAGCAGCTGGCTGTCAGTCTCCTGATATGGTTTCACCGCCGGTTCAGTATCCTGCGGTATGAGGAGAAACGCTCCGGCAGCCAGCAGTACTACTGTAACGATAAAAAGTGATTTCTTCACAAATCCTTCCCGTGCGAAGTGCTCCGCACCAACCAAATCCTGCTCTATAGTGTACAAAATAGCCTGATGAATCAAGACTGAAACAGTAAGAAACCTCAATACTCACCACTATTTTATCACTGTTTCTGCTATACTGGAGATAATAGGAGGAAATATCGATGAAACACTCTTCACGCATGGTTTGCAGCAGCACGGCTGCGCCGGTAGAGATGCTCCCCGGGATAATCCGGCGCACCCTCACCTACAATGATACGAGCATGCTCTGTCACATAACCCTGCAGCAGGGATCCATCATTCCCCTGCACAACCATACCGCCGTCCAGAACGGGTACGTCATCAGAGGCAGCATCAGGTTTCTGCTGAAAGACGGAGATGAGTTCACAGCTGAACGCGGCAGTGCCTATATCTTCGCTTCCGATGAGTTCCATGGAGCCGAAGCGCTCGAATACTCCGAGCTCCTTGAATCCTTCACTCCGGCAAGGGAGGAGTATACCTGATCAGCGGAAGGGGAAGACCGGATCGACGAGCTCAAAGACCGATTCATGTCCGTGAAAGTTGATCATGCCGACTATGCTGTCGCTCTCATAGAGGCGGTAGGCATACTCGGCCAGCAGCTCTGCGCTGATGAAGAGATCGGAGGGGATGATGTCGCTTCCCCGGAAGACGGCCCCCGCTTCGGCAACGCTCATGAACTCGCTCTCCGTTGCCCCGGGAACGAGGGCCTTCACTCGCAGGGGACTGCCGGCCTGCTGCAGATTGCCTGCTATACCCTCGGTCAGGGCGGAAACATAGAATTTGGTGGCACAGTAGGGCACCATGTGGCTGAAGAGCTGATAGCCGCCCCGCGAGGAGACGTTGATCAGGGTGGCCTCCTGTTCACGGTAGAGCCGGACGTACTCCATGGACAGGTGCATCAGTGCCGATATATTGACATCCACCATCTGCTGCGCCTTCTTCCTGTCGATATCCCAGGGATAGCTGTAGTCCCCGAAGCCGGCGTTGTTGATCAGGACGCTCACGTCCTGCTGCCCCAGCAGGGCACAGAGGTGCTCGATATACGCGTGGTCGGAGATATCACCGCTGTCGACGGTAACCGCGACAGCATACCGCTTCATGATAGCATCCGCGATCTCTGCAAGCACACTCTCCCTTCTCGCCGTGATGATGAGATCGTGTCCCCGTGAAGCGAACTGGTAGGCCAGAGCCCTCCCGATACCGGCACTCGCCCCGGTGATAAGCGTCATTCCCTGCTCCATGCATCCTCCTTCGGTCACTCACCTGACCAGCTACAGTATAGCACCAGATGGGCGGGATTGCACCCTGTGAGTGCTCTACCTCCAATACAGTACAGACACACGGGAGATCATGCACACAAAACCGTACTGTCATGCAGTGAGCAACCAATCTGCCAGTTCCAGAGTGGCAACAGATCATGTATACTGAGGCATGATGAAGAAGCAGAACAGTGACAACAGGATTTTATCCGAACATGAACGAAGTGATCTGCTGGAGTTACTCAGAGACCGATTTGAAAAGTATCCGCAGCGCCATCAGCATATCGAGTGGCAGTCCGTATCACGCAAACTCACAGAAAGCAGGCAGCTCTGGTCACTGTATACGATGGAACAAACCGGGGGAGAACCCGATATCGTCGGATACGATGAAGGGAGCGGGTCCTATCTGTTCTTCGACTGCTCTCCCGAAAGCCCATCTGGTCGCAGAGGCGTCTGCTATGACCGGGCAGGCCTGGAATCGAGGAAATCCCATCCCCCGGAACAGAATGCCGTGGATATGGCTGCCTCTATGGGTATTGAACTGCTGACTGCTGAGCAGTACCGATACCTGCAGCAGTTAGGTGAGTTTGATACCAGGACATCAAGCTGGCTGAGAACTCCACCCGCCATCAGGAACCTCGGGGGAGCCCTCTTTGGGGACCGGCGCTATGACCATGTCTTCATCTACCACAACGGTGCCGGTTCGTACTATGGGGTCAGAGCATTCAGGGGCTGCCTGAGCATCTGATACTGCATACCTCATACGCTCACTATCGGTTGGACCACCGGAAGGCCGGAACCGTTTTTCAGGAGGAATGCAGCACTGCTCTACTCTCTGATTCTACGTCGGCCTACAACAGCTCATCGCCAATCCCGTTCCCGGATTCAGGATATTGATACCTGATGTCCCTGTGTAAGGACATGACACCCCCAGCATAGTATAGTATGATACATACATGATATCTGAAGCTTTGCTGAGGGCAGTGCAACAATCTCAGGAACGTGCTGACGAAGAGGCATCACTGGCCTTGAAGATGCGTACAGAGGAAGCAATGCAGGAGGTTGATCGGCTGATTAAGGAGTTTCGCGATCGGGATCCGGAACTTAAGCGGATAGTGCTCTTCGGCTCCCTGGCCAGCGGGAATCCCCGCAATCCGAATTTTGATATTGATCTGTCTTTTGAAGGCCGGGAACTGTACGCCTGCACAGCAATTGCCCTTGACAGCAGCTTTAAAGTCGACCTTGTTGATTACCGATCCCTTCCGATTACATGCGGGAGGAAATTGATACCCATGGGAGAATTCTCTATGAAGCTGACACCTGAGCAGGCGGTCATCCTGATTGCCCATCTTGATAAAGAATTCCGGGTTTTTGAGGAAAACTGCCGTCTCAACAGAAAAGCCTAGGACCGGGTACAGCAGGGTGCAGATGATGAACTGGATTGGGCAGCTATGGGATATACTCTTCATACACTCTACACAACGATGGAAAATTACTTCCTCCGCATTTTAAAAACGTTCGAGAACCACCTGCCTTCGGATTCCTGGCACAGGCATCTCATTGAAGCCATGCAGCTCGATCTGCCCGGGATTCGTCCCGCATTCATGGGGACCGAACTTGCCGGAATTGCTGACGAACTGCGAGGATTCAGGCATGTATTCAGAAGTGTCTATGAAAGTCGCATAGATCCTGACCGTATCACCCTGCTGCAGAATAAGATTCCGAGAATGCGGGAGCTGTTTTCTGCAGCAGGGTGTACTGTGATGCTGTATCGAAACTTGCCGCTGCACAACTCTCTCCCTAACACTAACCACGCAGATATTCCAGATGTTGCATCGTGAGTATCAACTATCCAGCAGCATAAGGTGACAATGTCAGTGAGTATGCGTTACTGGTTTACTCTCGGGCAGTCTCTCATTCTCAAACTGAGCAAGGGGGGGAAGTGGCATAGTGAGCCTCTGGTTCCAAGCATAATCCTGATAGGAAGAGTTCATTAATCAGACGGTTAGATGTTCTGAGATATATGCTATGTGCAGAATGTCGTATTATTCAGGAACTTGATATGTTCGTATGCATGAACCCCGTCCCGGGATTGGCACCGGCAGGAACTTCAGGGTATACTGCGCTGCAGCAGGGTATCAGCAAAGCTGAGAGGAAGCATGGGAACAGGTCACCATTCAGGTATACACCACATCAACATTGTAGTCTCCGACCTTGATGCAGCCGTGGGGTTCTTCTCCCTGCTGGGGTTTTCCCTGCGGCGGAGCAAACGCATCAGCGGGAAATGGCTTGACGCGGTCACCGGGCTTGAAGGTGTAGAGGCGGAGTACCGTGCCCTGGCCTCCCCCGGCTCACCGGTGACCATTGAGCTGCTGTGCTTCATCAACCCGCCCTCCAGGGAGGCTGTCGGGACGGGGGAAGCGAACCGCATCGGCTACCGCCATATTGCCGTAGCCGTTGATGATATCAGGAAGCGCCGCAGCGAGCTGCAGGCAGCAGGGGTGGAATTCATCAGTGAGGTGCAGACCAACTCCTATGGCGCGCTGATGTGTTATACCCGCGGGCCTGACGGGATCCTGGTCGAACTGCTGCAGCCAGAGGGAGAGGGGAAGGAATCATGAAGAATCTTGAGGTATATCAGCTGGATACGGTGATCTTTTCCAGTGACGGAGCTTGGCTGCACCCCCTTTTTGAGCTGATGGACTATATCGAACGGGAGCAGATTCCCCCTGAGACCCTGACGGTGCATGACAAGCTCATCGGACGGGGGGCGGCTGTGCTACTGGCATCGATGGGGATTCCGGCCTGCCACGGGCGGGTGATGAGCCGCAGGGCCCTCCCGGTCCTCAAGCGCTACGGTATATCCTACTCCTATGACACCCTGGTGGACTCCCTGCAGTGCATGACCGAGTCGGTACTCACCGATGATATGCCGCTGCAGGCGGCCCTTGAGGAGCTGCAGCGCCGCGCCGGGCGGAGTTAGCACTTTTAATGCAATAGTTTTAGTTGGTAATTGCAAAATATGCACCCCGGGGTTACTGTATAGATATGGGCAGCTTTATTTCGGGCTTACTGCTGGTATTACACTTCTCACTGATATTCTCCATCACCCTATTCTGTGCCATTCTCTACTACCGGACCCGTGATATCCAGATTGGACGCTTCATGCGTGTGATGCTGCCGCTCTTTCTCTTTACCCTGATCTACTACCTCTACTACCATACCGACCAGTCCTCCGGTGTCATTTCAGCAAATGCGGTGGAGGGTTTCTCGCTCTTCCTCCTCATTGCAGCGTGCATCACCCTTGCTGCCTATATCCAGGCAGTCGTCATCTACCTGATATCACTGCTGGTATTGGAGCAGCGGAGACGAAGGATCCCGGTCTTCATCACCAATGTTCTGATCGGGCTGTTCCTGCTCTACAGTCTCTATTTCCTGATTCTGCTGAACCGGGAGAGCTGGGTACAGGCCCTCTCCATTGCCCTCAATGAGATGTTTCTCTACAGCAGTATCCTGCTGATTGTACCCACCATCGTTGCATCAATATACCTGCGGCGCAACCGCGGTAACGAGAACTACCGGCTGCTCTATGAGATCATGATTGCATTCTATCCCATGGTGGTGACCCTGCCGCTGGATCTCCTGCTGCTTTCTGCATCTCCCTTCAAACTGACCCTGCTGACCCACTCCCTCTATACGTTTTTCGTCTTCTTCTACATCGTACGTCACTACATGATCAATTACGAGGTGCAGCCCGAGCGGTTGCCCGAAGATGATCAGAGTTTCTTCGGGGAACATGAGATCAGCCGCCGTGAGGCTGAAATCATCAGGAAACTTATTACGGGGAGAAACAACCGGGAAATTGGTGAAGAGCTCTTCATCTCCCAGAACACGGTGAAGACCCATGTACGGAATATTTACCGGAAGCTGCAGGTCTCCAACCGGGTGCAGCTTATCCACGCTATCCGGAAGTACTCCCCTCCCACATCCGGCGATCACCCGGAAGGGTGATAGAAAAATACACCCACCCTCTAAGAATAATAGCCTCATTACGCGATACCCTGTAGCAAGATATAGCCGTATCATGGGTGTATGGGGCATGGATATGGACAATAGAAAAACTGTATTCATCACAGGCGCTTCAGGCAATATGGGCTCTGAAACCATTCACCTGCTGAAGGAATCAAAGCGCTACAGTCTGCGGCTGTTAGTCCTTCCTGACAAGGCAGGAAAGGCGAAGATGCGCCCATATGCCGATGATCCCGATATCACCATTATCTGGGGGGATTTGACCGAGTATGAGGATGTCAGGCAGGCTCTCGGGGATGCCGAATTGGTTCTGCACATGGGAGCGCTTATCCCTCCTGCTGCCGATCACCACCCTGAGGCTGCCCGTAAGATCAACTACGGCGGCACCCTCAATGTGATAAGGGCAGCTGAAGCTTCTCCTGTCGGAGATGTTGCCATGGTCTTCATCGGGACGGTTGCCGAATCGGGGAACCGGCTGCCACCGGTGCACTGGGAGCGGGTTGGGGACCCGATCATGATCAGCCGCAATGATGCCTACGCGGAGAGCAAGGTGATGGCCGAACGGGCAGTTATTGAGTCCAGTCTGAAGTACTGGGTCTCCCTGCGCCAGACGGCCATGCTGCACTTCAACCTCTTTTCACTGCTTGATCCGATTATCTACCACCATCCGCTTGAGACGCATATGGAGTGGATTACTGTCTTCGACTCTGCCAGGGCACTGTTCGGTCTCACCGAACGGTACTTCAAACACACGCTTCCGGAGGATTTCTGGCAGAATGTCTATAATATCGGGGGGGGAGAGGATTTCAGGAAGACCAATATCGAGTTCATGCAGCGGGCTTTCGGGATGCTCGGGATCCGGGATTTCCGGAAGGTGGTGAACCCAAACTGGTTTGCCACCGAGAACTTCCACGGCTGCTGGTTCCTTGATTCTGATCGCCTCAATGATATCCTGGGGTACCGCAGGGACTCCTTCGAGGGTTTCTTTGCCGCCGCGGAGGCACATCTCTCCCGCAAGAGCAGGTTCCTCAGGCGGATAACCAGGATAGTTCCCGCGTTCATAATAAAATACCTGGTGATGTACCCCCTTGCCCTGGCACCCCATGGCACTCTGCGCTCGATACGGGACAACGTCCTCGATGCCATTGACACCTTCTGGGGCAAGACGGGCTGGAAGAGTCTGCCGAGATTCTGGAAGCAGCTCTCAATCGCAAAGGACCCGCCGGCCATGAAGATCCTGCACGGCTACAATGAAGAGAAGCACCCGTCGAAGCTTGCCCTTTCCGACATGCGGCAGGCAGCTGAGTTCCGGGGCGGTAAATGCCTTTCTGAAACTATGGCAACCGGTGATATCACCACAAAGCTGCAGTGGGAGTGCTGCAATGGTCACCAGTTCTCGGCTTCCCCGAAGCTGGTGCTGAAAACCGGCCACTGGTGCCCCTACTGCGATATCGATTCACTGCAGTACCAGGAGATCGGGAGGAAGAACC
>CAZSBC010000026.1:0-7815 GCA_964605195.1 uncultured Spirochaetales bacterium | reverse complement strand
AGAACCGTTTCCTCGACCAGGTCACCAGAAAATTCAAGCCCCGAAAGAGGCTTATCGCTCCCTGAGGGTACTATGGATTCAGTGCTCTCTCTGCGGTATACTGGTGAAAAGCGTATCCTGCAAGGAGCGGCCTCCTGAAAACGGCAAGAAAGATCGTGCAGTATCCTTTACCTCTCATCCTCTTTTCCCTGCGCTGCTGGCTGCTGATGGGCTGGTATGATCTTCGGCTGAAACTGCTGCCCCACCGCCTGAATACTGAGCTGCTGAAGCCGGGAAATACGAACAAGGAAAAGCAGACAGACGATACAGACAGGCAGCTATCCGTCGCTATTCCAAAAATTGAGCAGGGTATACGACTGGCTGCCGCCGTATCAGGGGCTCTCAATTTCTCCTGCCTGAGACGCTCCCTGGCAATCCGCAGGATCCTCAAAGCCAGGGGCTATCCCGCCCGACTGGTCTACGGGATGGGCGATACCATCCATTCAGCCCATGCCTGGGTCGAGGTGGGACCCAGGAAGATCGATACCTTGCAGCAGGAGAACCGCTTCACACCCTTTGCAGGAGTTTCCGATCAAGCAGATCACTGATCAGCTCATTGAGATCCTTCTCGATCTCTTCAGCGGGCGCGTCGAAGCGTGCGGCAGCCTTCGCCGATACAGCATGAATATCCTGCAGGTCCAGTAACGTCTCCAGAAGAAAAGTTCCACTGCCATTAAGGCCGTAATACTCCCCTTTTTTGGGATCCATGAATACAAGCTCGCCATCTACCATGCTAGTCATAATACCTGTTTGCAGTCTGAACCTCATTTCCATGCTCTATGCTCCAATGTCGATATTCCGTATTATGTAGTCTGCCAGCTGTGACGGGTACCCCACAGCCGGTCTGGTAAGCCGGTAGACCGGGATTTCGGCAACCATGCCGGTCACGACAGCAAAAAGCTGCCGATGTGTGTGTATCCCCTCAACGCTGGCCACATGGGGAATTATGCTGCCTACCTTTTCTCTTCCCCTGAGAACGGCACTCGCGACAGTTGCCAGTGCCGGTTCGGCTGAGAGGATACAAACTGCAGCCAGCCGGGCTGGTTTCTGAGTTTCCGGGGTTCTCACCTGAAACTTGCCGATGTTGTCATATCCCAGTTGGCAGACAGCAGCCAGCCCTGACAGAGATTCAAGGGCATCAGGCAGCAGCTTGGCAAGCGCCAGTCCCGGCAGAACCATGCCATTGGTCCCCACGGGTACGATATCATCACTCAACAGCCGCCAACCCTGTGCTGAGAGGTGGGCTGCCGTTGTTGACTTACCACTTCCCTTCCCGCCGATCAGCACCACGGCTGCTCTCCTGCCCTCTGCTTCGGAAACTACGGCACTGCCATGCAAGATCACCGCTTCAAAGGCGAGAAACATCGGTAGGATCAGGTAGACTATGCAGTACCCCAGTACGGGATCATCGTAACCGGTTTCGGCATCCACAGTGATTGCTGCGCCACTGGAAATGCGGAAGAGCGCTATACCGGGAACCAGTACAGTCAGCTCTTTGCCACTGACCACATACTCGACACGGCCCACCCGGTAGGGGAAGTACTGTGGCAGGGTAACCTTTTCCAGATCTATTGATACAGTCTCCGAAAAGTCTCCGTCAGGATCGGCAAACTGCAGAGGCAGTGGGATAGTAGTTATATATTTCCTGCCGTAGGCAGCATACATCCTATTCATGGCAGATCCTGAAGCCGATCGTTCCTGCAGTCACTCCTTCGAGGTCCTCAATATAGAGATAGTAGTCGCCACGGAAAAGCTCGGCTGTCCAGCTGCAGCGGTCTTCTTTGATCTCCTGATAGAGCACGGGCCTACTGGCAACAGGTTCTCCCGCCACATCGATCACCTCGGTATGGAGGTCCTCCTCGAATAGTACGATTTGGGCCCGTGAAGAAAATTGATCATCCTGACCGCTGCCGGCCCAGGAGATAGCGTAGATTCCTGGTTCGTTGATACTCAGGGAGTAAAAAGCCTTGTCTCGGCCTATTTGGGTTCCGTCCGCATACCAGACTGCGATCGTGATCTCCTGCCAATCCGAATCGGGTTCACGGATTTCCAATGTCCCCGATATATCGACAAAGAGCGAGCCTTCCCGCGGTATATAGCTGCTTTCCGTAACGGTCGAATGGTTGTCGCCGGGCTCTTCCCAGACAACAAGGCTGATAGCCACCGGATCTTCGGAAAATCTATAGCCGTCATCCTCTGAGAGTTCCCGGTCTAGCTTTCCAGGCAGGGCTCCCTCTTCTCTGTTCTCCAGATAGTGTATGACGGTTCCGGGTTCAGCTGTGCTGAGCAGGGGAAGGTTCTCCCTGACATATCCCGATCCGGGGGAGACTGCTGGCCTCCCAGGAGCGAGGTCAAGATCCATGAGCAGCAGTTCGCCGTTGGTATCCACGGAGGAGCCGGCATAACCGGCAATGTATCCGCTGAACCGCAGACAGGGGAAAAATGGCGGGTTCCCGAGAGTGGCGCTAACAGTCCATCCATCTTTAGCAAGCATCAGGATCTCATCTGCAGGCACTCCCTCGGAAGTCATGCCGCCTGCTGCCCGAATTGTACCACCATCCTCAATGAGATGAATCCTCTCCAGCGGCTGAGGCAGGTCGGGCAGGTCCCTACCAGCAGATAATTTGCCATAGTCCCCTGCAGTATAGGATATCGCATTACGCAGCAGCTTGTCCTCGGTTCTGCCGCCAGCAACAATCAGGGAATTTTCGCTGAATTCTGCAGCGGCGCCTTCACACGGTACCGGCAGGGTTGCCGGGCTTCGGTACCAGCTGCCAGTCTTCCCGTTCTCGGCAATCCAGATCCTTGTATGTATGATGGTGTCAAGCAGGGTTCCCTCCCGGTCAATTCCACCGAGAAGAAAGATCCGGCCGTCATGGTAGGCCGAAGCCATTCTGCTGCGCGGTTGGGGAAGGCCCTTTTTGTGATCAACCCAGTAGGGAATATCGGTACCGAATCCAAGTGACCCGTCACTGCCGTCAATGGCTGTGATAAACACCGTTGCCTTGGGGCCCGTCTCACTCTCGCCCCCGATGACATAGAGATAGCCGCCTACGGCAATTGCCGCACCGAAGACCCTGCCCTCGGGAAGGGGCAGTTCTGCTGTCCAGTGTCCTATCTGGGGATCACCGGCCTGATCAAGGGTAATCTGAGCACGGTAAATTGCGTTTGTGGGAACTCCGTCCCTATAGCCGCCAATAAGGTATATATATGAGCCGCTTCGCACCAGCATGGATCCGTTGCCAGAGATGGGCTGCAACTCCTCATCCGGTATCAAAAAGCAGGCGAGAGCGGAGACTGTCAGACCAATGATTAATGAGATTACTAAAATCTGCCGGAAGTGTCTGTTCATTTGCACGCTTTCGCCCCCTCCCTCTGCACTCTCCGCTGTATCCTGCGCCGGATAACGAACCAGGGCCGCAGGACCAGATGCAGCCACTGCAGTCCTGTCGGCAGGCTGATCTGCTGCATGTCAATTGGGCTGACCAGAAATGGAGTGATTAGGATCCTCCACTTGTTTCTGAGTGATCTCTCCATCGGGACCGCATATTTCAGACGCTGCCCGAGGATGGCGGCTATGGAGGGATGTGTCTGCGGCAGGCTGTAAATTTTTTCCCTGACATAGGCTGCCTGTCTCTGCAGTTTTCTCTCAAGACTGCCGACGAGAGGCTGATACAGCCGAGGGATCTCAAACGATCCGTCAAGCGACCGCAGCAGTATCAGGCCCAGGGCAGCATGTCGTTCTATTCCCAACTGCATAATTCGCTCATGCAGCGCAGCGAGAAATCCTGTATCTTCCCGGGTGAAGAGAGCGTATAGATCACGCAGCCAGTGAAGCTGCAGCCAGAGATGCTTGGATCCGTGCATGATAACAATAATTCCGTGTTCTGTCCTCTCCGGTACCAGCAAGCGTTCTCCCCCATTTTCAATCGTTTCGACATTCCGGAAGCAATCACCTGAACTGTCTTGCTCAAGGCAACGGGAGTGGACTTCAACCCGCATAGGTGAAGATCTGCTGTTGAATATTGCATGGTGTGGTTTGTTGACATACCAGGCCCGGGTAACCGCAGAGAAAGGAATTGAATCTGCAGCATAATAGCCAATCGAATTCATCACCCTGCAAACAACAGCGAAATCGTCACACTCAACGGCAATATCAAGATCCACAAACTCCCGAATCGTCGGTGCACCGTAGAGCTGTATGGAAAGAGCAGGCCCCTTGAAGGTGATCATGGGTAGACCGTTTTCTCTGAAGGCACTGGCTATTCTGCGCCACTCGGCAAGTAAGAACTGGCGCATGGCCCGTTCCCGTTTTGCATCTACCTGCAGTCGCTCTATAAGGGGCGTGAAATAATCGTTCCCAAGCCTTTTCAGAGAAGATGATAGTACTGAGGTAACCTTGTGCACCCTGGCAAGCCTGTAGAGCACATCACGATCCAGCAGGCAATAATTTTCGGCAGTCATGTTGCTTCCGCTTGCCTGGCCAAGGCATTGGGATACAAGAAATTCGAACTCACACTTCATCTAGTGCGGTCAGAAGGCCCGAGCCGGACGCACATGGTACGCCTCTGATCTGTGCCGTTTCTCCCCCGTTCCATCACTGGTCTTTACCGTCCAGCCCCAGTACTCGTCTGTCAGAGTCGTATAGGTTACAGAATCACCGGTAACCGGATCTGTATAGGCGGCAGGATTATTACCACCGTCGCTGTCCTCTGACGAACTCCAGTACCTGTCGGCATTGAGATTCCATGCAGCTGGGTTACCAGAAGCAGCCAGAATAGCTCGTTCGAGATCCTCACAGGAGGGGAAGAACCAGTCGGTATAGAATGAAGGTTCGGCATTGCTCAGCGACTGGGAAGTGTCTCGTCTCACCGAGGCGGTGTCCTGTGTCTTCCGCCCTCTAGTTTTTAAAACACTTGGAGTCGCATTTGAAACTGCATCAATCCCGGTACCGGTTATATCACCCTGGAGAATTTCAGTGTTCCTGTTGCCCTCGGCAACATCCTCAAGCGTGGTGAAGGTTCCCGCCGGACCGAAATACCAGTCATACTTGGAAAGCAGCAGATTTACAGTGTTCTTCTCATAGACATCACCATCTAGAACGTCAACCATCGTATCATCCAGTTTCAGGACATCATCCACCCAGTTCATCGACATGTCAAAAGGAGCAATCTCCAGATATCGCCATATTTTACCCATATCATTATTTGCATCGGCAGTATAGGAGCCGCGATCATAGATAACCCACCCGCCGCTGGGACCCCTGTTCCCTACCGAGTATGCTATATCAGCGGGAAAGGTCGGCGGAGTCGTCGAACCCTGGGTCACATCTGCATCCGTTCCCTGGTAGAGAATTTTACCGTCGGCATTGAATGCCATAGCATGAAACACGAGATCCCCAACTATCTCTGAGGTGTCGATGCGGATAGTTCCTGTCCAGGTATCGCCGGTGTCTGTCAGGGTGGCATAATCTCCCGAATCAAGATCGGGAATATGGGTGCCGTCCTGGGCGAATACACGTACCCAGACATGATCTACATTACCGTCAGTGCCAACTGTAGAGCGGCTTGCACCACCGAGGAATGTGAGCGGGTACTCATGAACTCCTGGATTTCCGTCGGCAAAAAAACTACATGCAGCTAGCAGCGTTAAAACCGATCCACAGATAATTATCAGAATTTTATTTTTCATAGTAATCACCACTCCAGGTCATAGCTTGTCTGCGTCATATCCCCCACACTCCCGAGCTGCTCCAGCTGCGGTTTCTCATAGGGGATCTTCTCTGTCTGTGTTTCGTTTTCCAGGTTGGTTTTTTGCTCTTTTTTCTCT
Organism: uncultured Spirochaetales bacterium; assembly: GCA_964605195.1. Lineage (GTDB taxonomy): Bacteria > Spirochaetota > Spirochaetia > JABMQR01 > JABMQR01 > CAZSBC01. The sequence continues at coordinate 1,947 of CAZSBC010000026.1, read as the reverse complement.
TCCACTTGCGTACTCCAGATTGTAGTTCAGCTGCTTGCATACTGATCGATTGTAGCAAGAAGCATATAGCCTATTGTCCTACCCTCTTCCAAGATCAATGCTTGTGAACAGTTTGCAATTGGCTCATTTGTGTTGTACTTTTTTTCTCACTTCTTGTAATAGGCAGTCCGTGGTTGCAGTATCTTGGGGTACATCTGTAAGTTAATTTGTTACATTTATTATACAGCAATTTTGTTCTTCTTCAATCTGAAGATTGGGTAAAATCTGATATTAATCACACATTACATGCAGATTTCTCTATAACATTGAGTTTTTTTTATTGTATTTGATGCTATAAGCTGGTAAAAATTTACTGCTTTATGCTGGTAAAAATTTACTGCTTTATGCTATTGACCACACCGGTCAGCTATGCTATATTTGTATTGACCGATATGGTCAATATTTGGAGACATTGCCATGGATGAATTGCTGCAGAACATAGAAGAAGAGAAAAAGAACCGCATCATCAACAGTGCCATTGAAGAATTTGCCAGGTATCCCTTCAGCAAGGCTTCAACGAACAACATCGTGAAGAATGCCGGCATCTCCAAGGGACTGCTGTTCCACTACTTCGGCAGCAAGCAGGAGCTCTATGAATACGTACGGGGCTTTGTCATCAAGAAGCTCTTTATCGAAGTGAGCAGCCGGATAGACTGGGAGAATGATGATATATTCGAACGACTCAAGCAGATAACCCTGGTCAAGATGAAACTCAGCACTCAGTACCCGAAGCTCTTTACCTTCGCCAGCAACATGATGCTCAATGAATCACTCTCCTTCACCACAGCGACAGAGCTCTACAGGGAGTATGGAGTCGATATTCAGGAGTACCTGACCAGGGTATACACCCATAACATCGACTACTCCCGTTTCAGGGACCAGAAAAGCATAGATAAGTATGTAAACATTATCAGCTGGACCATAGAGAAATTTGCCGATTCAATTTTCCAACACTATACAGCTGCAGCAGATATAGATGCATTCTGGCAGATGGCAGAGAGCATCAATGAATACATTGACATCCTGAGAAAGGCATTTTATACAGATAAGTAATTTGGAGGCAACAGCATGATTTCAGTAAAAGATCTATCCCACTCCTACCACCGGGACGGAGTCCTCGCTGTCAACAGCATCAGTTTCGAAGTGGCAAAAGGTGAGACCTTCGGGTTCCTCGGGCCCTCGGGCGCCGGAAAGTCGACAACCCAGGGCGTGCTTACCGGGCTGCTGAAGCAGCAGACCGGAGAGGTGACCGTAGCCGGTTATGATACCAAGCGCGTGCAGAATGCGCGCTTTAACAAGATAGGTGTCTCCTTCGAGCAGTCCAACGTATACGGGAAGCTTACAGCCAAGGAGAACCTCGATTTCTACGCGAAGCTCTTCGACGTGCCCACAAGGGACTCCATGGAATTGATCCGCATGGTCGGGCTGGAAGGCAAGGAGCATATCAGGGTCAGTGAGTTCTCCAAGGGCATGAAACACCGCCTCACCTTTGCCCGCTCCATGGTCAACTACCCTGAGCTCTGGTTCCTTGACGAACCGACCACCGGGCTTGATCCCGCTATCGCCGCAATCATCAAGGATATCATCAGGGAGCAGAAAGCCAATGAGGTGACCACCTTTCTTACCACGCACAACATGTACATAGCCGATGAACTCTGTGACCGAGTGGCCTTCATCATCGACGGTGAAATCAAGCTCATTGATACTCCCAAGAACCTCAAGCTGCAGTATGGCAAGAAACTGGTGGAGATTGAGTACCTCAAGGATGGCAAGGTGGCTAAGGAGACCCTGAAGACTGTCGATGACAGCGAGCGTAACCGGATTGGGGAAATTGTCAGGAACTTCGACATCCTCACCATGCATACGAAAGAGGCCACCCTGGAGGAGATATTCATCCAGGTAACCGGA
>CAZSBC010000025.1:0-26756 GCA_964605195.1 uncultured Spirochaetales bacterium | reverse complement strand
GGTGAAGGATCCATTGATATGCAGGCCATTGCTACAATCCTCCTGCTGACGATGGGGCTCTACGGGGTATCAAGCATTTTCTCATATGTGATGGGATGGATGATGTCCGGAGTAGCTGCGGACTTGGCCTATAGATTCAGAAGGGATATTGCCGACAAGATCCACAGGGTACCCCTGAGCTACTACGACAGGAACAGCTTTGGTGATGTGCTGAGCAGAATTACCAATGATGTTGACACCATCAATCAGACGCTCAGCCAGAGTCTGACCCAGATGGTCACCAGCATCGTCACGGTACTCGGCGTCCTGATCATGATGCTCTCGATCGACTGGCGCATGACCCTTACCGCACTGGCAATCATTCCCTTCTCCATGGGAGCAGTGGCCCTGATCGTACGGAAGAGCCAGAAGTACTTCAAAATGCAGCAAGCCTCACTGGGTCATGTCAACGGACATATTGAGGAGATGTTTTCCGCCCATACGGTCATGCAGGCCTTTAACGGCAAAGAAAAGAGTATTGAGGAGTTCAGCCGGTACAATGAAGAGCTCCATGAATCAGCCTGGAAAAGCCAGTTCCTGTCGGGACTCATGATGCCGCTGATGCGTGTTTTTGGGAATCTCAGCTATGTTGCCGTCACCATTCTCGGGGCATGGCTTGCAGTAAGAAACCTGATCACCGTCGGCAATATTCAGGCATTCATCCAGTATGTGCGGAATTTCACCCAGCCGATGACCCAGATAGCCAATATCAGCAATGTGCTGCAGCAGACGGTGGCTGCAGCAGAACGGGTATTTGAGTTCCTTGACGAGGAGCAGGAGATAGCCGAGAATCCCGATCCTCTCGATATCGGTGCCATTGAGGGTTGTGTCGAATTCTGCCATGTCAGGTTCGGCTATGATCCGGAACATCCTGTCATCCATGACTTCTCGGTCACGGCCCGGCCGGGCAAGAAGCTTGCCATTGTGGGGCCTACAGGAGCGGGGAAGACTACCTTGGTCAAGCTGCTCTTGCGCTATTATGATGTAGATGCCGGATCCATTCGGATTGATGGCCATGAAATCAGGGACTTTTCCCGGGAGGGCCTGAGAAGGAACTTCGCCATGGTACTGCAGGATACATGGCTGTACAATGCGACTGTCAGGGAGAATATCCGCTACGGACGCCCCGATGCCTCCGATGAGGATGTGGTTGCAGCTGCAAAGGCGGCCCATGTGGATCACTTCATCCATACCTGGCCTGATGGGTATGATATGGTGATCAATGAGGAGACATCAAATATTTCGCAGGGACAGAAGCAGCTGCTGACCATTGCACGGGCCATTCTGGCAGATCCGAAAATTCTCATTCTGGATGAGGCTACCAGCTCTGTTGATACCAGAACTGAAATCCTGATTCAGAAAGCCATGGATGAGCTGATGCGGGGGAGAACGAGCTTCATCATCGCCCACCGGTTATCGACCATAAAAAATGCCGACAACATCCTGGTGATGCATGAGGGCGATGTCATAGAGCAGGGTACCCACAACGAGCTCATGGCCCGGGCTGAGTTCTATGCAGATCTCTACAACAGCCAGTTCGAGCACCTGGAGTAACTCCCAGTGCCAGTGCTCTATGCTACAGCGATTCAAGATCAGGGGTGACCATCAGTGACTATGTCCCAGCAGGATATTCAGTCCGATACCGATGAGGATTAGTCCACCCAGGATTTCCACCCTAGCGGTAAACTTCTCACTTCCCCGGTCACAGACATACATACCGAGATAGGTACCGCCAAAGGAGATGATGCAGGTTATGCCCCCGATGACCAGGATGGGCATGAGGATGGGATTGTGCAGCAGTGAGAGGGAGACACCAACCGCCAGGGCATCTATGCTTGTGGCCACAGATAGCATTATGAGAACCCAGAAATTGAGGGGATCCTTCATCTCGTCATCATCGCACTCCGGCCGTATCTTCCGTGCTTCCCAGATCATCTTCAGCCCGATAATCAGCAGCAGGGTGAATGCAATCCAATGCCCGGCAGTATCGACGAATTCAGCGGCAAGCCCGCCAAGTGTCCACCCGAGCAGGGGCATAAGTCCCTGGAAGAAACCGAAGTAGAAACCAATGCGCAGGGCATGACGTATGTGCATCTGCTGTATCGCAGCACCGCTGCTTATCGAAACGGCCAGTGCATCCATAGAGAGTCCAACGGCAATTGCCACAATAGTGATCAGATTCATAGCGCTTAATTGGTACTGCATTGCTGAAAAATTTTCAATAGCCGCTACTCAATTGACAAACCGGAAACTGCCTCCCCAGTACCCGTAGTTGTTAGAGGTCAGGCCGTTGCGCATGGTCCCGGGAAACTCACTCTGCTCACCGGTCATCTCGATGTAGACTGTCCCGCCCTCGGCAAAGCTTATCAGCCCGGCATGCACCGCCGCTGTGCCGATTGATGAGTCATCGGTATAGGTATCGGTACCCCAGATAGTGTAGTATTGCCCTCCGGGAGGCAGGGTTATTGCCACTACAGCACCGACTTCATCTGACCAGGTTTGGGCATTGTCACCCCAGCCAATCGTCTTTTCATAGTCAACCTGCAAGTGACCGACGCTCCCGGTATCTGGGGGCAGCTCAATACCAGAGTACGGTTCAACTTCTACATCAGGTTCCGGCACACCATCCTGCAGACTGAATGCGACTTTCAGCTCTTCACCTGCATCAGATTCATCAAACAGGGCCATCAGCAGGAAGTAGGTCGTCCCCTCCTGCAGCTCAGCATCCGAAACACGGGTCAGCAGCTCTCCCCCCTGGTAGTTCTCTGCCACAGCCGTATCACTTTCTGCATACACATCATACAGCGCAAAGTAGGTTGAACTCTCTGGTGCTCCCTTGATGGTGATGGAATAGGACCCGCTCTCCTCACAGGTAAACATGATAACGACACCATCATCCATGGGAAATGAGAAGGGATCGGCAAGGGTAGGCAGCAGGATGTAGCCATCCTCATCAGGTTTATAGCTGACCACTGCAGCGCTATCATCAGCCATTTGCAGCCTGGAATTCGTGTAAACGGCAACATCACCGGATGCATCGTAGTATGCGAACCAGACAGTATCCCCGTCTATCTCCAGATCCGGCTGCCACCAGTAGATCCCTGATTTAGCTCTGCCGACAACCTGCGGCAAGCTCCAGATTTGCCCACCGTCTGCCGATGTCGTGACCTTGTAGCGGTCATCGCTGTCAAGGTAGATAAGTACCACCTCGCCGCTCTCGGTCACCCCGATATCGGCATACCTGACATTATTACGGCTGAACTTCACATTGGGATCATGGTAGGCAACATGCAGGTTCGCATCCTCCATGCTGTTCGCCCGGTCACTCTTGATCACGGTCAGCCCTTCACCGTTAATCAGGGCAATGTAGGCAGTCCAGGAGTTTCGCGGGTCCACGGCTAGATTCAAGACGCCGGTTGATGAGGGAAAGGATGTAAAGTACCATGAATTGCCCTGATCCGGTGAGTAGCCGAATTTGACGGCATACCCGTCATTGTTATCCTGATACACCGTATAGAGACCGGCATGCTTAGCCACGATATTTCCCGAGTACCCGGTGGAACTTGAATCCCAGTTAGCGGTTATGGCATTTCTGACCCGGTAGCTGTTCCCGCCGTCGGTGGATACTGCAAGATTATAATCCCAGTAGGAGTCGTGGCGGTGAAAGACCGAATAGAGATAGTTATCCTCGCTGGTGTCAAAATCTACAATACTGGCACCCTGTGCACCTTCAGTTATCTCTACCGGCACCCCAAACTCAAGGTTGTCACAGACAGTCATGCTGTACAGGCGGCCGTTGAGCAGGTACCCGAGGACCAGGTCATTGTAATTCATATTGGTTAGGGCATCTATATACCCCTCGTTTATGGCATCGACTCTGCTGCTCTCCCATGCTCCGGAAGCGGTTTCAAGCACAGCCAAGTAGATATCGCCCTCATTGCCGTTGTACCCTATCACCGGACCGTTATCTGTTATCGCAAGCTCAACGGATCCGGAAACCTCCTCCCGCCCGATGGCATCCACAACTGCCGTTTGAGCCGTCGCTGCCTTGCCTGAAAATACCAGTACTGAGAGCACTATCCCCAACAAGACACTACCCCTGATTGACCGCATACACTTCTCCTTTCCATCCCTATAGTATCAGTATACGGGCTCTTCAGGAATTTTTACAGGAAAAATTCGACTGGGGGTGCTGTCAATCTGTTGGGCCTTTCAGAGAGGGGTTCGCTGCAGTCCCTGCAGGCAGGCTTCAGTAGCGCTGTCTGTCAGCCTGTTCCTTCCAGTAGCACACTCCCTCTAGGACTCCGGCTGCATGGGACTTCCCGGAAAAGTAGATATTTGAGCGGTTCTTCAGCTGCTGCAGTTCGGGTTCATGGTTCTTGACCACAATCCCGCGCATCCTTCCGGTCAGCATGCTGCTGTCATTCCCTGAATTTCCGGCGGTAAAGATGTGCTGCATGGGGATGTTCCACTTCCTGGATATGTAGCGGACTGCATGGCCCTTGGAAGCCCTGTAGGGAAGGATGTCGAGATAGGCGCCATGGGAGAATATGAGCGTGTATGAGAGTTTCTGTCGGGTCAGCAGCGTATGTATCTGGGGCAGGACCTTATCGGAATCGTGATGCTCATCAAGCACGTAACTGATCTTGTACCGTCGCTGCGCTGCAGGATTATCCTGCAGGGAGAGATAGGGCAGGTCAGCAAGACTCTTCCTGATGCTGTCTGGTTTCCAGTTGCGTCTGATATGGGCTTTCCAGCCTCTGTCGGGGGCCAGATTACCGGTATAGTATATCTCGGTGCCGACCGAGGAGATGATCAGATCTGGAGGGGAAAACCCATGCTCTTCAAGTACCCGGGCGGCTGAATCAAGATCTCTTCCGGTAGCCACGCCGAATCCGACACTGTCACGATGCTCTCGCAGATAGGCTGCCAGCGGAGCAACGGCCTCCATATCGCCGATCAGTGTATCGTCGATATCGGCAATCAGCAGGTAGTCAATTGCAGAGAGTCGCTTGCCGATACTGCGGTGCTCCTGCTCAATCTCCAGATGGGTATCACGCCCGACAACCTTCTCCAGTGCCGAAAGGTAGGCCCGGCAATGGTGCTCCCAGGTATAGATGTTCCTGGTGGCATTGATACCGTGTTCTGAGAGCCTGTTCCATTGCTCCTGATCGGTCAGCAGCTTCTTGATCGCCTCGGCTATCCGTTCCGGTTCGCCGATATCGACAAGTATGCCGCTTTCACAGTTATCCCTGATATCGACCGGACCGCCCCGGTTGGTGGCAACAAAGGGGAGCCCGCAGGATGAAGCCTCAATGAAGGTGAGACCGAAGGTCTCGAGAAACGATGCACTGACAAAGACGCCCCGCTTCATGGCAGCTATCCTGTACATCTCCGGAACGTCCCGTTGGGGATCGTGGCTCTTGGGTATAGCCATCTTGCCATAGAGATCGTACTTGTCCATGGAGAGGAGGATGTCAGTGAGCACCTGCCGTTCACCATCCCCCATCTCGGTGATATCGTCCCTGATCCCGGCAAAAATGGCCAGATTCGCGATGGCCTGCAGTTCCAGGTCATTGCCGTACACATCAATCAGCAGATCGATGTTCTTCCTGGCATCAGGCCGGCAGAGGCTGAGAATGAGCGGTTTATCGGGATCGAAATGAAACCTGCGGAGCTGGTTCAGCGTCCGCATATGCGCCTGCTTGGTCTCCTCCCCTATCTCGTTCCCGGGGATTTCATAGTTGTAGTAGGGAAAGAAGGTCTCCAGATCAAGACCCGGGGCAATAACGGCATAATAGGGAATCATGCGATGCTCATACTGTCCGTAGAGCTCTTCCTGCTCATATCCGGTACTTGCGATGACAAGGTCGGCGCTGGCAAGGATCTCCTCCTCGGTATCTATTCGCGTCGATATGGTATACTCCTTGTCGGCGGCTTCATAGCTCCACCCCTGATCAAGGAGAAACGCCAGCTTGTTGCGTCCCAGTGAATGGGCGGAGAAGATATTGGGTATCCCGAATATCCGGGCAATCTGGGTGGCTACATAGCCGGCATCGGCATAGTGCCCGTGAACGATGTCGGGAACGCGTCCCTGCTTGCGTATATAGGCTATCAGACGGTCGGTATACTCATCAAGATATGGCCACAGATGTTCCTTGCGCCGATACTTGTAGCCCCCGCAGGGAAGCCGCACAATGGTTGTCTTATCAGTAAGCGGTTCATGCTCCCGGCTGTAATCGGTATGGACCCGCTTGTCCCTGATAAGCCTGGTTGCAAGGTCCACCCGCTCCACCTGAGGTTCCGCGGAGAGAGCCTTGACGAGATCAATGACGTAACGGGTCTGGCCGCCGGTATCGGCATCCCGACCGAATTCGATATCCCTGCCGCGTATCAGTCCGTGTATGTTAACCATGAGTATATACATTGTTATCAAGTCTAGTGGAGATACGGTATTGCGTCAACGCATCCTTTCGGCATTATCCCTGACCCCTTTCCCGCCGTGGCGGTTGACAATCGGGGCATATCATACCAAGGTGTAAGGAGAAGGACTGAGCACTGATCAGGAGGATAGTATGTACAGTGGCAGAGGGTTTGAAGCGTCGGAACTTGGAGATGTGGATGTTTTTTTCCATGACAGCATGTTCCATCTGTTTCACCTAGTCCTCCCGAATCACGACTATATCGCCCATGCCGTGAGCAGGGACGGGTTTCTCTGGCGCCGTGTGAAGAATGCCCTCTTCATCGGGGAACCGGGAGACTGGGATGATGATATGCTCTGGACCATGCATGTCAGCAGGGATCCCGACTGGCCCTCCTCCTTTCGCATGTTCTACACGGGTATTTCCCGTAAGGAGGATGGACGCATCCAGCGTATAGGTCTTGCCAGGTCAAATGATCTCTACTACTGGGAAAAGGTATCCTCTGCTTATTATCCGCTGACCATAACCGGTCCGGACTATGAATCCTCCGTGGAGGAGGGTCGGCACTGGGTCAGCTGCCGTGATCCGTTCTTCTACATGGAGGGAAATGATCGCTACCTGCTGGTGAATGCCCGGACGGCATCAGGTCCTGTAATCCGCAGGGGCTGTGTCGGTCTAGCCAGGGAAACCGCACCCGATACGTTTATCTGGGAGAAACCCCTCTTCTTTCCCCGCATGTATGATGATATCGAGGTGCCTGGTGTCATCTCCATCAGGGGCCACTACTATCTTATCGGAAACATCAAGGAAGATATCAAGATACACTACTGGAAGGCAGACACACTCCTCGGAGCATATGAGGCCTTCGCTTCGAATGTCCTGCTTCCCCGGGGAAATTACGCCGCACGCATTACCAGGGTTGCCGATCGCTACCTGCTCTGGAATTTCTACACTGACCGTAGCAAGAGGTACCGTTCAACAATTCTACCCCCTCCGACTGAACTGCAGGTAACCGATGACGGTCAGCTCTACCTGACATCGTACAGCAGGTTTGTAGACAAGGTGCAGCAGCTCATCCCAGAGGAGGAGCTCTTCCCGATGCGTAAAGTGCTATCCAATGATACGGCAACTGCTGCCGATCGGCAGGATGGCATCTCCCTCAGCTCAGTGAGCGGGTATGAAATATTCTACTTTCAGCAGCAGGCAACCGACTTCAGGCTGGCATTCACCCTTGCCATGAGCGGCAAGGGCAAGACCGGGATAGTCTTCCGGGCTGATGACCAAGCCAACGGGAACTACATCAGCCTTGATGTCATTCACGGGCTGGCCCAGGGTAGAGTATGGGGGTACCGGGAACAGGGAGGAATTGAGAACGCCTTTCACTACGGTACCATCCAGGGTAACCGGTTTCCCCCGCTGAACGGGAAGGATATCAGGATTGAAATCGTGGTATTTGGCGGATACGTGGAGCTGTCCGTGGACAGCAGGATTATCTTGCGGTATGTGGATACCAGTTATATGGACCAGAGCAGCATGGGCATCTATGTTGAGAGCGCAGTTATCACACTGCAGGATATTGTATGTGAAACGCTTGACGGCCCTCAGGAAGAGGACCACCAGGTACTCTAGCTCCCCTCCGGTATCCCTCACTCCAGCCGGCTGCCTGAAAGCAGATCCTCCAGCAGCCCGACACGCCTTACAGAGAGGACCCCAGCCGACCGTTCCAGGGCACCCTCCCCGACCAGTTTAGCAACCGAGCGCGAAAGCGCTTCCCGGGAGCAGCCGAGACGACCGGCAAGCTCGGTAATTGAGGTTGCACAGCCCTCTCGTTCGGTGTGATGGGAGAGCATGTAGAGCGCCAACCGCTCCTCCACCCTTGGGAGGGAACGCAGCTCAAGGGCTTCGGCTATGGAGGAGATCCGCTGTGTCACCTCACTGAAGAACGCATCCACGTACTGCTCCTCCCGAAACAGCGCAAGCAGCACATCCCGCCGTATCTCGGTGACCTCGGAAGACTCTGCAGCAATGAGCCAGCCCCGATAGGGCCTGCCGGTGAATACCAGCAGCTCCCCATACATGCTGCCCGGGAGGAACTCACCGAGAACAAGTTCCCGTCCGTTTGATAGATACTTCTTCATAACCAGTTTGCCGGAGCGGACATATCCCACGGAGCGGCAGGAATCCTCGGGAGTATAGAGCACTGCACTTGCGGAGAGGTTACGGGTAGTGCCCTCCCTGAAGAGCTCCTCAATCTTTGCTATCGTATCCATATGCTACCAGTATACCATCCCCAGTACAGGGGACAAGCAGAAAAGGATATCCCAACAGGCCCGGTCCAATCACCGCCTGACCGTACAGACTGCAGGGGGGCATACATCGGCACATCGGTAGCAGAGCAGGCATTCATGCCGTACGATACTGCGGGTCGCATCCGGATTCTTCACTACCGCTCCCGAAGGACAGACCGTATCGCAGCGTCCGCATGCAATGCAGCTTCCCTCCTCGATACGCATACCAAGGGGTGCCTTCCGTGAGGTGAAGCTCAGGATTGTTCCGAAGGGACAGAGCTGTGCATGCCAGAAACTCTCCTCGAAAAAGAGGGTAACGGTAACTGAGATGCCAATCAGCAGGATCAGGGGGTTGACCCTGGGTGCGGTGACCTGGATCACTGCAATACCTGCAAGAAAGAGCAGCAGGGCAACCATACGAACCCAGCGTTTTGCCAGCAGTGGCGGTGTTTTCAAGCGGCGGATATGCAGCCTGGAACAGACCCAGTCCAGCCCTCTGAAGATTGTGTGCATCGGGCATACCCACCCGCAGAATAACCGTCCCGCGAAGAGCGATAGGATGACTCCGGCGGCAAACACCGGCATCCAGAGCTGCAGTCTGTGGGTGATGAAACCTGCAACCAGCAGGGCAAGGACGGATACCTCCAGGGCAAGCTGCAGGAGCGTACGGGTGCGGGATCTTCTGTTCATGGAAACCTCCAATTACCGGGAATTGGGTCATGATACAGAGACTCCTCACCTTCGTCTGTGACAGTTATCACATATTCATTAGGCTATGCTGGAAAGAGAGAGGACAGATAGCGAAAATGGTAATCTTTACCACTGCAGGCACTACAAATGGGATAAACTACCGTACTGATTATCGTACTTGTGAGCGATGAATTCACTTAGAGGCACAACTGGGATACAGCAGTACACCAGAGGCCTGGGCAGCGTTGTCCTGATCTTGCGCTCGGCAGGCTCCCGCTATATCGCTGCCGGGACAAAGGGAATTCCGGTTCGTTCGATCTGCCGGATCATATCGTTGCGGCACAGTGCTAGTGCTTCAGGGGAATACCCTTCGCAGTACAGGGTTATGTGCGGCTGGGTGTTTGAGCTGCGCAGGGTCCAGTACCCTGTTCCGCAGGCCACACGAACCCCGTCAATGGTACTGAAGTTCCGCTTACTTTCAGCCAGGTTCTTCCGGACAGCCCCGACCAGACGCTGCCTGCCGGCCTTATCCAGCTGCAGACGCAGTTCCCCGGTGTTCCAGACTGCCGGCATGGCATCTATATGGGCACTCAGGGGTTTACCCCCGGCAGCCAGGATTCGCAGCAGCCTCGCTGCGGCAAAGAGGGCATCGTCGTAACAGTAATTATCCCCGAAAAAAATGTGCCCGCTTGTTTCGCCTGCCAGGCCGATTCCCTCCTCCAGCATCTTCTCCTTCTGATTGGCATGCCCCACCTTCCACATCAGCGGAATGCCGCCATGTGCGGCAATATCCTCATAGAGAACGTTGCTTGCCTTGACCTCAGACATGACGACTGCTCCCGGATTCCCTGCCAGGTAGTCACGGGCATAGAGCATCAGCAGTCGATCCCCGGTAACATACCGCCCCAGGTTATCGACCACCCCAACTCTGTCTCCGTCCCCGTCAAAGGCTATCCCGAGATCCGCTCCCCTTTCCCTGACTGCAGCAGAGAGTTGCTGCATATTCTCAGGTCGGCTCGGGTCGGGATGATGGTTGGGGAATGAGCCGTCGACAGCTCCGCATATAAGGTGGTGCTCGCCTTGGAGCTTGTGCAGGAACTCCACCATCAGCACCCCGGCAGCTCCGTTGCCCGGGTCCCACACAACCTTCAGGTCACTATCCCCAGCCTCTTTCAGGCAGTACTCTATGTACCTGCTCTTCATATCGATTCGTTTCCGTGTTCCCTGCCTATCGGCTGTGACATACGTTGCGCTCTCCACAATCCGGGCGAGACGTTCAATGTCAGGACCATGGAAGAGACCTCCCTGAAGTAAAAACTTGAACCCGTTGTATTCCGGGGGATTGTGGCTTGCTGTCACCATCACCCCGGCATCGGCCGGAAAGCGTGCTACCAGATGGTAGACCAGCGGCGTCGGAACAAGCCCTGCTTCAAGGACCGCTATGCCGCTATCCAACAGCCCGGTAACAACTTTCTCTGCGAGTGTCGGAGAGGATAATCTCCCGTCATACCCGACAACACACCTCCCAAGCCCCCTCTGAATCAGTTCAGTACCGAAGGCCCTGCCTATTCTCCAGCCATCACAATCCGTTAATTCACTGCCGTAGATCCCCCGGATATCACACGCCTTGACAATCTCTTCATGCAACTTACTCATCCTCACCGCCCGCCTCTGATACACTGCCGCCTGCTGCTGCGGGCAAGCGGACAACAATCTCGGTTCCAACTCCCACCCGGCTTGCAACCGCTATGGTTCCACCGAACTCCTCAACCATCAGCCTGGTTATTGCGAGACCAAGGCCGCTGCCGGCAATGCGGCTGTTCCGTGACTTCTCAACCCGGTAAAAGCGCTCGAATATTCTCGGCACATCCTCTTCCGGTATACCAATACCGGTATCAGTGACAGTGAGCACCACCATATCATCCTCCTTGCAGAGGGTGATACCAACGCTGCTCGCTTCAGGAGAATACTTGATGGCATTATCAACAAGATTGCTGATGATCTGCTTGAACCAGATCTCGCGCCCTCGAAGCAGCAGCGTTATACGCTCCGGCAGCACCCGGCAGCTGAGAGAAATTGATTTCCTTGCTGCCACCGCCGATAGGGTTAACATGGCCTCTTCAAGAACCCTGCGGGCACTGAAGGTTTCCATATTGCTGATATCCATCTCGCCCTCGATCCTAGAGAGTATGAGCAGTTCAGATATGAGCTTTTTCAACCGTTCGGTCTCCAGCTCAATAATCGTCAGTGAGGTTCTGCGGTCCTCCTCCTGCAGGGCATCCCATGATTGAAGCGTCTGAACAAAGCCGTTGATAACCGTCAGGGGTGTCCGCAGCTCGTGCGATACGTTCGATATGAATTCATCCTTGAGGCGCTCCATGCGGCGGATCTCGGTCACATCCCTGATCAGTACAAGGGTCCCGTTATGGAGGTAGGGAGTGTATTTGCTGTACATGGCCTCGAGATGCAATTCAAGCTCAAGTCCGTTATCAAGGATCAGCATATCGCTCCGGTTCACCTTGTCATCATTCACAAGGCGTGAGAGCGCAAGTACAGTCTGCAGGGCCCGATTGGCTGTCATCTCTCCGGTCCGCCCTGAAAAGAGCAGCGCTTTATCCACATTCAGCAGCTGCTCGGCCCGGGGATTGATCAGCGTTATGCTGTTGTCGGGATCCACTATCATGATTCCTGTCCTGATATGGGAAAGGAGGGAGTTAATCTTGCTGTACTTGCTGTTATCCGAAGCAATGATCAGGTTGTAGTTGTCAATCAGTGTATTGAAGTTGCCTACCAGCTCCTTGAGCTCCCTGTTGGCGGTGACTACGCTGATCTTGCCGAACTGTCCCGGTACATCGGTTGCATTGCGGGTATGCTGCAGCAGGTTGGTGATCGGGCGCTGGTACCGCTTGAGATAGAAACGGGTAAGCAGCAGCACCAGTATTCCCAGAAGCAGCCCTGTCAGCAGGGAATAGAGGATGAATCCCCTTGTAAGGGTAAAAAAAGAGGTCAGCGGATAGACACAGGAGATTACCAGGGAACCACCCGGGCTATCAACCAGATTCCCCACAGCTATGTCCATGGTATTGCTCTTCCTGTTCCGGTATAGACTTGATGTGATGCTCCCCTTACGGGCTGCAGAGAGGTTGGCATTTATGTACTTGCCCTGAGGGCGCTCTCCACGATAGGTATCAGCCAGTAGGTTGGAATCCAGGTCTACTATGATGATATGGATGTTTTTGTGAGCAGCGAAATTCCCTGCTATTTTCTGGAAGTCAACCGGCAGTACGGCTGCTGAGATATCAGCAGCAATCTCCTGGATATCATCGGCGCCCCGCTGCTCCACAATTTCCACAGTCGTCGAGATGAACAGCAGATATATGAGGAGCATGGCCAGCATCAGACCTGTTGCGGTGAACGCTATGAACAGCAGAATTACCCGTTGCTTCATTGCAGTTCGGGTCACAGCGCTGCTACTACGCGGTATCCGACTCCGCGAACAGTCTCGATCCGGCAGTCGTCTGCCCCGGAATTCTCAAGTTTCCTGCGCAGGTTACCGATATGGACATCCATCGACCGGCCCATCTGAGCTGGTTCCATATTGAATATATCCTTGATCAGCAGCGATCGTGAAACGATACTGCCCCGTTCACGGAAGAGGTGGTGAAGTATCCGGAATTCAGTGAGGGTAAGATCAATCCGCTGGCCTCTGCAGGTTACCAGGTACCTACCGGAATCAAGTATCACTGAACCTGCCGTATATACGCTATCCCCGGCTCCTGTAAGGATCGCTACCTGCCTCAGCGCCGCCTCGATCCGCAGAAAGAGCTCCTGCAGATTGAACGGCTTGGTTACATAGTCATCGGCACCACCGATCAGTCCGGCAATCTTGTCATGCTCTTCGCTTTTCGCACTCACCATGATGACAGGGATTGCACGTGTCAGGGGATTCGATTTCAGGCGCCGACACACTTCGATACCGTCCATTTCCGGCATCATCACATCTAGCAGAATAATGTCTGGGTGGGCATGTTCAGCAGCGGCAAGAGCTTCTCCGCCATCGTAGGCACAGATACTCTCATACCCCTGCGTCCTGACATTTATATCAAGCATCCGCACGATATGCTCTTCATCGTCAACAATAAGTATCTTCTTCTTGATCTTCATCGATTCCAAAACAGTACCACACATCTCATCATCAGATATGAAAGAGTATCAGCTGATAGGAGAAAATGCAAACTCAAAAATCAACTGACGGTACCCATCCCGATATTCTGGCCGCTCTCCTCATCGAAGAGTACGTAATTGCGGGTATTGAATGCGATCCTCACGCTGTTTCCAATCTTGAAATCAACACTGCCGAAGACAACGCAGGTAAGAATAAGGCCATCAATATCCAGCTTCACAATGGTCTCCATCCCTGATGGGAGGGTCGAATAGATTACAGCCGCAATCTTCCCGCTGTCGGTGATCTCGATATCCTCAGGACGAATCCCTAGGAGAAGACGTTTACCTTTCGGAATGGTTATGCTGGAACTGTGCGGGGTGAAGAGCAGTGCCAACTGCCTGTTTGTCAGTTTTATCTCATCCAGGTTCACCTGCTCGCCGGTGCAGCTGATCATATTGATGTTGGGGGAGCCGACAAAATCGGCTACAAAATAGTTGGATGGATTGTGATAGATGTCGAGAGGCGGCTCATACTGCTGCAGCAGCCCTTCGCGAAGCAGGCAGATCCTGGTGGAGAGCGTCATGGCCTCCAGCTGATCATGGGTCACATAGACAAACGTAGAACCGGTTTCCAGATGGAGGCGCTTCAGCTCAGTCCGCATCTCCATTCTCAGCTTTGCATCAAGGTTCGATAACGGCTCATCCATGAAGAGGATTTTCGGTCCGGTAGAGAGCGTCCTGGCGATGGCAACCCGCTGCTGCTGACCGCCGGACAACTCCGAGGGGTAGCGACCTTTCAGCTCCTTGATTCGCAGCATACTGAGGAGCTGGTCAACACGTTCGTCGATTCGATTCCGTTCCCACTTCATGTTTTCCAACCCGAATGCAACATTCTTATAGACTGTCATGTGAGGCCACAGGGCATAGTTCTGGAAGAGAAAACCCACATTGCGTTTGTCGGGGGAGATGTCGATACCCTTCGATGCTGAGAATACGCAGACATCGTCGATGAATATATCTCCTTCTGTAGGTGTCTCGAGTCCGGCAATCATCCTCAGCGTCGTAGTCTTCCCGCACCCCGAGGGTCCAAGAAGCGTCACAAACTCTCCGTCCCCGATCTCCAGATCTAGCTCATCTACTGCTATAGCCTTGCCGAAACGTTTTGTAATATTGTGCAGATGGATATGTGGCATCGCTAATTTCCTCCTATTCCCTTATCGACGGATGCGCCGGTCACCTTGTTTATTATGTAGTTGCTGAGAACAACGAACAGGACAATCAACAGATTGATTGCATTCGCATACTGGCTCCACCCCTTTTCGTTGTACTGAAACAGCATCGTCGTAAGAATACGGGTAGACGGCGTAACGAGCAGAATGAAGAGCGACAGTTCCCGCATGGATGATATGAACGGCAGCAGATAGCCGGAGAGAAAGCTTGATTTCTGGATGGGAATAATGATTCGGATCATCCGTTTCCACCATCCAATTCCCTGGATGGTTCCGGCCTCCTCGATCTCATTGCTCAGCTGATGCATGGCACCGACGCTGGCTCTGGAAGCAAACGGCAGATACTTCACGGATCCTACGAGCACCAGCAGTGCAAACGTACCGTAAAGCGGTGGAATGAAACCTCTGCGAACGGCGAACATTGAGAGATAAATTGCACCAAAAGCCATACTGGGCATCAGGTAGGGGAAGAATGCCAGATTATTCACCAGTGTCGACAGTCTGGTATTCTTTTTCTTGACGATGGCATATCCTGAGAGAATCCCCACTGACCCGGCTATGAAGGCCACCAGCACCGAGAGCCTGACACTGTTCCACAGCCCCCTGAGAATTGAGACATTACGCAGGATGCCCGGCTCTCCGTTGGCAATCTCCGGGGAGCCTGCACCAACCCAGAAGAGCGTGGTGAAATTGCTGAACGAGTAGTTGCCCGGCTCCATGATAAACGACTCAAGGGCGAAGGAGAGCAGCGGCACTATACAGATGGCCACGATGGTGCCGAGCAGCATAATCGAGACCGGATAGCGCATTCCGCGCAGTTTGATCAGGGCGATGTTCGAGCTCTTCCCGGTGATCGTGGTATATGACTTCCTCGTACCGATAATGCGCTGGTTCACTCCGAGAATCAGGGTTCCGATCGCTATCATGATCAGCGCCATGATATACCCGTAGCCCGGATTCAACCCATTGAGGGTTCGGAACATCTGCGTGGTAAGCACCTGGTAGCGAACCGGAGTCCCGAGAAAGGCAGGAACGGCAAAGGCACTCATGGCACTGGAGAATACCAGCAGAAATGTCGATAACATTGCCGGCAGGACAATGGGTATCGTGATCTTGCGCATGATCCTGGCACGGTTGGCCTTCAGCAGTTGGGCAGCCTCCTCAAGATTAGCGTCCATATTACGGAGAATTCCCCCGATAAGGATATAGGCAAACGGGGCATAGTGCAGTCCGAGTACAATTACTATGGGAAATGGACCGTATGCAAACCAGTTCGCTGTCTGTATCCCGGTGAGTGCCGTGAAGATTCCCTCTGCTCCACCTACCAGGGAGTTCTTGAAGAAGTTATACCATGCCATGGCCAGCGTCCATGATGGCATGATATAGGGAAAGATGAAGAGTGTCGAAATAACTCCCTTGTATTTCAGATCGGTTCTCGTCACCAGCCAGGCAACCATTCCCCCGAGGAGAATAGCAATGAAACAGGTCCCGAATGCTACCAGCAGGGTGTTGAGAAAGGGTTCATAGAATATTTTCCTGCTGGTCGACGAGAAGAGCACCTTCGTCCAGTGGTACAACGTGAAGTCGCCTATCTTCGAACCCTTTACCCGCATCAGCTCGGACTTGTGAACGGTAAAGGTATCGAGGATGATGGTTACCATCGGGACCACGGTGAGATACATCAGGATGAAGGCCAGGGAGACAAGAATTATATTGTGCGGTTTCTTGATGAATGACTTGAACCTGTTGCGATAATTCACTGGTATCTTCCTTGCAGCAACTCCGGCAGCCGTCTGATGACGGTTGCCGGATCATTTTTTCTTCTCTATCAGTAGATATACTCGTTCAGGAACTCTTCCACATCTGCTCTGTTTTCAAAGCAGTAGGCGGGATCTTCCTCGACGAGAATTCCTTCCCAGACGCTCATCGGGTAGTCGTTCGGCTGAATGGCCACATTGGGATTCGATGAGTAGGTTCCCATATCGCTGCTCCAGGGGGAGAAGCCCTCTTCGGTAAGCAGATACTCAATAAAGAGTTTTGCGGCATTCGGATGCTCTGCGTTTGAGCTCACCAGGGCATAGATGGGATAGAAGAATCCGGAAAACGGATCCATATCCATGATTGGCTGGAGCGCAAGATTCTTGCTCTCAACATAGCGCAGTTTG
Organism: uncultured Spirochaetales bacterium; assembly: GCA_964605195.1. GTDB lineage: Bacteria > Spirochaetota > Spirochaetia > JABMQR01 > JABMQR01 > CAZSBC01. The sequence goes on along the minus strand of CAZSBC010000025.1, from coordinate 9,759 downwards.
GAGAAAACGAAGAGACCTGCGTTATTCTGCTTATTCTGCCCCTTTATTCCGATACTCTCGGCTGTCTTGGTATCGGAGGTGGTGAGGACAAGGTTGTTTTCAAAAATTTCCTTAATCCACTCATACCCGGCATTCGGGGTGGTCAGTACGATCTCCCTGCCAAAAAAGTCCTTGTAGGCCGCAGCAATCTGGTCAGCAATTTCAGGTTTTGTGACCATGGTCATGAAGTTGGCGTTCACACTCTCCTGGAAGGGGTTCTTGAACTGGAAATTGCCGGCCCACTCATCGGTAGTAAGAGCCCAAATATTTGTGAACGGGCTCTCGGTGGAAAGCTCGTTGTTGAAGATGAAGAGCTTGTTGATGAACGAGAAAACCAGCGGATCCTGAAACTGCTCGGGAACCACATCCTTCATCGATTCCGGAACATAGTTATAGAGATACCCGAGGTTGATCAACTCTCCCATGACCCTGCCGCCATCCTGTGCCAGCACAAAGTCCGCTCCCACTGCCCCGGTACTGCCCTCTTTAGAAATCTTCTCGATGAGCTCGAAATCCTTCAGGTTGGTATCCTCAACTACAATGCCGTACTTGGCGGTGAACCCCTCAGCAGCGTTTGCAATTCGGCTCGTTACTGAATATACAACGACCTTACCCTCTTCCCGGGCTGCAGCAACAAGTTCGTCATGGGTCATTGGAGTCGCATCCACAACCGCTTCCTCTGCAGCTTCATCTGCTCCTCCGGCATAGATAAGACTCGTGAGACAGAGCATCATGATCAACAGGATCAGCCCTCTTTTGATTTGCTTCTTCATTACAACTCTCCTTTTCGTCTGAGTAGTGTAAATATTTCTTTACACCCTTATGCCATGTTAAGTTATCTTTACATTAATTGTCAACCAGAATATTGTAATTCATTGCTGTGTGAATTGATCACCGCTCTTCGATTCTCAGGATCCCGTTGCGGTTCATGATGAGACAGTAATGGAAAAGCTGGGGAACGGTATCGTGCCGGAACTCCTGCAGTGCGGCAATCAGGTGGATATGGTAGACCCTGTCGCTCGGCACCCTTACACGTTTACCTCCCTCAATCTTGTCAATGATCTCTTCTGGATCATCCATGGACTTCAGCCACTCATCTATCCGTATCCTGGTAATCTCGGAGAGTGATTCCAGTCGTCTGTGGCTCTTCAGTAACGCACTCTTGAGCTTGATGATGCGGTTATAGTGGAGGACGTCCTGCGGGGGAAGGATGGCATGGAAGGGGTTCCCGGCAATATTTCTCGTTTTCCTGATATCCTCGGGCTGGTCCCGGTCCTTGCCGAAGGTGATTATCTCCTTTGCGGTTGCCGCAATTTTCCCTGTCTCCGGATCCTTCAGCCGCACTATCCGGTCAGCAAGCATCTTCGGCATCAGCCGGCTGAAAATTTCTCGGAGAATCTCCTTTATGCGATCCTTGAAAACGTAGGAGATAATGATAAGCATAGCCCAGGGTATTGAGTAACGCATGAACAGCGTATCGGCATAAGCTGCTGCCAGCACGGCAAAGGTCATTGCAAGGGCTGCTGCGGCAGCTGCAAAGAAGTGATTGATCTGCTTGGGAAGACGTGACTCTACTGCCTTCATGTACATAGCCGACTGCGACCATTTCTTCAGGATACTGTCCCTATAGGCCACTTTCTCACCATTCTGTTCGCTGCCGTCGCGCAGAACCGAGCGGTACTGCTGCTGCTCCCGATAACTGGTGATATTATCGAGGAACTCATTGATGCTCTGCATCTCGGAATTCAGGCTGCTGTTGCCCTCACAGAGGGTACGCAGTTCTATTATTCTCCTCTCGGCGATCAGCGTGATCGTCTCATCTGTCCAGTGCAGCGCAGTACGCAGCGTGTCGCTTATCTGGGGGACCAGAAATTCAGGGTAGAGTTCCTGCACCATTTTCAACACTGCATCACTGTTCTGAATAATCCTCTCGATACGCTTGCCGTAATAGGTCTGGGTGACCCTACCCTCCTTCAGCATCTTCTCTATCAGGGCAATGAATCCCTTAATGTTGCTGCGGTAGGTGTTCACCAGCGTCTGCAGCTCATAGATTATGGCCGTATCATCTATCTCATTACTGCGTTCAGCCTGCTCCAGAGCCATCCGGATACGATAAAACGGGCTGAGGGTACATGCTGAATCTATGAGCTTCTCAAGCGAAAGTGTCGGGGAGCTGAATCTTGTATAGGTCTGGATCAGTTTCAGGACCTTCCCTATGGTAAAATACTCTTTGGTGATATGGAGCTGAGCCGGGGAGTAGAGATAGAAGTTCAGGTCGAATCTGGCCTTGCCCTTGGTGGGTATGGGAAGGACTGTCTTAATTTCGAGGTGATGCAGGTCATGTTTCTTGATATTGCAGGAAAATGTCTTCATCGGCAACCTGTGTTAATTTTTCTTCACAGTATAAGTCCTAAATGCTCAATGTGCAACTGCAATGACTGCGAGACTCTACTTCAGCTGGTATCGACAACCAGCTGGTGCAGCTAGGAGACCACAGCATGCATTCTCGGATCAGTCGGCACCCCCCCGATTGTTGCCCGTATGGTGGCAACACCCTCTGCCTCGAAGGCAGCAGCCACCTTCTCCTGCAGCTGCGTTCCGGGAGTCAACGCAACCATATAACCGCCCCGCCCCCCACCGGTCACTTTGGCTCCATAGGCACCGAGAGCGTTGGCCAGTCGGCAGAGATCAATCAGCTTCTCATGGGATAGACCCATCGATATGAGCACAGCATGATTCTCGTTCATTATCTGCCCGGTTTCCTGCAGATCGCCCCTGACAAGGCTCTCCCTGAGACGCCTGACCTGGTCTGCTATCTCCTTGAGCCGGTTGGCAAAGATCCCCGGCGCATCCTCTCGCTGCGCTTCGAGAAAGCCCTTAAGCAGGGCCGTATCAGCAGTTACTCCACTGTTGCCAAGGACTATCTCCACCGGTTCATCCAGCTCTATCCGATTGAACTGCTTGATCCCGTTGAGAATCCTGTACTCTATCACCCCGCCGAACGTTGAAACGGTATTGTCGAGGCCGCTAGGCAGTCCATGGTACCCGAACTCTCCCTCCCATGCAACCCGGTTAATATCGAGGATGTCCATTCCCAGAGCGAACTCCTCGTTACAGGCCCGGGCAAAGGATACGCAGATTGCCGCGCTCGCCCCCACTCCGCTCCCGGCAAGCAGATTACCTGCCACGGTGATGCGGATACCCTGCCGGGAGAGATCCAGACCCATCACTTCTATCATCCGGTTGAATGATTCGGTGCACCCCCGCCGTTTTGATTTCTTGTATCCGGGAACTTCGATCCGGTTGTCCGCTAGTACCCAGCCGCTTTCACCGTCGATTCGTTCGACCTGGCATGCTGTCTCGTAGGGTATTGCTGCGAGTATGGCAGGAATTTCCCACAGAACGAACTGATCCCCTATCAGGATAGTCTTACCGAAACCTGTACCGCTGCCCATACCTGCTCCTACACATGTTCGTTTACACTCATTGTTTACATAGATCCCATGCTGTTTATTTCCTATCATTCTATTACGTATTCTGTTCCTTATCAACCATTTCGATCAATTTACTGTTGCATTCTGCACGCCACTTCTCTATAATTTGAATATGACTGACAGCGATACGCCGAAAATGTATAAATCGCAGGCAACCCGTCAGAAGAAGATTATCGAACTGATTCACCGTGACGGACATGTCCGGGTGCAGCAACTGAGCCGGATACTGCATGTCGCCGAGATAACGATACGCAGGGATCTCTCCCTGATGGAGAAGCGCAACCTTCTCGAACGGACCCATGGCGGGGCCATCTCAACCAGGCGGATCGCCCATGAGATCAGCTTCTCCAACCGCTCCGATACAGAAGCGGAGAACAAGGATGCCATAGCCAAAGCTGCCGCCGGCCTGATTGAGGACGGTGATACCGTATTCATTAACGGGGGTTCTACAACACATCATATATTTCGCTATATAATAAACAATAACGTAACTGTTGTGACTAGCAATGCCAGCTGTATCGGACAGGTTACCCACTCTGGCCTGGACCTGATTGTCTGCGGCGGACACTACTACCCGGAGTCGCAATCCTTCTACGGCGGCATCACCAACAGCATCATCGAACAGATCAATGCCAGCAAGGCGATCATCGGGGTACACGGTATCAGTATCCGCTACGGACTGACCTCTCCCATGTACCACGCGGCTGAGACGACCCGCCGGATGATAAACCGTACACGGGGCGAGATAATCGTCGTTGCCGACCACAGTAAAATCGGACTTGTCTCAGATTTCGTCACAGCCCCGGTCAACAGAATCAGCACCCTGATCACCGATTACTTTCCCGATGAGGATTACCACAGAGAGTTTCTCAACCTCGGAATACGGGTGATCCAGATCATCCCACACGGCTCAGGCCTATAACACCCTTCATATCTGCGTGTTCGTTAACAATCATTTATTACGCATTACCTGTTGACAATTCACCAATACTGCGTGAAAATAAAGATATGTTTCGTTCAATAAAGCGTTTTCTATGTACGTATTCGATCATAAATATCTGTTTTACAGGGAATAACCGCAACACATGCGCAGCACAATATCGGGAAAGCAGGGAGAGAGGGTACCGGTGTGCTTGCGGACGAACCCACTGAATCTGGCATTACATCCCTCGTTAAGGGATGCAAGTATATCAATTCATATCTCAGGAAACCAAGGAGGAGAGAGATGAAATTATCAAAATTGCTGGTTGCACTGATCTTCACACTGCTGATTCCCGTCGCGGCCTTTGCACAGAGCGCTGTTGATGTGGATGAGTCGGCAGATGTGACCATTGAGTTCTGGCACGCCATGTCGGGTACCAGAATAGACCTTATCCAGGGTATCGTTGACGACTTCATGGCTGAGAACCCGAACATTACCGTCGAAGTACAGTATGCCGGGTCATATAATGACACGTTGAACAAGGTCATCTCGGCAGTGAAGGCGGGAAATCCGCCAAGCGTATTCCACTCCTACGAGATCGGAACGCTGGGGCTCATCAACAGCGGCATGATTCTGCCACTTGACGAGATAGCTGAGAAGTACAATCTGCCGATTGACTGGGACGACTTCTTCGTGCCGGTCCAGAGTTACTACAAGTATCAGGACACGCATTACTCGATGCCCTTCAACTCCTCGACGCCCCTCATCTATTACAACAAGACCTTTTTCGAGGAAGCCGGGCTTGACCCGGAGAACCCGCCTCGCACCTTCGAGGACATCAGGCAGGCAGCTATCAAGCTGAGGGATGCCGGTGTCGTAAAGACCCCGATCAGCTGGAATCTGCACAGCTGGTACTTTGAACAGATGCACTGTTTGCAGGATGCCCCCTTTGTCAACAACTCCAACGGCCGCGGCGAAGAGCTGCCTACCGAGGTGAGATTCAACGGTGAAGCCGGTAACAGGATCCTGGATTGGTGGATCGGCCTCTACAATGAAGGGCTCTTCATGGACGTAGGCCCAGGCTGGTCAAATCACCGGGCAGCATTCGGTTCCGGTGAGGTAGCCATGGTCATGTCCTCATCTTCAGATGTGAACCTCCTCACTGCTTCGCTGCAGGAGAAGGGTTGGGAGATGGGAACCGGATTCATACCCAGACCGGAAGGAGCTACCGGCGGCGTCGCCATCGGAGGAGGCTCGCTCTGGATGACTGACAAGCATACTCCGGAAGAGGAGTTGGCTGCCCTGAAACTGGTACAGTACATTTCCAGTGACGGTCCTCAGATGGCATGGCATAAGGGAACCGGATACTTCCCGGTACGTAAGACCGCCATGGATAAGCTTGAGGATGAAGGCTGGTTCGTGGACAACCCAAACTACAGAACGGCATTTGATCAGCTGCTGGCAAGTCCTGAGACGCTCAATACAGCCGGCTCACTTCTTGGTGTGTTCCCGGAAACCCGCGCTATTGTTGAATCATCAATTCAGGAATGCTATGCCGGGAAACCCGTTTCCAAGGCTTTGGATGATGCCGCTGCCCAGGTCAATGACCTGATTGCAGAGTGGAATGAGGTTATCGGGCTGTAGTCCGACAACTTCTGACATGATGCACTGATAGAGATTCTGTCGGAGTCTTCCTAATTATACAACCCGGTTTTATGTTTCCTATAGAGCCGGGTTTGTTTTCTGGAGAGTCAGATGAAACAATCGGGTTTCAACAACAAGATCCTGCCCTACGTGCTGCTTGTACCGACCTACACGATCCTGATAATCTTCCTGTTCTACCCGGCTTTCGAATCGTTCAGATTGTCATTCTACAAGGTGAACCCCTACTCGGGAGCGGGCAAGTTCGCCGGTCTGTACAATCTCATCAAGATTTTCACCAGTCCGGTCTACCAGAAAAGCTTCATGCTCTCACTGGTCTTTGCTGTATCAGTCGTTATCGGTGGGCTGGTGATTTCACTTCTGATAGCCATTCTTCTCAACCAGAAGATCCGGGGGGCGAAACTCTATCGCTCCTTCCTGATCTGGCCGTATGCCCTCTCCCCTGCCATAGCCGGTTCACTGTTCAACTTTCTCTTCAACCCGGCCAACGGTGTCATGGGTTTTGTTACCGGCTACCGGGCCTGGATGACAAACAGCAACGCAGCCATGTTCGTCATAGTCCTTGCTGCTACCTGGAAGAACCTTGGCTATAATATCGTGTTCTATCTCACTGCACTGCGCAATGTGCCGAAAGATTCGCTTGAGGCGGCCGAAATTGACGGAGCCGGTCCAGTACGGAGATTCACCTCCATAACGTTTGTATTCATATCACCAATAACCTTCTTTCTGCTTGTCATGAATACCACCTATGCCTACTTCGCATCTTTCGGGCTGATTGATGTACTGACTGAAGGCGGACCTGCCGGAGCCACCAACATATTGATCTACCAGCTTTACAGGGACTTCTTCGTCAACTCACGGATAGGCTATGCCGCAGCCGAAAGCTTCGTCCTATTCATTCTGGTGGTAGGCATTACCATGATCCAGTTCAAGACAACCGAGAAAAAGGTCCACTACCAGTAAGGAGGGAGTGTAGCGATGAAAAGATCAAGAACAAAATCAGCCGGACTGCATCTGCTGCTCATTATCTCCGTGCTTGTCATCTGTATGCCGGTTATCCTGGCATTCATTATCAGCTCTCAGACCGAAACCGAGGTGCTCTCCTTCCCGCCGAAGATGACCTTCTCCAATAACTGGGTCTATAACTATACCACGGCCTGGAAACGTATCTCCCTCGGTAGAATGATGTTCAATTCGGCCTTTATCGCCATCATGGTAACTGCCGGCAAGATTGTCATGAGCCTGCTGGCTGCCTTCGCCTTCACCCACTTTGAATTCAGGGGCAAGCAGGTGCTCTTCTTCCTGATTATTGTAACGCTGCTGCTGCCTGTCCCGGTCCGTATCGTCGCCCTTTTCGATGTGGTCCGGAGTTTCGGGTGGATAAATACCTATGCCGGTTTGATTATCCCCTTCTGGGCCAGTGCCACCGGAACGTTTCTCTTCATCCAGCGTTTCAAGACAATACCCTCGGAACTCGTCGATGCATCCAAGATGGATGGTTGCAGACCGATGCAGTACTTCTTCAGTGTACTGCTGCCGTTAACCAAAAGTACTATCGGAGCCCTGATTGTCATTGAGTTCATCTATATCTGGAATCAGTACTTGTGGCCACTGATGGCAACCAACACCGATAACATGCGGGTCGTACAGATCGGTATCAAGATGCTGATGAATGCCGAATCTTCTAACAACTGGGGCGTGATCATGGCTGGTGTCATCATCACCATGCTGCCTCCGCTGCTAGTCTTCTTCGTGATGCAGGAGAGCTTCATGCGGGGATTCGCGCTGCAGAGTGAGAAATAGTGCGATGAAAACACCATCAATTACAGTGCTGCTGGGCACTATACTGCTGTCAGTTATGCTCAGCGCCTGTCTGTCAAGACAGGCAGAAACTGACCCTGCCGGCGATGAGGGGCCGCCACAACCTCAGGTTACCCAGGAATCGGTCGTCAGCACCTCCTTTGAGAACTCCTGGATATTTGCCGGCTTCAGCGCTTCCGCTGTAGAGGGACCGTTGATTCCCGGCCTCAACCAGCAGCTCATCCCACAGGGGATGGCCTACTGGGTAGATGAGGAGATGCTGATCATCTCGAACTATATGGATGACTTCACTGCCGGTGCGTTGACTCTCATTGATATGGAGAGCAATCTTCTTAAAGCAGTCCACTATCTCTTCAATGCCGACGGTTCCCCGCATAAGGGGCATCTGGGTGGGCTTGCGATCAGCAGGGAGTATCTCTGGATAGCCTCAGGGCCCGGGATCTATGCGGTTCCGCTTACCGTGCTCTCTGCAGCGGAGAATCACGGAGCCATCATACTGCCTGAACCTGTACTAACCGAGACAAAGGCATCGTTTGCAACCTTTCATGACGGGGTGCTCTGGATCGGGGAGTTTGTCAGCGCCGACGGCAACTATACCGTTTCGAAGGCACACCATGTCAAAACCAGAAGTGGAGCTGTCAACAAGGCCTGGATGGGCGGTTACCGGTTGGACGCAGTCTCCGATATGCTTTCAGATACATACACAGCAGACGGCAAGCTGGTACCTGACTATATAATCTCCATCCCGAATGAAATCCAGGGAGCAGTCTTTGCCGATTATCGTCTATTTCTCAGCGCATCTTACGGGAGGAGGAATAACAGCAGGCTCTTGATATATGATTCACCGCTTGACGAACCGGCGCATAAGATACTAGATTTGACGAAACAATCGCCAACTCCGTTGTGGTTTCTCGATACACTGAACCGGTATGATGAGGTTACCCTCCCGCCTATGAGTGAGGCTGCGGTGCTGTACGGGGAACGGATTGCAGTTCTCTTTGAATCTGCTTCTATCCGTTACCGGGGCAGTGCCAGCAATCCCGTTGATCGAGTATATCTGCTTTCACAGGATATCGAGAGCCGGAAGTGAGGATTGCCGGAATGGTACGAGAGATAAGGATATTGAAATGCTGATCATAGGACATAGAGGGGCTGCCGGATTGGCTCCCGAGAATACGCTGAAGGCTATCAGGGCCGGTATCGAATCAGGCGTCGACATGATAGAGATCGATATTGCCGTCTGCAGAACAGGAGAAGTGATTCTGATGCATGACGACAAAGTGGACAGCCGGACAGGGGTCAGCGGATATGTTGCCGATCTCAGCTATGATGAAATCAGGGACCTGCGGATAGACGGAAGCGAACAGATACCCACACTGCAGGAGGCAATTGCCGTCATAGGCAACCAATGTCCCCTGAATATCGAAATCAAGGGAACGGGTTCTGCAAACGAGGTAGCCCGTATTCTCCGGCATGAAATCCGGAACGGGAGCATGCATACTGAAGATTTCCTCGTCTCTTCCTACAACCACAGGGAGCTCTTTAATTTCAGCGAGCTCTGCCCCGGGATTCGCATAGCTCCCATTATCAGCTGCTATCCGCTCAAGCTGGCGGAACTGGCCGAAGAGATCGGAGCCTGGTCCCTCAACATGAAGCGGGAGAACGTTACCCGTGAGATTGTGGAGGATGCGCACGAACGGGGCATCAGGGTACTGGTCTTCACAGTCAACTATCCGGAAGAGCTTGAAAGACTGCAGGAGCTGCAGGTCGATGGCATTTTCACCGACAACCGCTATCGCCTGCTCAACCTGAAATAGCAGT
>CAZSBC010000024.1:0-26763 GCA_964605195.1 uncultured Spirochaetales bacterium | reverse complement strand
TCCTCTCTGCCCCGGATTGCCTCCTCCACATGAGCAAGCAGTTTTTTGCATTTTTTACAGCCGGAACCATACACAGCTAGTTTTATCATTTCAGCATCTCCTTTAGATATCAAGAATAGTAAACGGTAATATATTGAACAACAGCCCGACAAGGGTGAAGAGCACCAGCAGCATCAGAAAGAAAATCAGCAGCAACCTGGGTTTCATCACCTGTTTCAGCAGTATGAACTCCGGTATGCTCGCTGCAACGGTACTGAGCATGAACGCCAGAGTCGTGCCGAGTGGCAGTCCCTTTCTCAGCAATGTTTCGGCAACAGGTATTATACCGCTGGCGTTGGAGTAGAGTGGAATCCCCACAAGTGTGGCTGCCGGTACCGTCCAGAAACTCCGGGTACCCAGCCGGGTCAGGAGGAAATCATCCGGTACATACCCGTGTATGGTAGCCCCCACAGCAATGCCCGCCAGAATCCATATCCATACCCGTGATACAATTGCCCGCAGTTCGGTAACAGCAAATCGGTGCCGCTCAGTAGCCGGTATCCTGCGTTTGACATTCGAGAGCCCGATTACAGCAGCTCCTTCAGGTACGGTGAGATACCGTTCACCGTGAATTGCGTCGATGAACCATCCTCCGACTATTCCAGACAGCATGCCTGTTGCGATATAGATTACCATGAACCGAAATCCAAGCAGACTTCCCAGCAGGATGACAGCCACCTCGTTGATAATCGGAGAAGTAATCAGGAAGGCAAAGGTGAACCCGACAGGGATCGATGCCCGGGTGAACCCGATGAACAGCGGGATGCTTGAACATGAACAGAATGGGGTGACTGCCCCGAATCCTGCTGCCAGCAGGTACCCAATGAAGCGGTGCTTCCCCTGGAGATAGCTTCTGATACGATCGGCATTGATACCGGCGCGCAGGAAGGAGATACCGTAGACGAGCAGGACAAGCAGGACAAAAATCTTCGATACATCCTCTATGAAGAAGTGCAGCCCATCGGCAAAAGGGCTATCCTGTTGAAGTGCAAAAAGGCGATAGGTGATGTAGTCGGCTAGAAGGGTGAATAGCTTCATAGGGGAATTGTAGAGTTAATGGTGAGGTTAGTCAATTCTATAATTCGCTAAATTACGAAACATTATCTGGCGTGGAGCGCAACCATTCCCCCGAGCAGGCCTATGCCGGCACCGAGCAGGGCGCCGGCAATCACATCAGACAGGTAGTGTTCTCCTGAAACGACCCGCAGTATGCCGGTAGTGACAGCCGCGGACCAGCTTCCGGCAATGGTGATGATCTCAAGCGCATCGGTTGAATGCCCGATAGCGCCAGTTATTGCGGCAAAGGATGCTGCTGCGGTCACCATGGCAGTATGACGGGAGGGAAACGATGCATCAGCATCATCGGAGAGAGCAGGAAACGGGCGTGTACGGGGAAAGAGCTCCTTGACCAGAGTTGCTGCAGCATAGGTAAGTGAAAGGGTTCCCCCGTACACGAGAGCGATAGTCATTACACCTTCCTGATCTGCAGGATAGTCGGCAGAAAGCCCGACAGCCTGTGAGAGTGCCGGCAGCAGCATGGCAGAGATTGCAGTTACCGTTGAAATATCGGCTAAGGGTTCCTGGAAGGAGTCCGGAACACAGATCGTATCAAGAGTTGCAGCCGGCAGCTGAAGCGGTGCGGCAATAAGAATGAGTCCCAAGAGAAGCAGCGGAAGCTGCCTGATGGAGTTACTGCTCAGAATCACCGTCTGATTTCCTGGAATCATCGGTTTCCGGATTCTCAAGCTCGGGAGTCGATCTAGTCGGTGTGTCAAACAGGTCGATAAGCTTCGAAGGAACCACTTTCCTGACAAAGGGTTCGAAGCCAGAGAATATTTTGTGATACTCCGATTCGCTCTCGTTCAGGGCTACCTGCCATGCAGGAGCAAACCCGGGAGCCTTCAGGGACATGATCTCGATTGCCCGCTGGTAGACCTGCAGGCGGGCAATCTCCTTGCGGTTAGGTTTCTGGGAGAAGCTGCGCACACTGATTCTGAGGTTCTCATTCTGCTGTTTGAGATCACGGATTTCACTCTTCAGCTGGGACAGGGATTCCGATTCAAGATCCATTTTCTGGGTCACGATGGATTTTATGCGCAGTATTTCCTTTCTGCTCTTCCTCCGTGTGCGTACATTGTTGATCAGGGCAATGAAGAAGAGCACCAGACCTGCTCCAAAACCTATGAGAAACAGCTCCATGTAGATCCTCCAGTAAGCATTCTACAGGTACTATAGCATGCACCTGAAGAGAGGTAAATAGCCTTCACTCTGCATGGAATTTCTCGATCACATCCACTGCCTTGCTGAGAAGGGGATCCACAGCACCAGGGATGGCAATTTTGCCCGTAAACACGCTCATATCCTTGAAACCGGTACCGGTAAGCAGGACACAGACAGATGCGTCTGAAGCAGTATTCTCACTGCAGTTTCCTGCATCCTGCTTAGCTCCCGCCCAGGCAGCCGCGGCAGCCGGCTCGACAAAGATCCCGCCTGTTGCCGCAAGTTCCAGCTGGGCATCAAGAATTGCTCGGTCATCAACCTGCACAGTCCAGCCCGCACTGGCTTTCAGGGCATGCAGAGCATATCTCCCGGCAGCCGGTGAGCCGACAGATATTGAGTCGGCAACTGTATCGGCTCTTTCGAGGATACGTTCAGAACCGCTCTCGAAAGCCCGTGCAATTGCGGCACTGCCGGAAGCCTGCACAGCAACGAGCTGTGGGAGGTGGTCAATCAGGCCAGCCAGTTTCAGGTCGGCAAAGCCCTTATACACTCCGGAGAGAATGACTCCATCTCCCACCGGAATATAGATAACATCGGGTACTGAACCGCCATACTGCAGGTAGAGTTCAAGGGATACACTCTTCTTGCCCTCGACAGTCATCGGATTGTAGGCAGTATTTCTGTTGATGCCGCCATAGGTATCCGTATAGGCAATTGAGAGGGAGAAAGCGTCATCGTAGGTGCCTCTGACCGGGACAACGCACGTTCCGTACAGCACTGACTGCATCAGCTTGTTGACCGGGGCAGTCTCGGGGACAAAGAGAATGATCTCCAGTCCGTAGGCAGCACCTGCACAGGCCATGGCAGACCCGGCATTACCGGTTGATGCAACCACTACACGCTGCTGCCCGTGAGCAATGGCCTGGGCTGCTATCAACTGGGATGCCCGATCCTTGAAAGAACCGGAGGGATTGGCACCGTCATTCTTGAAGCGCAGATTGGAAATACCGCTGGAACGGCTCAGTCGCTGTGAGCGGATCAGAGGTGTGTTACCGACAGGATAGGCTGAGTAATCCTGAATCGGATAGGGGAAGAAATCAAACTGGGAAAAGGTGTCGCTGCTGCCTATTGAGCCCAGTTCAGCCGCATCATACAGCACTTCGAGATTTCCTGCCTGAAACGCTCTGCTGTCGACTGCCGCTGCTGTACAGACCGGACAGCGGTACCGCAGGACACTGTTGTCGTATTCGGTACCGCAATCAAGGCATCTATAGTGAAATTCCATCTACAGCAATCCTGTTTTTTTGTTGAAATCATCGATAAGCTCGTCGATTTTTCCGGTAAGCCCCTGGATGTTCGTCCAGTAATCGCGGTCATACCACTGGGCATTGAGCTCCTCCAGCTCCTTGCCCTGCTGTTCGATCCAGGTGTAATATTTCAGGTTATGAACACGCAGCCGTTCGTAGTAGGTAAGTTCGAGGGCATTCTCAATACCCTGTTTGATGATACTGCCGGCATACACTTCCGCGGCATCGGCAATGGTGAACTCACCTGCAGTTGCATGCATTTCGCGGATGCGTGAAACATACATCTCGGCTGAATCGGTGAGAATTGTGAAAATAACATCATCGGCTCCCAGCTCGTAGTACTTGGCCATCTTGATTGCAGCGAGCACGTTACCGATTCCCGATATCCCCAGCAGCGGCAGCTGATCGATTATCGCAGCAGGAACGCCCTTTTCGAGCAGCAGCTTTCGCCCGTTCTCTTCGTTAAACAGCCGCAGGATATCCATACAGTCATTGTCGTCAATGGCCATGACCATATCGGTGTTGCGGACGTTATGGATCCATGGAACATGCTTGTCACCGATACCCTCAATACGGTGGCCACCGAAACCATTACGCAGCAGCGTCGGACACTGCAGGGCCTCACCGGCACCATTCTTGATATTCGGGTAAAGTTGTTTCAACCGGTCACCGGCTGCCAGGGTTCCTCCGGATCCAGTGGAGGAGACATACCCGAAGAGGTTCTCGGCCCTGATGCCCTCCTTGGTGATGACCTCTTCAATGGCACTTCCGGTCACTTCGTAGTGCCACAGGTAGTTGCCGAATTCATCAAACTGGTTGAAGATGACAATATCATCGCCGCGTTCTGCATTGAGTTCATGACACTTGTCAAAGATCTCTTTGACGTTGCTTTCACAACCGGGTGTGGCTATCACTTCACCGGCAACCTGCTTCAGCCAGTCAAATCGTTCTTGGCTCATCTCTTCAGGCAGGATTGCAATGGAATCACAACCGAGCAGCTGGGAATTGTAGGCCCCACCGCGACAATAGTTGCCTGTTGACGGCCAGACCGCCTTCTGCCTGGTTGAGTCGAAGTTGCCGGAGACAAGGGCAGGAGCAAGACAGCCGTATGTCGCGCCCACCTTATGGGCTCCGGTAGGAAACCACTTGCCGACCAGCGCTATGATACGGGTACTGGTTCCGGTGAGCGATTCGGGAAGCTCAATATAGTTCACATCACCGTGGCTGCCGCCGAACTCCTTGGGCTCATTCTTCCAGGTTATCCTGAAGAGGTTAGCCGGATCCACATCCCACAAGCCCTTCTCTTTGAGCTGGTTCACTATCGTTTCAGGCATTTTCGAAGGATCCTTCATCTGGGTGAAGGTCGGCAGAATGATATTCTTCTCCCTGCAGCGCCTTGCATTCCGTTCGATAATTTCACTGTTAATTTCCAAATTTATCATAACCACCCTCCTGCTTAAAGCATGTATATACAAATACTAGATATCTTAAAAAAATTCAATAAAAATTTGCATATCTTAGAAACATTTTTAATAATTTGCGAAATACATAAAAATGTGCAGTAATAACTCTCCTGAAAAACAGTATAACACCCTTTTCTTAATGTTGCAATCTGTTGCAAAATATATTGACAGAATTTTTTTAGAGTTTACAATGAATAGTGGGGCAGGTCCATGGCTTTGCCTGAAATCTCAAAGCACAGGAGCGTCGGTATGAGTGTCAGAGACAAAATGGTTTCAGTTCCGTTCCAGAGGCTTGTTGAGCATATGCTCTATGAGTATGCCGGTGAATCGACAATATTCGGCATCCATGCCGATCAGTTCTTTTTTAAACAGCATGACAGCAGACTCGATTACTACGGCAACCGGTATGATACACCGGTCGGTCCTGCTGCCGGTCCCCACACACAGTTGACCCAGAATATCATCAGTGCCTATCTAGCCGGTGGTCGGTTCATCGAGTTGAAGACGGTCCAGATCCTCGATAACCTTGAGATCGAGAAGCCCTGCATCGATGCCAGGGACGAAGGTTACAATGTTGAATGGTCAACCGAATTTACCCTGCAGGGGGCCTATGACGAATATGTGAAAGCCTGGATTCTGGTTCATCTGCTCAAGGTGCTCTTCTTCACTGATAAGCATACCCATGGGGACATGGATTGTATCTTCAATATGAGCGTGGGCTATGATCTGAAGGGGATACAGACTGAGCCCATGCAGCGCTACATTGATTCGATGATCAATGCTGCAGATGATCCGCTCTTCAACGGCTACATTACTGAACTGCTGGAGCTGCTCGATGATGGAGGCCTGTTCCGAGAGACGGGATTCGGAGGCAGGATTGAGGCCCTCAGGGAGATGGCGGCAACAATCTCTCCGGCTATCAGTCCGACAGTGACTCTTTCAACCATGCACGGCTGTCCCCCTGACGAGATTGAGGCCATATGCAGGTACATGCTTGCGGAGAAGGGGATTACAACCTATGTGAAACTCAATCCCACGCTGCTCGGCTTCGACCGGGTTCGTTCCATGTTGAATTCCATGGGCTACGGCTATGTCACGCTCAGCGAGAAGACTTTCAGCCACGATCTGCAGTATCTTGATGCTGTTGCCATGCTTGACCGTCTGCAGAAACTTGCCGACGAGCTGGGACTCGGGTTTGGCGTTAAGCTGACCAACACTCTCGGTACGGTAAACGACCAGGGGATACTGCCCGGTGACGAGATGTATATGTCGGGACGGTCGCTCTACCCGGTGAGCATTGCTTTGGCAGCGGAGCTCTCCCGAGATTTTTCGGGACGGCTGCCGATATCCTACTCAGGCGGCGTGAACTGTGAGAATGTTGCCGAAATATTCTCTTCAGGGATCCGGCCGGTAACTGTGGCAACCGATCTTCTGAAACCCGGAGGGTATGCACGGCTTGCCGAAATGGCAGCCGTATGCGAAGAGACAGATGCTTGGCATATGAACCGGGTGAACAGTGAACATCTGCAGAGCATTGCCGAAACAGCGCTATGCAATCATAACTATGAGAAGGAGAAGCGGGGGTTTCTCCCCGTAGCTGTGCAATCCGGCCTGCCGATGACCGACTGCTACATAGCTCCCTGTGTCTCTGCTTGTCCCATTCATCAGGACATCCCCGAATACATACAGCTGGTGGGTGAGAAACGGTATGCAGAAGCTCTTGAGTTGATTTATGACAAGAATCCCCTACCAGGAATTACTGGCTATATCTGCGATCACCAGTGCATGTACAACTGCACCCGACTTGATTATGAGGGTGCTGTGGAAATCCGGGAGATGAAGCGGATTGCCGTCGAGCATGGATTCGAGGAGTATCTCTCTGCAATCTGGGATGAGCCGGAACATGCCGACACCCGGGCTGCTGTGATCGGAGCAGGCCCTGCAGGGCTTTCTGCCGCCTATTTTCTTGCCCGGGCAGGCTTTTCCGTCACGGTATATGAACGCGAGTCCAGTGCCGGCGGAGTTGTGACACATGTAATCCCTGACTTCCGCCTTCCCCGGGAGGTGGTGGAAGCCGATATTGCATTCATTGAGCGGCAGGGGGTTGATTTCCGGTTTGGCGTATCGATCGAAGAAGTAAGCGTAGAAGCCCTGAGGAAGGAAGGGTGTTCATATATCATCTTTGCCATTGGAGCGGAGCAGGACAAGCTGATTACCGTTGCGGGAGAAGGTGGTAGGGTACAGCCGGCCCTTGAATTTCTCGGAACCTTCCGACGGGACCGCAACTCCCTATCCCCCGGACGCAATGTGGTCATAACCGGCGGGGGAAATACAGCCATGGACAGTGCCAGGGCGGCATTGACACTGCCGGACGTGGAGAGTGTTACTGTCCTCTATCGTCGTACAAAGCATGAAATGCCTGCCGATCTGGAGGAGTTTGATAACGCCGTGGCTGAGGGAGCCGAGTTTGCCTTCCTTGCCGTTCCGGAGAAGTTTACCGACGACGGCATGCTGCTCTGTCGGAAGATGCAACTCGGAGAGCTAGATGCCAGCGGCAGACGCAGCCCGGTTCCGACTGATGAAACCGTCACCATTCCCTGCGATACCCTTATCACTGCCATAGGGGAACGAGTCGATACCGGCATTCTCAAGGCCTGCGGGCTTCCCCTGAATGAGCGGGGATGGACCGATGTATCCCCGGAAACGCTTGAGACAGCGGTTGATGGTGTCTATATCATCGGGGATGCACAATCCGGACCATCAACGATCGTACGCTGCATGGCCAGTGCCCGCCTAGCTGTGGAGGCCATCCTCGATTCCATCCTCGGACCCGAGGAGACTGGGGATGATGAGCATGAACATGAACATGAAGGAGCTATCGAAGACGGAGAAGGCCACGAAGTAGCCCTTGAGGAGATGGAGGCGGCGGAAAATGCCTTCTTTGCCGAGATACGGTCCAAGAAATCACACTGGCTGCCAGCCGCAGCGAGGGATCTGTCTGATGTGCAGTTCGCTGCAGTGGAGCAGTCCCGCTGCCTTGAATGCTCCTATATCTGCAACAAGTGCGTGGATGTCTGCCCCAATCGGGCCAACATTACAGTAGATGTCCGTGATTCCGGGCTCTTTGCACATCCCTTCCAGATTGTCCATATTGATGACTACTGCAACGAATGTGGGAATTGTGCAACGTTCTGTCCCTGGGAAGGTAAACCGTATAAGGATAAGTTTACGATATTCTCCAATGAGCAGAATATGAAGGATTCCGAGAATCCGGGATGCTGCTTTGCAGCCGATGCAGTGCTCTGCAGAACAGCTGGTGAGATAAGGCGTTACCCGATTGTATCCGGTGCTGTTACCGGCATGGAAAACCTGCAGGTGCAGGAGCTTGTGCAGCAGATTCTCGACCGCTACGCCTACTATCTGTAGTGCGCTTGTGCAGGAGGTGCGGCTATGAGTGTACTGATACGGAACTGTGAACGGATAATTTCGGGTCTTGATCCGGTGAATATCATAAACGGACCCGATATCCTGATTGAGGATGGGCTGGTGAAGGAGATCGGAAGAATCAATCCGACCGACCATCCTGATGCTGTTACGGTGGATGGAAGCGGGACCCTGGCGATGCCGGGCAATGTCTGTTCGCACCACCACTACTACTCGGGGCTGTCAAGGGGCATCATGGCTGAAATAGGGCCAACTCCCGATTTCATCTCGACGCTGCAGCAGCTCTGGTGGCGAATAGACCGGGCTCTGGATCCCGAATCTGTCTACTACTCGAGCCTGATCTGCTCCATAGATGCCATCCGTGCCGGAACCACCTCGGTGATAGATCACCATTCGAGTCCCGGCTGTATTCACGGCTCCCTCGATGCCATCAGAGACGGATTTACGAAGAGCGGGCTACGGGGCATGACCTGCTATGAAGTGACCGATCGGAACGGGGGTATGGATGAGGTCGAAGCGGGAATTGCGGAGAATCTGCGCTTCATTGCCCGTCTGGAGCGGGAAAAAGCCTCCGGGATACCGATGATGGAGGCCGCAATAGGCGGGCATGCCCCGTTCACCATCCCCGATGCTGGACTTGAAATGCTGCGGGCTGCTGTCGAGGAGAGCGGGCGGGGTATTCACATGCACATAGCCGAGGATCTCTATGATCTCTCTGTCTCGCATCACCGCTATCGCAGGGACCTGGTGGTACGGCTGCAGGAAAAGGGGCTGATCGACAACCGGTCGCTGCTGATCCACGGGCTCTACCTCTCCGATGATGACATTGACCTCCTGAATGATGCTGACGGGTTTCTTATCCATAATGCCCGTTCAAACATGAACAACCATGTCGGATACTGCACCCGTTTGCCGGCAGTGAAGAACAGTGCGCTGGGAACGGATGGAATCGGAGCCGATATGTTCGAGGAGTTCAAGTTCGCGTTCTTCAAAAACCGGGATGCCGGCTTGCCCCTCTGGCCCGGAGACTATCTGTCTACCCTTAATAGGGGCAATGAGATCCTAAAGCGCTATTTCGGGGGTCGGTTCGGATATATTGAATCCGGAAGTACTGCCGATATCATCCTGCTTGACTACCTTTCGCCGACTCCGCTGGCAGCAGAGAACTTTGCCGGCCATCTGGCCTTCGGGCTTGGTTCGGCAAGCGTGAGGACAGTGGTGATCAACGGATCGGTGGTCATGGAGAACCGGGAATTTCCCTTCGATATTGAGTACGTGTATCGTGAAGCTGCAAAACATGCCAAATCTGTCTGGGAGAGAATGAACAGCATAGATTGACTGGCAAACAAATAAAAATCTGCAAGTGAGGAATAGATGGAAAATCAGGAGAACATGTCGAAAAGCATCCTGCAATTGGCTGAGAAGTATCGCGATTATACCGCTGAGAACCTTTCAAAGATGGTACAGGTGAAATCCTACAGCGGGGCCGAGGAGAATGTGTGTCGGCTTATCGCCGAGCTCTGCCGTGAAGCGGGATTTGACGAGGTATATTTTGACGGCCTGGGCAGTGTGGTCGGACGGGTCGGAAACGGTTCAAGGATTATCGCCTTTGATGCCCATATCGATACAGTGGAGGTGGGGGATCCCGAACAGTGGGATTTCGAGCCCTTTTCCGGGGAGATCCGGGACGGTCGGGTATGGGGACGCGGTGCCTCTGACCAGAAGGGAGGGGGAGCGGCTATGATAACGGCCGGACGGATCCTCAAGGAGCTGGGGTTTGACCGAGATGTGACGGCCTATTTCACCTTTACTGTCATGGAAGAGGATTGTGACGGAATGTGCTGGAAGTACCTTATAGAGGAGGAGCAGCTCAAACCCGACTATGTCGTCTCTACGGAGCCGACAAGCTGTCGTCTCTACCGGGGACATCGGGGCAGAATGGAGATGCAGGTGACCCTCAAGGGGGTGTCCGCCCACGGTTCAGCCCCCGAACGAGGTGTGAGTGCCGCCTACAAGGCAGCCCGGGCAGCACTGGCGATGGAGCAGCTCAATGCCGATCTCCAGCCCGATAACGACAACTTCCTCGGCAAGGGAACGATCGTCGTCTCCCAGATCAATGTTCATGGGCCCTCCCAGTGTGCGGTCCCGGATCAAGCCTCCCTCTACCTTGACCGCCGGCTAACCTGGGGAGAGGATGCTGAGCTTGCAATCAGTCAGGTGAAGCACTATATTGCCGAAGCTCTGGGAGAGCCGGAAGAAAGCGTCTCCGTGGAGATGCCGTACTATGCCAAGATCGGCTGGAAAGAGAAGGAGTACGGGCAAGAGCTCTATTTCCCGACATGGAAATTTCCCGAAACTCATGAATTCGTACAGGCAGGCGCTTCGGCCTACCGGGCCCTTTATGCTAAGGATCCGGTGATCGATAAATGGACTTTCTCAACGAACTGTGTGGCAACTTCCGGTCGTCACGGCATACCGGCCATTGGATTCGGACCGGGAGATGAGCATGAAGCCCATGCCCCCAATGAGTCCAACCGAATTGATGATCTCGAGATCTGTTCAGCATTCTATGCCATGCTCGCCTGTACACTGCAGTGACAGAACAGTTTGCTGAAACAGCATGAAGTGTAGTACATTAGTATAGAGGATCTTCAGTATAGAGGATCTTCGGCTATGCCTGATGTGGAAACAGCGTGACAAGGAGTCGCAGATGGCCAGTGCCCATGATAATGCATTCATACAGGGAAGAATAGGATTACCGGTACGCAGGGTGGATGCCGTTGCCAAGGCAGGTGGATATTCCAGCTACGTAGCCGACATGCATGTTGATGCCATGCTGTACGGCCGGCTAATCAGATCATCCATGGCAAGGGCCAAGATTTCAGCCCTGCAGCTGCCGGAGCTGCCTGACGATGTCCACTTCATCAGCAGCAAAGATATCCCGGCCGGCGGGGAGAACAGGCTCCATATGATTACTGATGACTGGAAGGTCTTTGCCGAAGAGGAAGTCAGATTTGTCGGGGAGACGATCGGTGTTCTTGTGGGACCCGATCGGGACCGGCTTGCGGCACTTGCCGCGCAGGTTGAGATCACATACGAGGCCCTTGATCCGGCCTTCACGATCGATGAAGGGTTGGGGCTGAAAGGTGGGGCATTTGTCAATGACAACAATCTCTACGCCGATTACCACCTGAAAAAAGGTGATCCGGATACAGCCTTTGCCGAGGCTGTGCGGGTAATCGAAGATTGTATCGAAACGGGATTTCAGGAACATGCCTATATGGAGCCTCAGGGGATGGTCGGGTATATGGAGGATGGTAATTATGTGATCACGGCCTCATGCCAGTGTCCCTACTATATACGCAAGGCCGTTGCAGGTGCCGTGAATGCAAAACCCGAGCAGATTATCGTCAGGCAGGCTGTGACTGGTGGCGCATTCGGGGGTAAGGAGCACTTTCCGGATGTGATCGCCGGACCGCTGATCGTTGCACTACATGCCCTGAAAAAGCCGATCCAGATCATTTTTGAACGCTCTGAGGATATAAGTTACACAGCAAAACGGCATCCGAGCCGTATCCGGTTCAAGACTGCGCTGGACAGCAGTAACCGGATCATCGGCATGGATATAGACGTTGCCATCAATGCCGGAGGCTACCAGAGCTGTTCCCATATTGTACTGCAGCGGGCGATGTTCTCGGTGAACAGTGTCTATGATATTCCCAATGTCAGTGTACGGGGCAGGGCGGTAGCTACCAACACTTTTCCCTCCGATGCGTTCCGGGGATTCGGGGCGCCACAGGGAATCTTTGTCTGTGAAATGCATATGTCGCATATTGCTCGGGAAACCGGTGTTGACGATGCAGAGCTCAAGCAGCGCTACTTCATCCGGCAGAACGGTAAAACGGTAACTAACGGTTCAATCCACGAGGTCGTCAAACTACCGGAAATGATTCGAAAGATCTATGCGATATCAGGATATCTCGAGAAGAACCGGGAGTACGGGCCCGGAAGCGGCCGGGCTGTCGCCATAGCCTGCTATAACCACGGTGGCGGTTTCACCGGGGACGGAGAGAAGACGATCATCAAGGCGAAGGTTCGACTTTCACGCCACGATGAACGGGTAACGATTGCCGTATCCAATGTTGAGATGGGTCAGGGTTTTGAGACCACAGCATCGAAAGTTGCGGCGAAGGTGCTCGGTATACCCCTGGACCAGGTTACCTATGCCACTCCCGATACCTCGGTAGTCCCCAACTCCGGACCAACGGTTGCCTCCCGCTCCATGATGGTGGTCGGGAAGCTGATAGAACGGGCGGCAGAGCTGCTGAAGCTGCAGTGGGATCAGCCCGGTGATATCACAGCGGAGACCGATTATCAGCAGCCCCCGGGTATCGAGTGGGACAGCGAGACATTCCAGGGGGATGCCTACCCGTCGTATGGATGGGGGGTCTGTGCCGCCGAGGTGGCTGTCGACCCGCAGACGTACGAAGTAGAGACAAAAGGCATCTGGACGGTACATGAGGTCGGTACGGCCATAGATGACCTGATTGTGCACGGCCAGGTTCACGGGGGAGTGATCCAGTCGCTGGGCTACGGAAGCCTTGAGAAGATGGAGCTGAAGGATGGCAGGTTCCTGCAGAACACCTTTGCCGATTACATTATTCCGACAACCCTGGATTTCCCCTCAGTGGAGAGTCATCTTGTTGACAATCCGTACGAATACGGACCCTATGGGGCGAAAGGTCTCGGGGAGCTGGTCTTCGACGGGGCTTCAGCCGCCTATGCCCTGGCTGTGCAGAAAGCGATTGATCGTCCCGTCTCAAGGATTCCTGTAACCCCTGAGTATATTTACGAAGTGACCAAGGCAGACTGATATGGTAAAAGAGATAGCGTTTCGTTTGAATGGCATAGAGAGACGGGTTGCCGTTGATATCGCCCGGCGGCTGCTGGATTTTCTCCGTGACGAGGCGGGGCTCACTGCTGTGAAAGAGGGGTGCGGAGAGGGAGAGTGCGGCGCCTGCTCGGTACTGATGGATGGCAGGCTGGTCAACGCCTGCCTTGTCCCCATGGCGGTTGTCGGAGGTAGCGAGATTGTGACCCTGGAGGGTCTGCGTGAAACGGCGGAGGGCAGAATAATCATTGAAGCCTTTGCCGACAGCGGATCGGTACAGTGTGGTTTCTGCACGCCGGGGATGGTAATGGCAGCGTATGCGCTGCTCAAGGAGCACCCGGATCCCACCGAGGAGCAGATCAGAGTTGGACTCTCCGGAAATCTCTGTCGCTGCACGGGCTATACGATGCTGATAGATGGCGTCAGGATGGCTGCCGAACGAGGGGGGCATCTATGGTAGAGAGTTATCTTCCCGTTAACCTGGAGGAGGCACTGCAGCTGCGCAGCGAAATGCACGCAGTCCCCGTTGCCGGCGGCACCGATATTCTGGTGCGGTATCGCAATATTGCCGGGGCGTTTCCCAGATTTCCTTGGCCGGTGATCTATATCAGCGGGCTTGCGGAACTTCAGGGTATTGAGGTACGTGATGCCGAGGTGATTATCCGCTCTGGTACCTCCCTGGCCGAGATTGCAGCCTCCGAGGTCGTACCGGATCTGCTGAAAAGGGCGGTGTATGAAATTGCCGCTCCTGCGTTGCGTAACCGTGCGACGCTTGCCGGTAACATTTGCAACGCCTCTCCTGCCGGCGATGGTATTGCTGCACTCTATGCCCTGCATGCCGAAGTCGAACTGACCTCGTCCCAAAAGATGCGAAGGATTCCACTTGATTGTTTCATAACTGGTCCCGGGGCGACTGTGCTTGCTGCAGATGAACTCATGACAGCAATCAGGATTCCGAGCGAGGCCTTTTCGCTCACCTATTACCGCAAGGTTGGCACAAGACGGGCCAATGCTCTCTCGAAACTCTCCTGTGTAGGACTTGCGACCATTGATGCTGGCTGTCTGACGCGGTTTCGGCTTGCACTCGGGGCCATTGGACCTGTGGTTGTGTCCACGCACTCCATGGAACAGCATATGCTCGGGGCTACCGCTGAGACCTTTAAGGAGCGACGGGCTGCCGTACTTGGTGAGCTGGAACCACTGGTACGGCCCATTGATGATCAGCGATCAACTGCAGCTTACCGGAAGGCGGTTGCGTTGAATCTTGTCAGGGATTTTTTTGATCAGGTTGAGGAGCAATTACGATGAACGAACCTATTCTGCTGCAGAATATCCTAGCGCTGGTGACAGACTTTGGGGCATCTGCCCGTTCAGGTGTTGATATGCTGATAGAGCGGGGAAAGGTGCAGGCTGTCGGTAGTAATCTGGTGAAGCCGGGATTTGAGGGACGTGTTATTGACTGCTCAGAATCGGTGGTCATCCCTGGTATGGTAAATACCCATCACCATTTCTACCAGACGCTCACTCGCAACCTTCCTTCGGTCCAGAATGCCAAGCTTTTTGACTGGCTGGTCTATCTTTATGAGATCTGGAAGCATCTCGATGCTGATGCAGTATACTATTCTTCACTGCTTGCAATTGGAGAGTTGCTGAAGACAGGCTGTACGGCGACGACCGATCACCACTACCTCTATCCGAACAAATTTGCCGGTGATATCATGGAGCTGCAGTTTGCAGCTGCCGACCGGCTTGGCATACGTTTCAGTCCCACGAGGGGATCAATGTCACTGAGCAAGAAAGATGGCGGACTCCCTCCCGATTCGGTGGTGCAGACGGAGGCCGAGATTATCCGCAACAGCCAGCTGGTCATTGAGAAATATCATGATCCGCGTCCCGATGCCATGCATAAAATCATCCTCGCCCCCTGCAGTCCCTTCAGCGTATCGAAGGAGCTGATGCGGGAATCTGCCCGTCTTGCCAGATCAAACGGCGTTCGGCTGCATACTCATCTGGCTGAGACGATTGATGAGAATGATTACTGCCTGTCGATCCACGGTAAGCGCCCGTTGGCATTGATGGAGGAGTGCGAGTTCATCGGCAGTGATGTCTCCTATGCTCACGGTATCCATTTCAACGATGATGAACTGCGGCTGCTTGCCGAGACAGGGACTCAGATCGCCCACTGTCCCTCATCGAACATGCGGTTGGGCTCAGGTATCTGCCGTGTTGCCGAGATGAAGGAGTTGGGTATAACTGTGGGTCTTGCAGTTGACGGCTCTGCATCCAACGACTCCTCCGATATGCTCGGGGAGGCCAGAAATGCACTCCTTCTGCAGCGGGTGAAGTACGGCAGTGAGGCAGCAACTGTTCAGGATGTTTTCACCCTGGCTACAGGGAATGGCGCAGCCATGCTTGGTTTCGATGCATGCGGCACCCTTGATATAGGAAAAGAGGCTGACATGGCTATTTTTGATGTGAGTCGCTTCGAGTATGCCGGTTCGCACTCGGATCCTGTGGCTTCGCTGCTCTTCACCGGGTTCAATCATGGTACCCGGTTTACCATCGTACAGGGACGGATTGCAGTTGATGAAGGGGTTCTCGTCGGGGTCGACGAGCAAGAGTTGTCAAGAGCGGGAAGAGGTGTTGAACGCGCATTGATGCAGGCTGCCGACAGGCTGTGACAAAATCCTTAGGGGAGGATCCATGAAGAGTCAATTGCTCAAAGCAGATAATATTCTGGAAATTCTGAAGCTGAAGAATCATCACGACAAGGCTGCCGGTTTCCGTGCCGGTGGCACTGAGATTGAGCGTGAGGGAACGGACCTTTCATACCATATTCTGATAGATCTGTACGGAGCCGGTCTGAAGTTCATCAACCATACCGATTCGGGTTTGGAAATCGGGGCCTGTACGACCTTCCAGGAGGCTCTGGATGACAAATCAATACCTGATTTTCTGCGTACCGCTCTACAGTACGCCACATCTGAGGAGTTGCGGGAGAAAGCCACCATAGGCGGAAATATCGGTCTCTTTCGCAATGATTCCTACCTGCTGCCGGTGCTTATTGCCGCCAAGGCCCGTGTAGTCACCTCCGATATGGATGAAGAGGGCAAGCTTATTGAGGAGAGCGTTCCGATCCGGGAGTTTGTCGAGCACCATGATCTCTACCGCCATACCCTGATTACCAGAATCTCCCTTGAAAAACCGGCGAGGTACGCAGTCTCATACCGGTTTGTCGATGAGGATACCAAGCTGCATATCCTCTCGGTCGGGTTCGGGGCAGATTATCAGAGTGAACATGATATGGTCATCAACTCCAGGATTGCCATCGGCACGTACGGGCGGGATATATTCCGTCTTGAAAAGACCGAAGAGGCCCTTAATCAGGGTGCCATTCAGACGGCAGAGGACCTTGCTGTCAGCGTCAGGAATGAGGTGGCTGTCATTACTGATGAGTCCGGAACTGCGGATATGAAGCGTGAACTCGCTGCAAAAACTGTTTCTGAAGCATTCAATCGCTGTCTCAGTGCATACAGTCCAAACTGACAGGCAGCATTTTTATACCAAACATATGTAGGAGAACTGAACAATGAAAGAGAGAGATATTGATCGCATGATCAATGCATTACATGAACTTGAAACCGGAAAGATGCACAATGAGGATTTTCTGCTCACCTGGATGAAGAGTGATGATGAGATTGCAGCTGTTTTCAGGACTGCCGATATCCTGCGGGCCCTGCGTGAACAGAACATTTCGACCCGGGTTTTCGACAGCGGTCTCGGGATATCGCTGTTCAGGGACAACTCGACCAGGACTCGGTTCAGCTATGCCAGTGCATGCAATCTGCTCGGGCTGGAAGTACAGGATCTGGACGAGGGGAAGAGTCAGGTTGCCCATGGCGAGACGGTCAGGGAGACGGCCAATATGATCTCGTTCATGGCCGACGTGATTGGTATCCGGGATGATATGTATATCGGAAAGGGCCATACCTACATGAAGGAGGTCTCTGCAGCGGTAGAGGAGGGGTATCGGGATGGCATCCTGGAGCAGCGCCCGACCCTGGTGAACCTGCAGTGCGATATAGATCATCCGACACAGTCCATGTCCGATATGCTGCATGTGATTCACTCCTTCGGGAGTGTGGAAGCCCTGAAGGGTAAGAAAATAGCCATGTCCTGGGCCTATTCCCCATCATATGGAAAACCGCTTTCGGTACCGCAGGGAATTATCGGGCTTTTTACCCGCTTTGGCATGGAGGTCGTCCTTGCCCATCCCGAAGGCTACAATGTGATGCCGGAAGTGGAAAGGCTAGCCGGTGAGCAGGCTGCTGCCAGCGGCGGTTCGTTCAGGAGAGTGAACTCAATGCAGGAAGCCTTTATTGATGCCGATATTGTCTATCCGAAGAGCTGGGCTCCGTTTGCCGTGATGGAAGAGCGTACCGAATTGATTGATAACGGCGAATATGGTAAGCTTGAGGCTCTGGAGAAACGGTGTCTGCAGAATAACGCTGATTTCACCGACTGGGAGTGCACTGAGGAGCTGATGAAGAGTACCGCAGGCGGCAAAGCACTCTATATGCACTGTCTTCCTGCAGATATAACGGGAATTAGCTGCGAAAAGGGTGAAGTGGCTGCTTCGGTATTTGACAGATATCGCGTACCGTTGTATAAAGAAGCAAGCTGTAAACCCTATATTATAGCAGCGATGATTTTTTTAAGTAAATTTGGCGATCCGGCTGAAGTCCTGAAAAAAGTCATGGAATCCGGGAAACAACGGATTTTGTGATAATGAAGGTTGTTGAAACCTCCATAACCCAAACCCCTGCCGGCTGTCCCCGCAGCCGGCACTTTTCCCAGACTAAATGTTCTCGAAGAGTTTGTTGTTGATAAAGAGGTCAACAATTTCGGGATCAAACTGCTTGGCTCTGTTTTCCACTACCTCAAGCAGGGTGTTGTCAAGTGTCAGACTCTTTCGGTAGGAGCGGTCACTTGTCATGGCATCGAAGGCGTCTGCAAGGGTTACTATGCGGACTAGCAGCGGGATACCTTTTCCTGAGAGTCCGTCAGGATAGCCATTGCCGTCGTAGCGTTCATGGTGACTCCTCACAATGGGAATGTATGAGGTGAACATGTCAATATGGTTGAGGATACGTTCGCCCGCTTCCGGATGCCCTTTGATGGTTTCGTATTCGCTCCCGGTGAGCTTGTCGGGTTTGTTGAGGATTGCTTCGGCAATGCCAATCTTTCCGATATCATGCAGCAGTGATCCCCCCTCTAGGATCGTCAGATCCGATTCATTGAGATCAAGGGCCTTGCCGATGCGCAGTGAGATGGCACTGACGCGATTGCAGTGGCCCTTGGTATAGGGATCCTTCTGCTCAATGGTTTCAGAAAATGCCTTGATTGTTGCCATTGTGGTACGCATAATGGTGTGGTGCGCTTCATTGAGCTGATCCTCAAGCATCTTCTGCTGTCTGGTGCTGTCAGAGATAACCTGATTCTCAGCAGAGCGCTGTTTCGCTTTGGTAATGGCGTCACTGACACGGGTCAGCAGTTCACTGCGCCTGACCGGTTTGGAGAGATAATCCTCCGCACCCTTGCGGATAGCCTTCATTCCCGTATCAAGATCGGTAAAGGCAGTCAGCATGATCACGGGAATATGGGGATAGCGCTGGGTAATTATCTCGAGGGCCTCCATGCCGGATATTCCGGGCATCTTGATATCAAGCAAAATGCAGTCGATTGAATCCGATTCGGATGCAAGCAGTTCCAGCAGGCTGTTCCCGCTGTCACAGATAGATACGTTGTATCCCTCTTTGGTGAGAATGATCTGAAGTATCTTCCTGATCGCGGGATCATCATCTGTTGCTGCTATATGAAACGGCATAAGTATCTCCATTATTTTTTTGGAAGCTGTATGAAAAAAGCAACCTCGTTGCGGTATTCTGCATACTGCGGGAAGATCCTCGGGAATATCACCCTATCCTCGAAAATGATTAGGACCAGATTGCAACATGTCATGAGGGCTAAAAGCATGATAACACCTCTCTCCCAGAAGAGCAGGCCGAGAATCACATGGATGGCGGTAAGCCAGAGAAAGCCCGGATGCCGTGATATGGCATAGGTCCCTTTCCGGTAGAGCGGAGAGTTGCCCAGGCTCTCCTGGTGCCGGGTCATCAACGGGATCTCAATGAACACTGAATAGACCAGCAGTACCAGCAGGGCCAGCAGCAGCACGGCAAGGAGTAACAGGAGCGGTGTCTGCAGGTGCCGACCTGCAGGATTCTGCTGGAAAACGATGAGATACGGCAGGGCTATAACTGCGTATCCGCTGTAGGTAATCCACTTAAGGGGTGGTATGGGGCGAATCTGAGATGCATCATGGATAGCAAGGAGTGAATATCCTGCAATAGTCAGTAAAAATAAATTGCCTAAATCCATCATTATCCTGTAGTATGGTAATACATTGCATAAAGTGAGAAACCGTACTAAGGATATACCATGATCATTGATGTTTCTACTATCATTCCCGCTATGGCTTTCATTTTATATGTATTCTTTGCTCTCTTTGGATTTTTTCAATATAAAAAAGCCAAGTTCTACTGGTCTTTCCAGTTTTATGTGGTGGTCATAGCCATCTGGAGCTTCGGTTCCTTCATGATGCACCTGAACAGCAATATTCTCACCCCCCTCACCTGGAACAAGATCATGCTGGTGGGGTTGCTCTCGGTTCCCTTCACCCTCATCCATGCGGTTGTCGATATCATGGAGCTGCACAAGCGGAGCTACAAGATTTTTGTCAAATCAAGCTACAGCCTCATTGCCCTGATGATGTACTTCAACTTCTCAGGTATGATCGTGGTGGATGCCGGATTCACTCCCGACAACGAGTTCTATTATCAACTGGGGCAGCAGGGTGCCATCGTGGCCTATTCCATCAGCTATGTCTACCTGATAGTGACACTGGGAATCATGGCGTTCGAGAGCAGGAAGAACAGCAATCCAAATATCAGAAAGAATCTCATGCTTCCGCTGCTGGGAACCGTGATCATGCTCATCGGCATCCTGTTCAATCTACTTCCCACACTGGGAAAGTACCCCGTCGATATTCTGGCTGCAGGAATCAATGCGATCCTGCTTTTCTATACCATCTATAAATTCAGGCTTGTCAACTATTCGAAGGTTGCCCTGCAGGTCATGCTGGTGGTGATTCTCTCGATTGCCGCCACAGCCATATACTATCTGCTGATTGCCTTCATCCGGTTGTTCAATCCGGGATTCGCGCCGTACAATATTCTGCCGCTGGCAACCATTCTCGGATTCACCACTGCCCTGGTCATCTCCCCGCTGAGAAATTTCATGGCCTATATTGTGGATAAGGTCATTATCCCGAAACGGCATCCCTACCAGGCAATTATCCGTCAGCTCAGTCAGAAACTTACGACAGTGATCGATCTCGACGAACTGGGAAACGAGGTTACCGCAAGCCTGACGACAGGATTGAAGGCCCAATGGGCACTGTTCATCGTTGAAGACATTAAGAGCAGAGATAAGGCCGCGGATTTCATACTGCTCTCCAATGTCAACTGCCCGATCAGTATTCCCCTCGGGGAGAAGATCCATCTGAATTTCGAAGATGAACTCAGCCGGAACATCGATGCCCTGAGGAAACAGGATGCTAGCTCTCTCATCTATTCGGAACATCATGATGAGGCCTACAAGATAAGCAATCAGCTGCCTCCTACCGATTTCATCATTCCCCTGGTGTACCGGAAAGAGATTTCTGGATATATCCTCGGCAGTTTCCCGGAGAGCAAGAATCTGATCTCAAAGTATGAGATAGATGCCCTTGAAATTCTTTCGGCCCAATGTTCTCTGTCTCTGAAGAATGCGCTCTCCTTTGAACACATCAGGGCACAGGGAGACGCCCTTTCCCTCAGCAACAGCAAGCTCGAGGCCATATTCAATGGAATCGCATCTCCTGTGGCCATGACCAATGTGGATTATACCATCATCGAAGTGAACAACGCTGCCACCATCTTTTTCGGCAAGGAGCGAGAGAAGCTGATCAACAAGAAGTGCTATCGGGCTTTTTTCGATCGAAACCGCCCCTGCCCCTACTGTAAATCACTGGACTGTATCCATGGCGGGGCCATGACAGAGACTGAAGCTGAAATCAACAACAGTATCTACTCATTCCAGTTCAACAATGTACGTGTTCCGCAGAATCAGAAGCTGGTGTTCATTGAGTTGATCAAGGATGTCACTGAACAGAAACGGTTGCAGGAGGATCTCATCCGAACCGAGAAGATGGCCGGGATTGGTACGCTTGCCGCAGGAATTGCTCATGAGCTCAACAATCCACTGGCCGGGATTGCCGGCACTGCTGAGATCATACTTGGGGAAGTAGAAGAGAATTCGGTGCTGAGGGAGTATGCCGAAGATATTCTCACCTATTCGATGAATGCCGCTGATGTCATCAAGGAGCTCTCTGTCTATACCCGCAAGGAGGAGAAGCAGCTGCAGGATGTTGATCTGGTGAGGATTCTGGAGTTCTCCCTGCGCCTGGCCACCCGGGGCATTGATTCCCAGGAGATCCATGTGCAGCGTAACTATCATGCCCTGCCGCACATCAAGGGCAATGAAAGTGAATTGCAGCAACTCTTTCTCAATCTGATAGTGAATGCCATTCAGGCCATGGAGGGCCGGGGGCATCTCACACTGAGCTGCCGAGAGGAGAACGGGTCGGTCTATGTTACCGTACAGGATACCGGTTGTGGTATCCCTCATGAACATCTCAACCAAATATTCACGCCGTTTTTCACCACCAAACCCCCGGGTACCGGTACCGGACTTGGCCTTTCGAACTGCTTCAGCCTTGTCGAGAAGATGTCAGGGAGATTCCAGGTCAAGAGTACCGTCGGTGAGGGCTCCTCGTTTACCGTCATATTTCCGGTGACGGAAGCCGGTCGGACTGCCATCCGGTTCAATCTTGTGCGCGATGACGAAACAGCCCTGAATGATATTTTCTATCTGCAGCGAAAGGTACTGATTGGGGAGAAGGGGTATATTGAGGAATCCATCCACCGTGATTCCGATGAGGATGCTCTCCATATTCTTGCATACCGGGGAATACACCCGGTAGGGACGGTCTCTCTGCTCCCCTCTGACAAGTTCTGGCCCCTCCCGGTGGCAGAGAACTTTGACATCAGCAATTTCCTTCCTGAAAAGCACAGCGGAGAGATCATCCGGCTGGCAGTACTGCCCGAACTGCGCGGTACAACAGTCTCTATCGGCCTGATCATGCTTGTATTCCTGCTGGCGCGAACACTCAAGATAGATAATCTTGTCATTGATGTCTTCAAGGATGATCAGAAGACAATCAACCTCTATAAAAAGTTCGGATTCGTTGAGGTCGGAGAGTACACCTCGCCTGCTGCCGTGACGGTAATGGTACTGAACGGGCACTCCTCCATGGAGCGTGATGAGGCCAAACTGCGACGCTTCGTGAAACCGCTCTACAAGAAACTTATTCCCATGTTCGACTTTGGTGACTATACCGACAAAATCATCAGGGAGATGGATAAAATCATTCCTCTGGGCAAGTAGGATCAGGGCAGGAATCGTTTTATGACAAGATGCTCAATCACCCTTTCCGGAAGGGCTTTCTGCAGCAGATATACACGCTTTGCCCGCAGGCCGATGATCTTTCCGGGAGGAAGCTGCCTGCGCTGGCAGAGGTCATAGACCTTCGCAGCGATGTATGCCGGAGCGTGCCCCCCTGCAATCATGGCGTTCCTTATGCTCCTGACATGACGGATCATCTCTGCATGTGCCGATGATTCAGGGCTGGAAGATATCTGGGGAAGTGATGTCTGCACATAGTCGAAAAATACCGAGCAGAGCCCGATGCCGTACTGTTTCATCTCCATCCGTGCTGCCCTGATATAGGCGGCGGCAGCCGCTTTTGAGGCAGCATAGAAACCTGAATAGGGCACAGGGATTGCTGAAGCTAGCGAATTCATCACTATGATATCACCCCTGCCTGCCTGGCGCATCAGGGGGAGAAAGCAGCGGTTCAGTTCGATTATACCGAAGAGATTTAGCCTGAAGAGGGTATTGATCCGCTCCATGTCGGCATCCTCACTGGCTCCCGCCTGACTGATCCCGGCG
Organism: uncultured Spirochaetales bacterium; assembly: GCA_964605195.1. GTDB lineage: Bacteria > Spirochaetota > Spirochaetia > JABMQR01 > JABMQR01 > CAZSBC01. Next base: position 3,226 of record CAZSBC010000024.1, on the reverse strand, counting down.
TTGTGTATGAGGATATCGACTGGACCGGTGATCTCGGGGAGGCTGCGGATTGAGCGGCTGTCGGTCAGATCCAGTCTGCAGACCCGGTAACGATCGGGATGGGGCAGGGCTTCTGGTGATAGCAGGTCGGGCTGCCGGGAGGTTCCTATGACAGTATGCCCTTTTTCGAGGAAAACTCTTGCCAGTTCAAGTCCTATCCCGCGTGAAGTGCCTGTTATCAGAACTCGGTTCCTACGGTATCTCATGGTCCCAATCTCCCCTGAAAAAAAGGAGATGCGTACTACGCACCTCCTTTATCGGTCAGCAGATCAGATCTCAGCCCACTATCAGTTTGAGCAGAAAGAGGATCCCTACAATTATGGTCATCAGGTTAATGTATTTCACCTTCCCGGAGAGCAGCTTGAGCAGAATCCAGGAGAGCATGCCGATCATGATACCGTCAGCAATGCTGTAGGCCATCGGCATCACGATGAGCGTAAGAAAAGCCGGTATGGCTTCGGTGTAGTCCGAGAAATCAATATCCTTCACAGGCGTGATCATGAACAGTCCGACAAGAATCAGGGCAGGGGCTGTGGCTGCGCCAGGAACTGCGAGAAACAGCGGTGAGAGAAAGAGGGCAACGATAAAGAGAACTGCTGTGCTCAAGGCAGTCAACCCGGTCTTTCCGCCTTCTGCTACACCGGCTGAGCTTTCAACGTAGGTGGTGACGGTGCTGGTTCCAAGGCATGCCCCGACGGTGGTTCCTACGGCATCGGCAAGCAGGGCCTGCTTGACCTTCGGGATGTTGCCGTCCTTGTCTATCAGCCCGGCCTTAGTCGAGACCCCGATAAGGGTTCCAACAGTATCAAACATGTCGACAAAAAGAAAGGTGAAGAGCACTATGAGCATATCGAGGGTGAATATCTGTGAGAAGTCGAACTTGAAGAATATCGGGGCGAGCGATGGCGGCAGCCAGTTTCCCGAAGGGGCCGATGTGATGTTGAAGGGAACCCCGATCAGGGTTGTGGCAACGATTCCGATGAGCAGGGCTCCGCGTATCTTGAAGGCCAGCAGTATGCCTGTGATGATAAGGCCGATTATGGCAACCAGAGCTGTTCCCTGGGTAATTTCACCGAGTTCAACGAGCGTGGCTCCTCCAACTATGATTCCAGCGTTCTGCATCCCGATGAAGGCGATGAAGAGGCCGATTCCGACTGAAATAGCCTTCTTGATGTTGGCGGGAATACTGTTTACGATTGCTTCCCGAACATTGAAGATTGTGAGTATGATAAAGATGATTCCTTCCAGAAATACAGCCGTCAGGGCAAACTGCCAGGGATACCCCATTCCCAGTACTACTGTATATGCGAAGAAGGCATTCAGCCCCATCCCCGGAGCAAGGGCAAAGGGGAGATTGGCTGCAAAGGCCATGACCAGTGTCGCAATTGCTGCGGAAAGGGTGGTTGCTGTGAAGACGGCTCCGAAATCCATGCCTGCATCGCTGAGAATCAGCGGGTTGACGATCAGAATGTAGGCCATGGTGAGAAACGTGGTGAGACCTGCAAGCACTTCAGTCTTGATATCTGTTTTGTGCTGCTGTAACTTGAACAGTTTTTCCATCGATTACTCCTTGTTTGGTGTTTTGCTCATTCTACTATGGCTGCAGCCGGTTGTACAGTGGGAATATGTGAAATATTGCAACAGTATGCAACATTAGTTGCCGTTGCGGGTGCTTCCATGACGAATCAGGGCAAAGGTTGAATCAATGGCCCGGACAGTGATTGGCCGGCGGTAGAGTCTGGTCAGATTTGCCGATGTGATGACCCGTTTCGGTGGACCCTGAATGATTGTATCCGGGTGCTCGATGAGCAGGGCGGTATCGGCTATCACTGCCGTATCGGGGGCATGGGTTGAAAAGAGCACGGTAACCCCCGATGCGTTGATACTGACAAGTGTTTCCAGCACCCTGTCGCAATTGCCCGGGTCAAGGTTGCTTGTCGGTTCATCCAGAAGCATGATATTCGGCTGCTGACTTAGGGCCCTTGCAAGCATAACAAGCTGCCGCTCACCGCTGCTCAGGGTCGTGATGTCATGAAAGGCATACTCCAGCATGCCGACTTTCTCCAGAGCCTGCATGGCAATGACGGTATCACGCTCTTTCGGCAAACCCAGCTGCGGCAGGTAGGGTGCCCGTCCGAAGAGCACATAGTCAAGGACCCGGAGAGAGAAATAGACCGGGTCGTTCTGGGGAACCAGACAGAGCAGCCTGCTGCGCTCTCGTTTTGCGTACGATGCAATATTGCGGTCATACAGCAGTACTTCACCAGCATCAGGCTGCAGCCAACCGAGAACCATGTCCAGCAGAGTAGTCTTGCCTGACCCGTTGGGACCAAGTAGCACGGCAATGGACCCATCGGCTATTTCAACATTGAGATTACGGAAGATTACCGTATCAGCATGATAGGCGAAAGATATTTTCCTGAGTGTGATGGCAGGGGTCCTCATATGGCCTTCCCCAGTCGGCCTCTTGATGTCAGAAGCAGGATGAACAGAACAGCCCCGAAGAGGCTGGTCAGCACACCCAACGGCAGCTCACCGGTATAGAGGGAACGGCTGAGGGTATCGCTGACCAACATGTAGTTGGCCCCAATGACCATCGAAACCGGGATAGCAGACCGTACTGAGGAGCCGCAGAGTCGTCTTCCGAGGTGCGGAACGATCAGTCCGACCCATCCGATCAAACCTGTTACCGATATGACAGCAGCTGTGCCGATTGTGGCACAAGAGAGCAGCAGAGCCCGTTCAAGCCGTATGTGGATTCCTGATGAGAAGGCAGTTCGATCTCCGAGTGATATGATCTGAAGCCGCCATCGGTAGAAGAATATTATGAGGAGGATCACGATGCTGAACGGCAGGAGATAGGTTACATGCCGCCACCCGATATGGCTCATGCCGCCGAGCATCCAGAAGGTTATATCCTGCAGCTGGTCCATGGGGTCGGCAATATACTTCAGCATACCTATTCCTGAAGAGAGCAGCGCGGCTGAGGTGATACCTGCAAGAATCATTCTAAGTATCCATCCGCCATAATGCATGTGCCGGGCGAATAAGAGGGTTAGGAAGAGACCGAGAAAGGCTCCGGCTCCGGCGGTTATCTGAATTATCCAGAGAGCAGATACATTGAGAATGATCGCTGCAGCCGCCCCGAAGGCGGCCGAGAGGATATCCTCTCCGTGGCCGACCGACA
>CAZSBC010000023.1:0-27872 GCA_964605195.1 uncultured Spirochaetales bacterium | reverse complement strand
CTCATGGGAATCCCTGATCCCTCTTGATCTGTACAACGTTACCTTTCATGACCTCCCCGAGGGATACTGGATATCAGATACGCCCACACGTCCCGGTTTCTTTGTGCACGATTCCGGTCACGTGACCGTTCCCGGATTCTACCGGGGTACCTTCAGATACCTGCTGCCGGAAGAGGAGTTGATGCTCACCATCATCGGCCAGGACGCAGAGGCCTACTGGTATGTCTCCCGGGTCCTGCCCGAATATTTCTCGCCTTCGCGACAGGAACAGTAAAAAACACACAGTTCAGGTTGCAAATCCCCACATCATTTTCTACAATACTGTTCATAGCTATACTACAGACAGGGAGAACACATATCCTATGAAACTTCAACCTGCCAGAACGGTATCCTTTCTTGTTGTCGCGTTGGCCTACATCCTGGCACTCGCTGTTGCCTGGTTTACAGTTAGGATTGTCCCTGGTAACTGGTCACTTCTTGTAAAAGGGCTTGCCGGTGATATTGCCGCTACGATAGTGATATATCTCTGCAGCCTAATCTTTAACAACTCAAGCATGTATGATGCCTACTGGAGTGTGGCCCCACCGGTGCTCTACCTCTACTGGATGCAGGCCAGCGGTAACGCTACAGCCTATATGTGGGTTTTTTACGGTGTGGTGGTTCTCTGGTCCCTGCGCCTTACTGGAAACTGGATAATTCACTGGAGAGGTCTGCAGCATGAAGATTGGCGGTACAGAGATTTCAGAGAGCGTTTCCCCCGGGTGTACTGGCTGGTAAGTTTCTTCGGGATCCATTTCTTCCCGACGGCGATAGTCTTCCTTGTCTCAATTCCCGCCTATGCCGCCATACACTCGACTGCGGCAGCGAACCTTCCCTGGGTCCTTGCCGGATTCATCATCATGGGAACAGGCATTCTCCTGGAACTGGTTTCAGACTCCCAGATGGATCGCTTCAAACGGAAGGGAGCAGGAAATTCGGGGATCCTCACCACAGGACTCTGGGCATATTCACGCCATCCAAACTACCTAGGTGAGATTCTCTTCTGGTTCGGTATCGGATTTCATGCCCTGGGATACGGGCTGGATAATTATCAACAGATGCTCTTTCCTATTGCCATGCTCTTCCTCTTTGTCTTCTATTCAGTGCCGGCGATGGAGAAGAAGCTTCTAAGAACAAGGCCTATGTACCGGGAAGTGCAGGACACAGTTTCTCCACTCCTACTGCTGCCGCAGAAACTGGTGCCGGGGAAGGGGCTGCCACTGTGCAGGCGCAAAGGTGATATCGTATATGTCGTTATCTTTTCGTGGTTTCTTATCACCTCATTCGTAACAGACTCCCTGAACGGACTGCATGCAACAATCTCTTCAGAGAGCAGTAACATCGTGGAGCGTATTATCTATACCCTCTATGCGTCCAAAGCCGATCCGGCCCTGATCTTCAACCAGCCGACAGTCCGGGTGTCGGCCTGGATATCAGCGTTCGTATGGGGTCCGCTATATATGTTCTTCATCATCTCATTTGTTTTCGGCTGGAACAGCATTCGCAACTGGGGGCTTGTGTATGGGGCTGCCCTCACATCCTCCATGAGCCTCTACATGGCAGAAGGCCTTTTTGGAACGCATGCCTCCCCTAAACCGGTACTCTATCTGGTCATGAACCTTGCCTATATACTCGTACCCTTAAGCATGGTGGTACGGATGTGGAAGGAGAGGCCGTTCGGAGAGGCCGTTGCGATTGTCAGGGAAACCGGAACCCTGGCTGAAGAGACAGACGCTGTCTAGAGGCTTGCTGAAGATAGCTTGGCGAGTTACCTCACGACGATATTAACAAGCTTGTCTGGCACTGCAATGATCTTGACGATCTGTTTGCCAGCCGTCCATTCCACGATCCGTTCATTGGCAAGGGCAATCTTCTGCAGGGCCTCCCGTTCGGTGCCGACAGGCACCTCATCCTTGGCACGCACTTTACCGTTCACCTGGAAAACCACCTGAACCACCTCATCCCTGGTCAGCTCCTCATCCCAGGCAGGCCAGGCAATATCGGCAACCGAAGGGGATCCACCAAGCTGTTCCCACAGCTCCTCCGCCAGATGCGGGGCATAGGGGGCCAGGAGCAGTATGAATGGTTCCCAGAGCTCCCGGTAGAGATCATCAGCCTTGAAGAGCTCATTGATGAAGATCATCATCTGAGCAATGGCGGTATTGAACTCAAGTGCCGAGGTATCGAGAGAGACCTTCTTGATTGTCTTATGGAGCAGCTTCACCAGCTCTTCGGGAGCAGCTGCATCAGTGCAGGTGCGTTCGGAGGCAAGCCGCCAGACCCGGTCGAGAAAGCGATGCACTCCGGAAAGGCCACTGGTTGACCAGGGCTTTGATACCTGCAGCGGACCCATGAACATCTCATACATACGCATGGAATCGGCACCGAAATCATGAATGATCTCATCGGGATTGATGACATTCTTGAGACTCTTGGACATCTTGGCAATAACCCGTTCCAGCTTCTCGCCGGTACTCTTCTCCACAAAGTGGTCTGGTTCGGTCTCTTGCACCATATCGGTGGAGACAAGGGACTTGTCTTTGCGCTGATAGGCAAAGGAGGTGATCATGCCCTGGTTCACCAGCCGCTGAAACGGTTCCGGCGTATTCACCAGCCCAAGGTCAAAGAGGACCTTATGCCAGAAACGGGCATAGAGCAGGTGCAGTACGGCGTGCTCGGTGCCCCCCACATAGAGATCCACCGGCATCCAGTAGTCAATCTTCTCCCTGTCGGCAAAGAGTTCGGTATTGTCCGGATCAAGATAGCGCAGGAAATACCAACACGATCCCGCCCACTGGGGCATGGTATTGGTCTCCCGCTTTGCCGGTTCCCCGCATTGGGGACAGGTCGTGTTGACCCACTCATCAATATTTGCAAGCGGACTCTCCCCGGTTCCCGACGGGGCATACGAAGAGACTTCCGGCAGTGTCAGCGGTAACGCCTCTTCCGGCACAGGCACAATGCCGCAGTGTTTGCAGTGAATCAGGGGAATCGGCTCGCCCCAGTAGCGCTGGCGGCTGAAGATCCAGTCACGCAGTTTGTAGTTCACCGCCCGCTTCCCGAGATCCCGTTCTTCGAGCCAGGAGATCATGGTCGCTATGGCATCTTCCTTGTTCAGGCCGTCGAGGAAATCGGAGTTGATATGGGTGCCGTCTCCGGTAAAGGCGGCTTCCGTTATGTTACCCCCTTCAAGAACGGGGATTATCGGCAGATTGAACGCCCTGGCAAAGTCCCAGTCCCGCTCATCATGAGCCGGTACGGCCATGATGGCACCTGAACCGTAGGATATAAGGACATAATCGGCAATCCAAATGGGAATCCTCTTTCCGTTGACCGGATTGATGGCATAGGTGCCGCTGAAGACCCCGGTCTTCTGCTTGGCAAGGTCTGTGCGCTCGAGATCTGATTTCTTGGCGGCTGAGTCCACATAGTCAGTAACGGCTTTCCGCTGTTCGTCAGTCGTGATGGTCTCCACCAGGGGATGTTCGGGGGAGACTACCATATAGGTTGCCCCGAAGAGGGTGTCCGGACGGGTGGTGAAGACATCAAACTCCCCCTTCCCGCCCTCGATGGTGAAGGTGACATCGGCACCTTCGCTTCTGCCGATCCAGTTCCGCTGCTGCGTCTTGATTGAGTCGGTCCATTCAAGATTTTCAAGATCTTCAAGGAGCCGGTCGGCATAGGCGGTTATCTTGAGAATCCACTGCCTGATGCTCTTCCTGGTGACCTGCGTACCGCAGCGTTCACAGTTTCCCTCCTTCACCTCTTCGTTTGCCAGGCCGGTCTTGCAGTCCGGGCACCAGTTGATGGGAGACTCGGACTCATAGGCAAGGCCCATCCTGAAGAGCTGGAGGAATATCCACTGGGTCCAGCGGTAATACTCCTTCGTATGGGTGGAGACTTCGCGTTTCCAGTCATAGCAGAAACCGAGACTCTTGATCTGCTTGCGGAAGTGAGCGATATTCTTTTCCGTGGTTATCTTGGGGTGGGTTCCTGTCTGGATGGCATAGTTCTCCGCAGGCAGCCCGAATGAGTCAAATCCCATGGGATGCAGCACATTGTAACCGTTCATACGGAGATACCGGCAGTATATGTCGGTGGCAGTATACCCTTCCGGGTGACCTACATGCAGCCCGGAACCCGAGGGATAGGGGAACATATCAAGGACGTATACCCGTTTTTCCTCGGGTACCGAGGGATCTTCGGTTACTGAAAAGGTGGAATGTTCTTCCCAGAAGTTCTGCCATTTTTTCTCTATGGTGTTGAATGGATATTTACTCATGAAGGCATCATACGAATAGGAGGTGATATTGTCCAGAGGAATCTATCATATCTCCTGTCGGAAGCAGGAAAAAGAGTAACGTGAAACCTTTGGGTCTCTCTGCAGCTGCTATGACTCGGCAGTAGCTTCCTCATCTTCGGCAGGATGGAATATGACAATCTCTATCCTGTTGCCGCGCATCTTCCTGACAACGAAGGTGCCGATGGAGGTGCAGAGCTCCTCGTTCTGCTGTGGTATGGTTCCAAGAGATTCGGTTATATAGCCCCCAATCGTGCCGACATGCTTGCTGTGTTCCATGTCGATTCCGAAGACATCCTCCAGCTGCTGAATGGAAGTATCGCCCAAGATGCGGTAGGAATCGTTGCCAAGATCAAGAATGCGCTCTTCCATACCCTCTTCATGTTCATCATAGAGTTCTCCGAAGAGCTCCTCAATGACATCTTCCATCGTCACAATCCCGGCGAGTCCGCCGTATTCATCGAGGACAACCGCCATATGCAGCTTGTTCTCCTTGAAGGTGTCGAACATTTCATGGGCCTTGCGGGATTCTGGAACGTAGATTGGTATCTTGATGATTTCAGCAACGGTGCGTTCAGCCTCTCCCTTGGTTGCGTATTTCAGCAGATCCCTGGTAAGCAGGATGCCGGTAATGTGCTCAGGAGAGTCTCCATACACCGGAATCCTTGCATAGCCGCTGTTGATCACTTCGGGCATGACAGCCTGCAGCGTTTCCTGCTCACTGATGCTGAACACATCAGTCCTGTGGGTCATGATTGTATGGACATCAACATCATTGAACCTGAAGACGTTCTGGATGAAGGTCGTTTCGTAATCAAGGACGGCTCCCTGTTTCTTGGCAACGTGCACGGCATGCAGAATACCCTTCTCCGATATGCTGTACCGAATTTTGCCTGAAAAGAGCTTGGTTATAAGAGAGCTGAAAAGGGTGATCAGGTATGATATGGGATAGAGCAGGTATACAAGGAACTGCATGGGAAAGGCCATGATCCTGCAGATCGTCTCATTATGAATGATCGCCACCTGCTTTGGCGTGATTTCAGCAAAGATGAGAATCACCAGGGTAAGCAGTCCCGTAGAGATCCCAACGGCGTAGTTCCCGTAGAATTGGATTACCGTGGCAGTGGTGAGGGCTGATGCGCCAATGTTCACCAGGTTATTGCCGATAAGGATTGTTGAAAGCAGAAGTTCCGACTGGCCTGACAGCCTGGCTGCAAGCCGGCCGGTCCGGCTTGCCTGAGTTTCAAGCTCCTTCTCCTGCATGAATGTCAGGGAGGTGAAGGCTGTTTCGGTTCCCGAGAAGATCGCCGAGAGGAGAATGAGCACAAGGATATAGATGATATAGATCAGCATTGCGGGCTTACCTGCAGTACTCTGTCTCGGTATATCCCGGCTTTACCCCGGCCGGTTGTCTGTTCTGAGCGTAATAAGGACTGTATATGCTGCGTTACTGGGCGTATGCTGGATAAATGAGGGTCAGGGTCTTCCTGGTTTGTTGAAATAGAAGCTGTTTTCATGATGCTATTAATATACTATGCTGGAGGTAACCATTCAATAACTTTTTTTGTGGATGGAATAAAACTGATACAAAAAGCCCTTTGGAATCAGAAAAAAACGCTGTATTCCGGGACTTGTGGGAGTGCATATGGATAATTTCAGCTTTCACCTTCCTGTACGCATGCATTTTGGGTCCGATGCGGTGGAGAAGGCCGGCGCTGAAGCGGCAGAGATCGGTAAACGGGTCCTGCTCGTCTACGGGAAGGGGAGCATACATCGTACCGGCGTATATGACCGGCTTATCAAGGCCTTTGCCGGGTATGATCTCGAAGTATTTGAATTCTCAGGGGTATCCCCCAATCCGCTGCTCTCGCATGCTGTGGAGGGTGCTGTCAAGGCAAAGGAATGCAGAGCGGATGTAATCGTTGCTGCCGGTGGCGGCAGTGTCATTGACGAGGCGAAGGTGATCAGCATCGGCAGCTTTGAGGCGACAAGAGCATCTATCTGGGAGTACTTCGTTGCCGGGAAAATTCCTCAACGGGCAATTCCCATCATAGCCGTGCAGACCCTTCCGGCCACATCCAGTGAGACCAATCCTGCAGCAGTGATCACCAACGATGAGACACAGGAGAAGTTCAGTGTTCGCTCACCGCTGCTGCTGCCGAAGGCTGCCTGTCTTGATCCCGCCACAACACTGCACCTCCCGCCTGATCAGACGGCATACGGCTGTGTCGATATCATGTCCCATTTGCTTGAGGGCTACTTCAGCCACACAGATCCCTACAGCCCGTTCCAGGAAAAGTATGCGCTGGCTCTCAGTGCCACTGTAAGGGAGTCCATGGATATCCTGCATGATGATCCCGCAAGTCTCGATGCTCGGTCAGCGGTGATGTGGGCCGGCGCGTGGGGTTGGAACGGACTGGGCAAGGCCGGCTGGAGAGGGGCCGGGATTCCCTGTCATACGCTTGAGCACCCCCTGAGCGGAGTGTACAACCTGCCCCATGGTGCCGGCCTCTCAATTGTCATACCCGCCTATCTCACCTATCGACGGGAAGCGCTGGAGAAGCGGCTACAGCAGTTTGGCCGGATGGTGCTTAGCCTGCAGGGAACTGTCGACGGAGAGGCCGTAATTGCGGCGCTCAAGGACTGGTATCATAGTATCGGAGTCCCGGTATCCTTCGGAGAGTGGAGTGCGGTAGAATCCTTTGATATTGACCTGCTGGTAGAACAGGCCATAAGGCTTGATGCCCTGTGGCAGTCAAGCGCTATGCAGGAGCGTGATTTCAGGACAGTCTATGAACTGATGCAGTAGATCTTGCTAAAAAAGGCGTAATATCAATACATTCAGTTTCTGGACAGAGGGTACATTGACCGGTAGAATATAGCAATCAGGCAAACAGGCTTGGTGTGGAGGAAGTATGAAAAAAGGGTATGCTGTATTGTCAGCCATAGGACCGGACCGAGTCGGTATCGTCCGCGATATCACCTCGGTCATAACGCAGTTCGGGTGCAACATCGAGGAGAGCCGCATGATCAGTCTCGGAGGAGACTTTTCGGTTATCATGCTCATTGACGGACGGGAGAGTGATATCGACACCCTGCTTGATGACTGTGAGTGCTGGAAGGAGCTGGATGACCTCCATATTGACCTGAGGAGAACCAGGCCGGCCCCGCAGCAGCAGGAAGGCATCCCGTATCAGATCAAGACACTCTCGCTCAACACTCCCGGAGTGGTGTTTGCCATAACCAACCTGCTCCAGAGCAAGGGGATCAGTATCCATGAGCTTGATACCGATACCTCGGCTGCGCCCTTTACCGGTTCCCCGATGTTCAGGATGCGGATAGAGTTTGTGGCCAGATCGGTGGGTGTTGTTGATGAGCTGCGTGAAGAGCTGCACCAGATAGGACATGATTCCAATATCGATATCCAGCTGATACCCCTTTCAGGCAATCCGCTCGATTAACTCCTATGCAGTCAAGGCAGTCTCCCGGGGGTGGAATGCCTGCCGGGTCCAGGGAGGATCTGCTGCGTACCGGCGACATACGCAGGACCCTGACCCGACTCTCCACGCCTGCCATCATAGCTATGTTCTCCATTGCCTTCTACAACCTCGTGGACACGATCTATATCGGGCTGCTCAACGATACGCCCTCAATCGGGGCCGCCACAGTCATGTTCCCGGTCTATATCATCGTCTCCTCACTGGGGCTGATGTTCGGTTCGGGGGCCGGTTCGGCGATATCGCGCTATCTTGGAAGCGGTAGATCGGAAGAGGCCAGCTCAATTGCCGCAACGGCCTACTTCTCCTGCCTCGCAGTCGGAATTCTCTTCGGGTTTTTCGGAGTCCTCAACATCAGGTATATTCTCACCCTCTTCGGAGCGACCGATGCGATCATGGATCGTGCCGTCATATACGGCTCCATAATTATCGGCGGCAGCCTCTTTCAGATGCTGAACATGTGCCTGAACAACGTGGTACGGGCAGAGGGGGCAGCCTCCTACAGTGGCAGGGCAATGGTGCTTGGAGCGCTGCTTAACATACTGCTTGATCCGCTCTTCATGTTTGTCTTCCGGCTCGGCATCACCGGAGCCGCCATAGCCACCATAACCTCCCAGTGCATCAGCAATCTGTACCTGATGCGCTTCTTCCACTGTTGCAGGGGAATCATACGTATTCATCTCTCATTCTTTCGATTCTCCGGGGGATACTATCGTGAAATCATGAAGATAGGTATACCCACGTTCATACGTCAGTTGCTGGTCAGTGTCTCGATGGGGGTGATGAACAACCATGCAGCGCTATTCGGCAACGCTGCAATTGCTGCCATCGGGATAGTTACCCGGCTAGTAGCCGTTGTCAACTATGTGAACATCGGTATGGGGCAGGGCCTCCAGCCGGTAGCCGGCTACAACTATGGAGCCCGCCAGTTTGATCGCGTCCGCTGCGCCTACCGGGTCACCCTCATACGCAGCAGTGCTGTCTGTGTGGGAGCTGCAGCAGTATTTCTTCTGGCTCCCGCATTTCTGGTACGGCTGTTTTCGAGAGATCCGGCGGTTATTGCCATCGGGGCAAGGGCCCTGCGATTCCTGGCAACGACCCTCACGCTGCTGGGCTTCCAGAATACTTCCAGTGTATTTTTCCAGTCCCTGGGGAAGGGGTGGGAGACGGCTTTCCTTGCAATGGCACGGCAAGGAATCTTTCTCGTCCCCCTAGTCGTACTGTTGACGAGGAATTTCGGTCTGACTGGACTGATCGCCAGCCAGCCGGTAGCCGATGTGCTCACTGTCATCTTCACGGCAGTGCTGATCCTGGTCAATGCACGTAATCTGAAGCGGGAAGAGGCTGCTGGATAGCGCAACTGAATGCTAATTCATTTATTGACACCACTCACGCAATATGTGAATATGCCGGTATGCTGAACTATTATGATATGCAGGAAGAGTGCCTTGCAGTGCTTGCCGAACAGAAATCCGATCCCGTATTTGTGGATTGCGGAACGATTCCCTATACCAAATCCCTTGAGCTGCAGTTACGGCTGCAGGAAGCCCGCATGGAGAGCCTGATTCCCAATACCTACCTGCTGCTGGAACATCCACCGGTCATCACACTGGGCGCCAGGAAGCATGACAACAAATTTGTCACGCCAACCGATGTGCTGGTCAGACAGGGCATACATGTGGAGCAGATCCGCAGGGCCGGCGGTGCCACCTCGCACAACCCCGGACAGCTGGTCATCTACCCGATCGTGGAGCTTCGATCGCTGGGCTTTAGGGTAGTGCCCTATGTCCACTACCTTGAGCAGATCGGGATTGATCTCATCGGTTCCTATGGGATAGCCTGTCGCCGCAAGAAGGGCTTTCCAGGATTGTGGGTGAATGACGAACGCAAGATTGCCTCGATCGGGGTACAGATCAATGTCGGGGTGACAATGCACGGGATTGCCATCAACCTCAATAACGATCTCTCGATCTTTGACCATATCATTCCCTGCGGGCTGGACGGGGTTGTCATGACCAGCGTCGAGCGGGAGAGCAACGGAACAGCCCGCATTGACATGCAGGCTGCCAAAGAGCTGGCCGTTGCCTCCTGTATTGCCAATCTGCCGCAGAACAATCCGCAGTTCAGCCGTACCGGTGCAGATAAGAAGGCGAAGTGATGAGTGTAGTGAAAAAACGAAGCCAGATTCCCCCCTGGATCAAGCAGCATCTCGGCGGCGGAAACACATTCAACAGGACATCAAGGACGCTGAAGGAGCTCGGGCTCGAGACGATATGTACCAATGCCAACTGCCCAAACCAGGGCGAATGCTGGTCACGGGGGACTGCCACGGTGCTGATCCTCGGCAATATCTGCACCCGCAACTGCCCCTTCTGTGCCGTCGGGCACGGGAAGCCGCTGCCGCCTGATCCGGGAGAACCGGCCAGGGTAGCCGAGATGACGCAGCGCATCGGGGTGAAGTACCTTGTCATCACCAGTGTTGACCGGGACGATCTGCCCGACGGCGGGGCCCGGCATTTCTCTGATGTCATGGAGGCCTGCAGGCAGCGGGATGGCCAGATGCGCTTTGAGCTGCTGGTACCCGATTTCCGCGACTGCCAGGATGCTGCGCTGGAGCTGCTGGATTCTGCCCGCCCCTTTGTCTTCGGCCACAATGTGGAGACGGTACCCGAACTCTATGCAAAGGCCCGTCCTGGCGGCGATTATACCCGCTCCCTTACCCTGCTTGCCAAAGCCCGCAAGAGATGGCCTGAGCTTCCGGTCAAGTCCTCCCTGATGCTGGGACTGGGGGAGACGGAGGAGCAGGTGATCCGGGTGATGAGGGATCTCCTTGAGGCCGGCTGCGACCGCATCTCCCTGGGACAGTACCTGCGTCCCTCGAAGGATTCCCTTGAGGTGGCGGAATTCGTTACCCCGGAGAAATTCGACTGGTGGGCGGAAACGGCCCGCAGTCTGGGCTTTGACTGGGTCATGTCATCCCCGCTTACCCGCAGCAGCTATCATGCCGATGAGGAGCAGATGTGACACAGCAGCCTGATGGAAGCAGGATACGCTCCCATATCATGGTTGTGCTCGCTACGCTTATCTGGGGTTTCAACAATATTGCCATGAAGATTGCCTACAGGGAGATAGATCCCTGGATGTTCAACGGGATACGGCTGGCAGCCGTGCTGCCGTTTGTGCTGATTGCAGCACGGTGGATGCCGGGATACCGGCCCTTTGTCTTGCGTGACCTGCTGCAGATTGCCGGCATTGCGCTGATCGGGTTTACCGGGTTCCAGCTGCTGTTTCCGCTGGGAGTTCACGGAGTGTCAGCTCCTGTGAGCGGTATCATGGTGGCTACCATGCCGGTATGGTTGGTGCTGATCAATCGAATAGCGAAAACCGACACCGTTACCCCGCTGGCATTTACAGGGGTACTGGTAACGGTGGCAGGAATCATCAGTATCTCCGTGCTGTCAGGAGGAGACGGTGCTGCCGGCGGCGGGACGACCCTGAAGGGCATACTCTTCATCACGCTCGCGGAACTCTTCTTTGCCGTGAACACTGTCTTTCTCAGGCCCTACATGCGCAGGTATTCCGTTGCCCAGGTGACTTCGGTTGCCGTTGTGATGGCGGTGGTGCTCTTTGGCGCTCTCCTCAACCGGAGGTTCCTTACCTTCGACTATGCCGGGCTCTCATTGATTACCTGGGTTATGATACTGTTCTCAGGCATTATCGGCCTGTTCCTGGCGAATCTTTTGTGGAATAGCTCGATCCGGCGGATCGGCAGCACCAGGGTGGCTGTGTACGGCAACCTTCCCCCAGTATTCGTGCTGCTCTTCGGGGCGCTTGTGCTTGATGAGGTGCTGTTCGGCCTGCAGATAGCTGCCGCTGTGATTATTGGATCGGGAGTTGTCCTGGTACAGGTACACGATGCCGGTATGATAGATCAGTTCGTGAAAAGGGCCATGAGAAGGATTGACAGGTAGGCGGGGAGCGCCTCCCCTCCTACCGTGTATGTTCGCTATTTGAAATTCTCAGCCTCTATTCCCTGTACGACTCCGAACTGCTCGGTGAGAAAATCTCGTTTGAATTCCATCTTCTGGGTGAATGCCATGCTCAGCCATGCCTCAACGATCTGTACGCCGAGGAAGGGAGCGGTGATCCAGCCGCCCATGGTGATCACGTTCGCGTTGTTCACGATCTTGGCCCGTTCACCCGAAAAGACGCTGTCGACAACGCAGGCATAGATGCCCCTGAACTTGTTGGCCACAATGGCCATGCCCTGGCCGGTTCCGCAGATCAGGATCCCCCGGTCGGCCTCCCCGTTCTGTATGGCCTTGGCTACCTTGGGAGCCTGCTGGGAGTAGGGCCTGGGGGCATCTGCCGATTCGATCCCGAAATCAATTACCTCGATATCCTCCCGTCCCTGCAGGTACGAAACGACCTCTGATTTCAGCGGGAACCCCGACAGGTCGGATGCTATTGCGATAGTGATCTTTTCAGCCATAATTATCCTCTCCTCTTCAGTACTTCAAGTGCTTCTGCGGCAATATCCCCGGCGGTGAGTTCATAATTATGTATCAGGTAATCATAATCACCAACCTCCCCGAACTTATTCCTGGAACCGATCCTGCCCATGAAGGTTGGTCGCTGTTCAGAGAGCATTTCCGCGACAGCCCCGCCGAGTCCCCCTACCACGGAGTGGTTTTCACAGGTTACGACGGCGTCCGTCTTTTCGGCATACTTCAGCACCAGCTCCTCATCAAGCGGCTTTACGGTATGCATATCTATCACGGCTGCCGACACTCCCTTCGCAGCCAGAAGGTCCGCAGCCTTGAGGGCCTCCGGTACCATGACAAAGCCGGCTGCTATGAGGGTTATGTCGCTTCCGTCCCGCAATACTACACCCTTTCCGAGGCTGAACTCCTGCCCTTCCCGGTGGATGGCCTGTGATCCCTTACGGTGCAACCGCAGGTATACACAGCCCTCATGTTCGGCCACCGCCCTGACCAGGGCTTCACAGGAGACGATGTCAGAGGGCTCGACGATGGTGAGGTCGGGTATCAGACGCATCAGACCGATATCTTCGAACGGCATGTGAGTTCCCCCGTTATAGAGGGCGGTGATCCCCGGGTCTGTGCCGACAAGCTTGACGTTGAGGCGGGCATAGTTTGCCGAGAGAAAGAACTGATCGTAGGTTCTCCGTGCAGCGAAGGTGGCAAAGGAGGCTGCGAAGGGAATCTTTCCCTCGGCCGACAGGCCGGAGGCAACTCCCACCATATCGGCTTCCGATACGCCGACATCGAAGGCCCGGTCGGGAAAGGCGTCCCGGAAGGCCCGTGTTCCTGTCGCGTTCATCAGGTCGGCTTCGAGGACGCAGATACGGTCATCCTTCTCAGCCAGCGCAATCAGTGTTTCAGTATAGACTTCTCGCATATCTTTTCCCATATCAGTTCCTCCCTCCGGCAGATTCAAGAGCAGCCAGGGCTTCCTGCAGCTGCTGAGGCGTTACCGGCATGTTGTGGCTTCCGACCTTGCCCTCCGCAAAGGTGCAGCCCTTACCCTTGACGGTATCAAGGATAATCATCGAGGGTTTGTCCTTGATCTCCCCTGCGGCAGCAACAGCCCCCCCGATGGCGGAAAAGTCATGACCATTGATTCGCTGAGTATACCAGCCGAAAGAGGACCACTTTTCCTCAAGCTGCTCAATGTTCATGATTTCTGCCGTCATACCGTCTATCTGCATTTTATTGAAGTCGGTGAAGCAGATGAGATTACTTACCCGGTACATCGCGGCGGTCATGGCGGCTTCCCAGATCTGGCCCTCCTGCGACTCACCGTCACCGATGATGGCAAATACCCGGGAGGAGCGTTTATCTAACCGGCAGGCCAGTGCGATACCGACAGCGGCTGAAAGGCCCTGTCCCAGAGAACCGGTGGTCATATCTATGCCGGGAGTACGGTTTCTGTCACAGTGACTTGGCAGGTTTGTCCCGCCCACATTGAGCGTATCAAGCCACTCCATGGGGAAGAAGCCCTTCATCGCAAGGATGCTGTAGAGCGCTGGTCCCGCATGGCCCTTGGAAAGGACTAGCCGGTCACGATCAGGGTAAGCCGGGTCTTCCGGGTTGACATCCATCTCATGGTAGTAGAGGTATGTGAGGACATCCACCACCGACATAGCCCCACCCACATGTCCGACACCGAGTTTCCCTATGCATTTAAGGGTGTTGATTCGCACTTCGCGGGCTTTTTCTACAAGTTCCCACTCTTTTTCTTGCGTCATTGAAGACTCCTTGCTATAATTACTTACATAGTGTAAGTAAAGCTAGCATGTTATAGATTCTTTGTAAAGAGCGGCTTATAAACTCCCGCAGAAGAAATCTGCAAAAAGAGTAGGTGATGAAAAAACATGATACCCCTCTGAGAAGTGAGGATGTCCGGCAGAAGAATGAGAAACTCATCCTCAAGGCAATCCAGAGAAGCAAAGGCGTCTCACAATCGGAGATGGTGGGATTTACCGGACTGAAAGCACCGACGGTCCTGAGGATCTTCAGTTACCTTGAGGGACGGGGGCTGATCAAGATGGCTCCCTATTCGGAGCAGCATCGCAAACAGGTGGAAAAAAAGGGCCGTAAACCGGTCTACTATGTGGTGAACCCGGAGGCGCACTACACGGTCGGTATTGAGTTCTGGGCAAGTCAGATAGCAATAATCATCACAGATTTCACCAGGCAGGTAATCTACGAGAAAACCCTCTCCAATGTGAATATTGACAAGGCAGCAATACTTGTTCCCACCCTTACCGAGCTCCTCAATGAGGCGATCAGGGCCACCGGCATTGATCGGAGCAGGATTCTTGGCATAGGGGTGGGCGCTCCGGGGCGGATCGATACGGAGGAGGGTCAGATCATCTTCTATGGCCGTATCAGGGGCATGGTGAGCCTGCCGCTGCGGGCGATGCTGGAGAAGGCATTCGATATCCCGGTATTTGTCAGCAATAACGCCAGCGTGGTTGCCGTCAATGCCTACCGACGCGGAGTTGCGAAGGATTCCAAATCCCTGATTACGGTCCTGATCCGCAGCGGAGTCGGCGGAGCGTTTATATCAGAAGGGAATCTGCTGCTCGTCCAGGGCAGGACGGCTATGGAGATCGGACACTCGTCCATTGATATGCATGGTCCGGAGTGTGTCTGTGGGACGCAGGGCTGCCTGGAGGCCTATATATCGGAACAGGTGCTGCTGGAGGAGGCTGCCGAGATCCTCGGTATTGCAACGCTCCCGGAACTTGATCAGCTGCTGGGAGATGGAGATGATACCGCCCTTGCGCTGGTTCGTCAGAAGGGGAAACTGCTCAGTGTGGAGATGAGAAGCCTCAACAGGATATTCTCCCCGGACAGCTTCCTGATAATGACACGCTTTCCCCATATTTCAGCGGTGTATGCCGAAGAGGTTCGAAAGAATCTGAGTAGGGATTTTTTCTGCCAGGCAGATGATATTGCCGTATACAGTGATGTATACGACTCAGTTGAGGCAGGGCGTGGTGCTGCTGAGCTGGTCTTCGAGGACTATTTTACCACTCCGTAGCAATGAGCAGGGATTCTACCGCTTTTTACGCAGTTTTGAGTTGACAGGTAATAATTTGCATGGTTTACTTACATAGTGTAAGTAATATTATTTTATTGAAGGAGTGTGAATATTATGGGAAAAAAGATTCTTACAGTATGTTTCGTACTGGCTGTTGTACTACCAGCTTTTCTCTTTGCGCAAAGTGCAGAAGAGACCGGTGAAGTTGTGCTGAGCTGGCCGACTATCTGGGTTGGTGAAGACTCAAAGGCCAGCGAAGTTGCTCGGCTTGTCGATGAATTCAACGAAATCAATGACGGGACTTATCAGGTCGATATCGAAGAGAACCCGGATTATGACGGGTACAGGACCAAGCTGAATGCCCAGATTGCTGCAGGTGCGGCTCCGGACCTCTTTGTGTTTGCCCCTGAGCCAACGATGTTTTCGTTCTACGAAGGGGAGAATCTCCTGATGGATTTCTCAGATGCACTGGCAGGCGACTGGGGAGAGGTCTTTGTAGGAGGAGCAGTTGCCGGAGCAACAATCAAAGGAGAGACAAAGTCGGTTCCCTACGAGATTGCAGTAACCCCCATATGGTACAATAAAGCCCTGATGGCTAAGGCTGGAGTTAGCGAGTTCCCCGAAACCATGGATGATTTCTGGATGATCTGTGACAAGCTGAAAGCTGCCGGTGTTGTTCCCACCAGCCAGATGACCGGTGGAACCAATGCCTGGACCAGTATGCTGTGGTTCTCCCACCTTGCTGCCGCTTTTGGCGGACCGGATGTTTGGGCCAGACCGATTACTGATCCTGCCTTTGAATCGGCTGCAGAACTGCTGCTGCGTATGTACTCGGACGGAAACACCACGAAAGACGCTGTCGGTGGAGATGCCGGAGTTTCCGGCGGTCACTACCTGGCCGGCAGAACGGCTATGTTCATCAACGGTCCCTGGTACATCGGACGTGTACGTGGAGATGCTCCTGAAGTGTATGAAAACACTGCAGTTGCCGGACTTCCTGCAGTCGGTGATTATCCCGGTGGACAGATCGGCTTCCCGCTCTCCAACCTGAGTGCTGCCTATACCGATGATGCCAAGAAAGAAGAGGCAGTGCTTGCCTTCATGCAATGGATGACCACTCCTGAAAATGTTAAGGCTGTATCAATGGATTCCGGAGCACTTTTTGCAGTGAAGTATGAGATGGGAGCAGACGAAGAGATTGATCCCCTGCAGAAGAGCTTTGTGGATTCTGTTGGAAAGGCATCCTTTGTAACCACCCATTTTGCGTTCAACTATGCTACCGATACAGTAGCCGAGTTTGGTCAGGCCCTGGCAAAGATGGCTTTGGGTAAGGCAACTCCTGCGGAGTTCCTGCAGCAGATTGCTGATTCAATCAAGTAGGCAGAGGGTAAACGCTGAAGTATGTTTATTGACTGCTGCAGTATTTGATACGTTCTATGCAGTCACGTTTACAGCCAGCAGTTATCTTGTTACACCAATCAGAGCCTGGCTTAACGCCGGGCTCGTTTTCTTTCAGAGGTATAGTATGTCAAAGAGAAATAAGAACTGGAAACAGATACTTCTGTTTCTGCTCCCCGTGCTGACTCTTTTCTCGGTCTACTTTGTCTACCCGCTTGTTTTTGTCATGATAACCAGCCTAACTAAGTGGAACGGAGTAACTGCAATGCAGTTTCAGTGGTTCACCAACTACACCAACCTGTTTCAGAGTGAGAACTTCCGTCTGTCATTCAAGAACAACATTCTTTGGGCGCTCATTCTGGGACTTGTGCAGATACCGCTTGCAGCAGGGATGGCGATGATCCTGGCCCGAAAACCGCGGGGCTGGAAAACCTTCAGGACAATCTACTTCCTGCCAAACGTCATTTCCCAGGTAGCTCTGGCAATGATGTGGCTGGCAATCTACAATGCCGAGTTCGGTATGCTCAACGGGCTGCTCAGGGCAGTCGGGCTGGAGTCCTGGACCCATAACTGGCTGGGAGAGTTTGAGACGGCCTTTCCGGCTGTCATCATCCAGCAGCTCTTCTATATCGGGTATTTCATGATTGTCATTCTGGCTTCCAGGATGGGCATTCCGGAATCGTTCTATGAAGCTGCAGAGATCGACGGGGCTAACACCTTCCGACAGGAACTCCATATAACGATACCGATGCTGCGGGGTATTCTGGTGACTACCATGACGCTTGCCATGGCCTATGGCATGCGGCATTTCGAGTCCACCTACCTGATGACCAACGGGGGACCTGCCCACAGGACTTCGGTAATGGGTATCATTCTCTATCGGAATCTTGAGGCCCTGCGTTTTGGTGAGGCCAATGCGATCGGGACCATCCTGATTATCACCGGAGGCGCCGTGATCGCCTTTCTCAGATGGCTGCTGGGACGAAATGCAAGCGCATCTGATGCTGTTCAGTAAGGGAGGGGTAAAATGAAAACTGCATTGAATCGAACCGGAACTGCTGCTCCTCTAAAGATCCTGGCCAAGACCGGGAAGTGGGCATACATAATCATCTTTCTGGCATTGACCTTTCTGCCGCTTGTCTGGCTGGTACTCTCATCCTTCAAGACAAACTTCGAGTTTGAGACGCAGACCTTCAGTCTTCCCAAGGAGTGGATGTGGTCGAATTATGCCAATGCGATGTCCATGGCCGGACTTCCCTGGCTGTTTCTCAACTCAATCATTGTTGCTTCCTGTACCACGGTGCTGAACTCACTCATCGCATCGATGGGAGCTTTTGCAATATCCCGCGAGAAGTTCCGTTTTCAGAATACCCTGCTTAATATAATAGTGGCAGGAGTACTGATCCCGATAATTGCGCTGATGGTTCCCTATTTCAAGATCATCAACACACTGGGAATCTATGACACGCTGCTTGGTTTGATAATAACCTATTCGGCTATAAATATCCCCATCTCGGTCTTCCTCATCCACGGTTTCATGGGGTCCCTTCCGAAAGAGCTTGAGGAGGCTGCCGTTATTGACGGCTGCAGTTTCAGCCAGCGGTTTACCAGGGTGGTCTTTCCGCTGACAAAGCCGGGACTGGTAACTGCAGGGACATTTGTCTTCATCTTCTGCTGGAATGAGTTCATCTATGCCATGCTGCTGACCTCTTCAGAAGCTGCCCGTACGCTGCAGCTTGGAATCAGGTTTTTCAGAAGCCAGTTCGTTGTGGATTACACCAGTATGCTGGCTGCAATCGTGATCACCATGATTCCCACAATTCTGGTCTATGTTTTTCTGCATGACAAGATTATCAGTGGGCTGACCAGCGGGGCTGTGAAGGGGTAGCATGTTACCATGTTAAGTAAGATTTTGGCCTTGCAGGACTGTGTGGCGGTTCGTAATAGTGAACGTGTTAACAAAAGGTGCCGGTAATGAAAGCTTTTTACAGATTTGACGTTCCAGAGCTTGCCCGGGTAAGCGGCAGGCGTATTGAGGTGGTGGAGAGTGACACGGATCTCTACTACCACATGGCCTTTTCTCTTTATGATGAGATAGAGGCCAATAACAACAGCGGGAAAGATACCTGCTGTATCCTGCCGGTAGGGCCGGTTTTCCAGTACCGGCGGTTTATCACGCTACTTAAGCGCAGGCCTCTAGATCTATCCAGGCTGCATATATTCTTCATGGATGAGTATCTTACCCCCGAGGGGCGGTGGATCGATATAGAAAGCCCGCTCTCCTTCCGGGGTTTCGTTCAACGGGAGTTGATTGAGCCGATGCCGCCGGAGATGAAGCTGTTCAGGCAACAGATATACTTTCCTGAAGCGGATAATTTATCTGAATTTGATAAACGAATAGAAGATATGGGTGGTATTAATCTCTGTCATGCCGGGGTTGGCATAGTGGGGCACCTTGCTTTCAATGAACCGATGCCAGCTGGTGAGATATCGGCAGAGGAGTTCGCCATGCTTCCCTCAAGGGTGGTGGAACTTGCCCGGGAGACCATTGCAATAAATTCCAATACGGCCCTTCGTGGGGCGTATGAAGAAATACCTCTCCAGGCGGTTACGATCGGGATGCGGCAGATCCTGGGGGCTGAGAAGCTGCGAATCTACTGCAACAGGCCCTGGCAGAGCGCTGTGCTGCGCAAGGCGCTCTGTATGGACCCGACTCCGGAGTTTCCTATCACGCTGGCTAGGAGCCATCCGGATGTGCAGTACACAGTGACCCCGATTGTTGCTGAGCTGCCCGATTTTGCGTTGAGATAGCGTATGATTGATTTTCATATTCATTTCTGTGACAGAGAAAAGTACCCCGATTTTCAAGCACTTGCTGACAGGCTCGCAATAGAGCGGGGCGCTCTGGTCTCCCTTCCCGATCTGAACCGCCGCGAAGGCACTTACAATACGGAGGTGATTCATGCGGTAAGGCAGGATCCTGATCGCTGGTTTGCCTTCGGGGCGCTTGATCACCGGCAGGACGGGAACGGCAGGGTTCTGCAGCCATACAGTGAACAGGTTAATAATTTATATCGGCAGGGATTTTCCGGGCTGAAGGTCTGGCTGGGAAAGCCGCTTGCCGAAAGGCTCTTCAGCCGTGATGTGCGTGACCCAGGTATTCAGGAGGCCTTTGCTGCCGCCGGGGAGCTGCGGATGCCGGTTCTCTACCATGTGGCTGATCCCCCCGATTTCTGGGAGGCTGGCGGCCCCTGCTCGGGAGAGGAGTATTCGCCCTTTGACCGATATATTGATGACCTGATCTACTGTGTAGAACGGAATCCGGGAGTAACTTTCATTGTGGCCCATCTGATGTTCCTTGCCGACAGGCTGGATGAGCTGAGCAGTATATTGGTTAGACATCCTAACTTATATACCGATACGGCCCCGGGTCGATGGTTCTATGCCGTTCTGGCACAGGAGGGCCGTCAGGCAAGATCGTTCTTCAAACGGAACAGCACTCAAGTGCTCTTCGGGTCCGATGCGCTCTTCTTTCCCGATTCCTATGGGGGGCTTGGTAGTATGCCTTCGCTGGATGAGACGGCAGCTACGATCAGGCGCATAGAGCGGTTTCTCGCCACCGGTGAAGAGCTGGACAATCCCTATCCCGGGTCACGGGAGCGGTTCCCGACGGTGGAGGGTCTGCGTGTCAATGGGGAGGCGCTTGCACGGATCATGCACGGGAATGCGCTGGTGTTCTTCCTGAAAAGAGGAGGTGTGGAATGAAGGCTGCTGTGGTTGGCCTGGGGATCGGCATGGCGCATGTCGCCGGGTATCTTGATAGTCCCTACACGGAGCTCTCTGCGGTCTGTGATCTGCTACCCGAACGGCTTGCTTCGGTTGGGGGGACTTTTTCCTCCGGCAGCATGCTGAGCCTGAAGCCGTTGTTTGGCGGAGATCTTCTTGAAAATCGGTGGGAAGATATCGGGGTGAAGGCTACCGACCGGCTGGAAGAGATTGTCAGTGACCCCGAAATTGATATCGTGAGTATTTGTACTCCCGATTACCTGCATGCCGAGCATGCCGATATGGTTATCAGGAGTGGTAAGCACCTGCTGTTGGAGAAACCGATCGATATTGACCTGCATAAGGCCTTCAGAATCAGCGATGCTGTCATGAATTCCGAAAAGTCCTTTGGCCTGGGGTATGAGTTCAGGGTGAACCCTGCCGTCATGAAGCTGCAGGAACTGGCTGCCTCTGGGGATCTCGGGGTGATCAGGGGCTTCTCCCTGCACCATTTCAGGACTCCCTTCAGGAGGGACAAATGGCAGGACTGGATCCAGGATGAGAAGCGCTCCGGCGGGCTCATTGTCGAGGAGACCTGTCACTGGTTTGACCTGGCCCGTTTCGTCACCGGCAGGGAGATAGATTCAGTGCAGTGTGTTACCGAGCAGGGTATGCTCCCCGAGGTCGAATTTGAGAACATAGCCTATATAAACGGGACCTATATAGATGGCGGAGTGTTCCAGCTCTCCCACATCCTCACCGGGTTTGATTTCAGCCTGCAGATCAGCGTGCATGGGACGAAGGGCACAGCCTGGTGCTCCCTGAAGGATGCCCCTGTCTCCTTGCTTGATGACGGGCAGACGGATTACCTCGGGCTGGTATGCCTTGGTACTCCCGATATGCCGCCGGAGCAGGTGCAGCGCTGGCGCTGGGGCCTGGAGGCTACCGAGCCGTGGAATATCAGGGAGCTGACGAAGATCTTTGCTGAACGGGTACTCTACGGGCTGGATCAGATTGCCGGTATCGACGATGGGATAGAGTCCCTGAAATGGGCCCTGAATGCCCGCAGATCGGCTGCGGAGGGCAGGATAATCAGCCGATAATGCAACCGGGAACAAGCCGGGAATATTGACAGGAGCAGGTTTTCGTGATTTACTTACATAATGTAAGTAAATAACAAACTACAACAAAAAAGGACTGGAAGATGAAGCAGAATGTACGACTTGGAGTCATGTGCCTGGCACGGAAGACCTTCGATTATACTGCGGCTGAAGGGCTGTATGATGATATTCTCAAGGGGCTCGAATCCCTGGAGGCGGTGGAGGTCTGTGCCGTCAAGGGGTTGGTCATAGAGCCGGAGGAGGCCAGGGCCGCGGCCCTGCAGCTTGCCGGGGAGGATATAGATGGCCTGGCTGTTATCAGCGGAACGTTTCATCTGGGGCATCTTGTCCTGGAGGTAGACAAAATCCTCCGCAAGCCACTGCTGCTCTGGGGGTTGAACGAGTTGCCCTACAACGGGGGAAAGATTCGACTGAATTCGGTTTGCGGAGTGAACCTCAATGCTTCCAATCTCTACAAGGGCGGGGTGCGTAACTATACTGCCCATATCGGGGATTCGATTGATGAGGTGTGGCTTGATGCCGTACGTATCGACGCGGCGCTGAAACGTGCCCATATCGGGATTCTCGGCTACCGTGCCAAGGGGTTCTTCAACCTGGGGGTATACGATCTCAACGTGT
The DNA here is from genome assembly GCA_964605195.1 of uncultured Spirochaetales bacterium. Lineage (GTDB taxonomy): Bacteria > Spirochaetota > Spirochaetia > JABMQR01 > JABMQR01 > CAZSBC01. The sequence goes on along the minus strand of CAZSBC010000023.1, from coordinate 5,562 downwards.
ATGAGGAGATGGGGATTCTCATTGATCACTTTGAGCTGCAGCAAGTGTGGAATTTTCCGGTTACCGAGGAGGGGGTCTCCCGGCGTCTGAAGCAGATAGATAAAATATTCGATACCGGGGAGCTCTCTGAGTTCCAGATACGCAAGGTGGCTGAGCTGAGTGAGAAGTTCCACGGTTTCATGCAGGAGCAGCAGCTTACGGCTCTTGCTATCCGCTGCTGGCCGGAATTTGCTGCTGAGTTCGGAACTTCCCCCTGTGCGTCGATGTCCATTCTGCAGAGCGAGGGGCTGATCCTTGCCTGTGAAGGTGATGTGGAAGGGGCTATCTCCATGGTTGCCCACCGGGCTGTTGGGGCCGAGACTCCCTACCTCTTTGACTTTTCGCAGGTCAATATCGAGGAGGACTTCGCCCTGCTGTGGCACTGCGGTGTGGCACCGTGCAACCTGTGGGACGGGAAGTGCAACCGCTCCCTTTCCACCTACTTCGCCGGAGGCAAGGGGGTCACGGCTGATTTTGTCCTGAAGAACGGCGATGTCTCGGTTGCCAGGTTCGATTCCGCCGGTACGGAGTACCGTGTGCTGCTTGCTTCCGGTTCGGTGATTCCGATGGAGAAGGAGTTGCGGGGCACCTACATGAAGGCCCGTTTCACCAAACCGGTATCGGAGGTCCTGCAGTCGGTTGTCGATAACGGTATCGCGCATCACGCATCCGTGGTGTATGGTAACTTTGTTGAACCCTTCAGGGTATATGCCAGAATTAAGGGCTGGAAGGTGGTTGAGTGATGGAAGAGCAGACCGGGCAGCTTTCGGGGCTGCAGATCAGGGAATCGGGTAACGGGTTTTCCGTCTCTGTAGCCGGCAGGGTGGTGCTGGAGCATTCTCTCAAGAGGCCCTGTGTCGAGATTGGTTCGGCGGAACCGCTCATTGAGTCGAAATCTGGGTTCTTCAAGATACGGGAAGGGATGCTGAACATGAAGCCGTTGAAGCAGTTCAGCGTTCAGGCTGTCGAGAAGAGCTCCGGTACGATAGAATTCAGCGATTCTGTTAGGCTGCACATTTCCCTGGAGGATTCGCTGCTCACCATACAGCCGGAGACTGGGAACAAGCAGTACAACCGGTTTCGCATACACCTGTCTGCCGATCCGGATGACCATGTCTTCGGAGGCGGTGAGCAGCTTGGCAAGCTTGACCTGAGGGGGACGGTATTGCCGGTATGGCTTTCGGAACCGGGGGTTGGCCGGCGTTTCGATCCGCTGACCATCGGGTTTGCCATCAAGACGGGCCATGTCCCGCACTGGTACAATACCTACTACAGTATGCCCTGCTGGGTGACAACCAGTGGGAATTTCTATGCCCTAGGCTCCTCGGCCTACAGTGAGCTTGATTTCAAGCACCATGACTACTACTCCATCTACTGCTGGGAGGTTCCCGATTCGATTACGGTGGGAGTTTCCCCGTCGCTGAAGGATGCTGTCTCGGGGCTGAGCCTGCTGCTTGGCAGGCAGCCGGTTCTTCCCGACTGGATATATGACGGGCTGGTCCTTGGTGTCCAGGGTGGAAGCAGGACGGTTGATGAGAAGCTGCAGCGGGTGCGTGATGGTGGTATGAAGGTGTCGGCTCTCTGGTGTCAGGATTGGGAGGGGCGCCGCAAGACAAAATTTGGCAGTCAGCTCAAGTGGGCGTGGGAGTACGATAGTACGCTCTATCCCGATCTGCCGGAATATATCAAGAAGCTACGTTCCATGGGGATTCGCTATCTGGGGTATACCAATACCTTTCTGACGCCCGGTTCTGCAATGTACGATGAGGCGATTGAGAAGCGGTATGTGGTCACGCATCAAGACGGCACTCCCTATATGGTCTATGTTCCCTTTGATCCCGCTGTCCTGATTGATTTTACCAATGAGGAGGCGGTTACCTGGCTGAAGGACATTCTCAAGCGGAACATGATCGATATTGGGATGAGCGGTTGGATGGCTGATTTCGGTGAGATGATTCCGCATGACGGACAGCTTTCATCGGGTGAGAGCGGATTGACGTATCACAACCGTTATCCTGTAGAGTGGGCCCGGCTGAATGCGGAGGTGGTGGCAGAGGCGGGAAAAACTGACGAGATCATCTACTTCATGCGGGCCGGCTTCACCGGGGCATCCCGCTATACTTCGATGAACTGGAATGGCGACCAGCTGGTGGACTGGAGCCGGGAGGACGGGCTTCCGTCGGCGATCATGGGTTCGCTCTCACTCGGTATGAGTGGGGTAGGATACTCCCATTCCGATATCGGGGGTTACACGACACTGGCCTATAAGAAGCGCAGCTCCGAGCTGCTGATTCGCTGGGCCGAGTATGCGGCCTTTACCCAGATGATGCGTTCGCATGAGGGTAACCGGCCTGAGAGCAATGTGCAGATTGCCGGGGATGATGCGGCTATCCGGCATATTGCCCGGATGGTTGAGGTCTTTACCAGACTGAAGCCCTACCATGAGGCGGTCAGCCGGGAATACCAGGAACAGGGGCTTCCCCCGCAGCGGGTTCCGGTCCTGCATTATCCTGAGGAGTTGGATGAGCTGAAGCGGAAACCCTACCAGTATCTCTATGGTGAGGACCTGCTGGTTGCCCCGGTGATCAGGAAGCAGCGTACCCGCTGGAAGGTGTATCTGCCTGGGGAAACCTGGGTGCACCTCTGGAGCGGGGTGGTGTTTGAGGGTGGTAAAGAGGTTACGGTTGATGCGCCGATCGGGAAAATTCCGGTATTTTATCGAAAATATTCACAATACAGGGATCTTTTTGAAGAGGTTGGTAAGCTGTGAGTCTCCTTGCGCGACTTCAGGAGGCCAACCCGGACAAGGAGATCCTGGCCAGCAGCGATTCCCGTTTCAGGAGGTATGGCCGGGTAATCGATGCCCCTCTTTCCGGAGATCTTCTTGAACTGGCCCGGCTGCTTCCTGCCGGATTGGAGTCGGGTGAGACGAAGTATATTGCTTCTGACAGCAGTATGGAAACCACTGCCGACTTCAGGTTTCTGCAGGATGTTGTCTACGGTGAGGCAGAGCTTCAGGCCGGCTGCTGTTACGGGTACAACACCCGCATGAACGGGATGGAGTACCATAGGACAAGCGAGATATTCGTTGCGGTCACGGACCAGGTGCTTGTCCTTGGCCGACTGCAGGATGTTGCCCTGGGCAATGCCGGGGAGCAGTGGGATTCCCGAATGGCTGAGTTCTTCCTGCTCTGCAGGGGAGAGTGCGTAGAGCTGTATGGAACGACGCTGCACCTGGCCCCCTGCCGTGTGAGTGCCGACCCCTTCAGCGCGGTGATCATCCTTCCCAGGGGCACCAACACGCCCCTCTCCAAAAAACCGGTCGGCTCCCTGTGGATGAAGAACAAATGGCTGCTGGCGCATCCCGAATCTCCCGCGACTGCCCGGGGAGCCCATGTCGGCATCACCGGTATAAATCACGAGGTATACTTCTTTTCCCACTAAACCAGCTCGCTAATTCCACAATACCAATATTGGAAATATTGTACTCTTTACAACGGCATTACCGGTGGTATAATTAGGTAAGGGGGGGCTGACGTTACACGGAATGTAACGTGTTCTTAGGTAACCGATAAGATAAGTTTCTGACAATAAAACATGCAGGGTTCTGTTTATTGTATGAAAGGAGGCTTATATGGCAGACAAATTCGACAAGCACACCGAGAATGTTGCAGGTAAGTTCTATGTGGACAACACGTGCATTGCATGTAATGCCTGCCTGGAAGAGGCGCCTGACAATTTCGATTTTGATGAGTATACGGAAAACGCCTATGTATTCAAGCAGCCCTCTGACGGTGAAGAGGTGAAGGCCTGCAGGATGGCCATGGAGGTCTGCCCGGTGGATGCCATCGGTGATGACGGGTGATCATTCCAAATTCTGAATGGTTCGGTACAGGCGGTCCTCCTGCCTGATAACCTTTCTGATGACTTTGTAGATGAGCAGCAGCGGTGCTGCGGGAACAATTCCCAGGATTATGACAAGCTCCCTGAACGGGGAGCTTGCTTTTGATCCGCGTCCCCGAATGCGATGGTAGAATCCGTCAAGGCTGTTTCCGTATAAATTGCCGAACATGATTGCCCTGATATGGTAAAGAACTGCAAGGGTTCTCTCCTTTCCGTAGATAGATATCATGTTCTGCAGGGTCGCTGTATCAGGATTCCCCCCGGTTTCTGCGTAATGCTGGGCAAAAAGCAGGGCAACGTACTCTTCCTTGGGTGCGCTTTCGAGATCACCGCCAAGTAACTGGGCTATCTCATCATTATCAACTCCCCGTTCAAGTGCAATTCTAGTGTGGGCGAAGCTGCACAGACGGCATCCATTGACCTGGGTTACGGCAAGCATGATGCGTTCTACGAACTGCGGATCCAGGTTCTCTTTTTTGTCTGCCTTCCGGTATTGGCTGGAACAGGAAAAGAAGAGACCTGCGTGGTAATAGAACTTTTTTATGGTATAGATCCGTTTGGAAAACTGCTCAATCATGGTCCAATAGTAAACCTTGAGAATGATGGAGACAAGCTCTGGACAAAACTTTCTATTTCTGTATACTACATCCTGCACCGTGTTATGCATCATGTTTTTCACCAATGCTTTTCAACAGTCTTATACTTCAAGAGCTTGACTTCCATGTTTTTCCTCGGTGCATCCGGGCGGTTAACTCAGCGGGAGAGTGCTACCTCGACACGGTAGAAGTCAGCAGTTCAAATCTGCTACTGCCCAGTATTAAACAGCCATTCCTTAGTTGGAGTGGCTTTTTTATGGTCTTTTTCTGCCTTTATTTTTTTAAAAAAACACTATTCCTAAGACCTCTGGCTATTATTGTATCTTCTTTATTAACGGTTTCCCAGTTTTCAACACTATATTGTGTTGGCGTCGGGAGTAAACAACCACAAATAGTCGGATAGAAACAACCAATTCAAGGCAAGTGAAAATAACCATAACAAAAGGGACATGAGACCCTATACTGATGGATAACCAAATCTGCCAAGTAAAGGAGAAATCATGTCCCAAGATATTACTCAGGACATTCTAACACAAGCAGTGGAAGATGTTATAGCTATGTTCGGCAAAGTCGTTATTGCCGAGCTTGAGCGAAGGCTCCCCCTTTCACGACAGCAATTGAGGCGTCTGCCCGAGCTGTTTGATGAAGATGATGCTCTTGAATGAACCATCGATAGGCTGAGGGATAAGGCCATCTGTATGACGTTTTCAGGGCAGAGCCATCGAGGTTCTGATCGAGAACAGATCGAGTTGAACTTTGTGAAGTTTAGATAACAAGAATCTTGGCAGGTTTGGTTATTTTAATTCGACTTGGTTGAAACCGACTCTCAATGGTTCTTTCTTCCTGACTATTATTGGTTAATTACTCCCGACCCTAACAGTGGTAAACTCTTACCAAATAATGTATCAATTATCATGAAATCTGTAGCGTATAATTAATGTCAATGATCTTTAAAGGTTTTCTTCCATTATTAATCTGAACTTCCCACCGAATGTACACTCAAACTATTTTTGACTTAATTTTC